>WFXU01000030.1 GCA_015490455.1 Hyphomicrobiales bacterium
GGCAAAACCCCGATGCAGACCTTCCAAGATGGCAAAGAGCTTGCACAATCAAAAAATATTGGTGATATGCAAGGATTATCTGGCCGCGCGCTACAAAAAACGCTAGCTGTCAGATAATTCACAACCGTCAGATCAAATCATGACTTTTACAGCTTAAACTTAACTTGACAGACAATACTATCAAAACCGGCAGCTGTCAGATCAAGTTCGAACCACTACACCAATTACTTTGGCAAAATAGTATCTAATTCATGATAAACATCAAAACTTTTGACTTTATAATCATTTGTATCGATATATTGGAAGCGGCGTGTAGGAACTAAAATAGCAAAAACTGCACCAGCAACAGAATTAGGAATCTGCCCTCCTGTTACATCAATCGATATTTCACTTTCTCTATATTTTTCTTTTTTTAAGACAGTGTAAGTATTAAAAAGAAGATGGATTAAAGCCTCAATATCATTAAATTTTATACCTTGTGCTAGATTTATTTTTCTTCCATCACTCTCAATTTTCATTTCTGGTGCTACTACATCAGCTATTCTATCAACTCTAATATCATATCCTTTATCTTTTGTCCTCTTTTCAACATAGTCACGAAAGATTTCATCAAGGTTGTGGGTTCCACCAAGCTTATCCCCTGCACCACCATCGGCAGAAGAAATTACAACAACTTTCTCAAGGCACGAGCCTTTTACTTCTAAATGGTGTTTGATTGCCAATTCATTAGACCATATTTATCTAAACAACCTTCATCCAAAAAATTTCCCATACCTGTTTGCTCAATAAATCCTTTTATTTTTTCCTGATATTTCGTTTTTTTATCTTTAATTTCTTTACTTATTTCAACTTCAGATAAATGAGACTCACCAGGTCTACTTAAAAATAAAACAAGCACTTTCGCTGGACGGCTATCTTCAATATCAACTTCTGGAGGTTGCTCGGAAGCAGATTCAATTATTCGCTTTTTTAATTCTCTAATAATTAAAGCTAAACTCGCAAATAATAATGGTATCAGAATTAGGTAAATAGGCCAACTTCCTCAACCAGATACAGCAATACCCCATTTTGTTAAATCATTAAGGGAAGCGCCTTGTAAAGTGATTGGAAATTTACGCCGCAAAGCTGGTAAATCATATTCTTTTCCCCAATATGCCGCCACCATACCTACACACGCTAATCCACATTCGGCAGCTTCTGATTGCATATAAATTGGGAGATTTTTTCTAAAAAACATTTTTACCTACAATACTGGATCTAATAACCATAATAGCAACGGCTTTTTATCAATAATAATACTAGCCTCTAAAACCATGCCAGAAACTAAGCGCAAAGATTGCCCAGATTTATTCTTTGGGGTTTGGTCGATTTTTATCGCTATTTGATAAACTGGCTCTGAAATTTGAATGGGGGAGTTTATTGCGCTAGTAAGTTGCGCTATTTTATTCATACTGATAACAGTTCCAGAAAAAACACCATGCTCCCGGTAAGGAAATGCAGCATATCTGATTTGCACAATATCATTTGGCTTAACAAAACCAATAGCCGATGATGGTGCAAGTAAGTTAGCTATTAAATCAGTTGAATCAGGCGTTATTTGGAATAATTCTTTACCAATGGCAGTAAATTCACCTTGCTGAGCTGATGAATAGGTAATTGTTCCTGAAATTGGCGCAAAAATACCAGCCTCGAAACGAGAATTAGCTTGGGATAATTTCCCCTTTAATGCGCCAACTTCTTGCTCCATTGTGTTTATTGCTTGTTCAAGTTCATTAACTTGCAATTCTGCATCAAGCTCTAATTGTCTGGTTTGAATCTTTAATATTTCAACTTGATTTTTGGCATCAGATAAAGCCTGTTCAGAAATAATAATTCTTTGCTTACTTTCTTCCAATGTAGCTAATGGAATTAGGTCTTTTTCAAAAAGCACCCTGCTTCGCTCTAGCGCATCACTTGCGAGTTTTAATTGTTGCTGTTTTGTTACAACTCCAGCTTGAGCAAATTTAATCTTTTCATTATGCTGATCTAACAATAATTTCCCCTGCTCCGTAAGTGAAGCAGATTTATTTTTCATAAGCTCAATTCGCTCTAACAAATAACCTATTGCCTGCTCTATATCTTTAACTTCAAGCGAGAATAAAGATTGACCATCTGAATCGGCATTAGTTTCACGAATTGTTGCAATCAATTGGTCTTTTGTAACTAAAGCGCCATTAGCTATTTCAATATCCAACTGCCCAACCTTATTACTAATAATTTTTACTGAGCCAGTTTCGGGCTTAAGATAACCCAAAACAACAATTTTACGTGTGTAATCAGTAAGGGCGGCATAGGTAATAAGAGAAGCAACAACAATAAAAATACCAGCCAGCATTACACTGACAGGCAAACTACCCTTGATAGATATTGGGTTAGAAAAACCCTTTATTCTACTCTCAAATGCTTTTTTTCTATATAGCAAATTACTATCTCTAATTAATTTAAAAATTTGTGATGAAGAAAACTAAAATAATTCAAAAAACAGAGTCTGAACTTAAAAAATCCAGACTCTAATGATATCTAAGACCAGCTATAAGCTACTTTTGATTTTTAATAGAAGAGTAATAAAATAAATTGCAATTCCAGAAAATAACAAATCAAAAAATGAAAATTCAACCACTCCCAAATTTGACCATTTTGCAGCCTTATAACCAAGCCACCAAAAAGTAACAGATGCCGCCAGAATTATTCTAGTCATATTACTTGGTTTTTTGAGAAATATTTGCTCTATTATTTTCATTATTTATTTTCTATTTTAAGGAATCTAATCCTATAATAAATCAGCATAAATAAGCCTAAAAGCAACAACCAAAATCATCACATCTCAGCCAAGAGAATTCCTACCATAACTGCAAGAGCTCCTGAAAAAACTCCAATCACAAAAGCATGTTTTTGATAAAATTTTTCAAGATTATTCTTTATTTTAGTCATTAAATTTCCCTCTCTTATTTTTAGAATCAATTAAATGCCTCATATAGATATATGCCTAATGCTGTGGCCGCAGCTCCTGCATAAAAGCCAACAAGGAACATCGGCGCGGCTCCAGAAACATTTTTAATTTCACTTTGTGATAATTCGATGATCATTTCATTAGTTTCAATATTGTTCATTTTATACCCTCCTTTTTATGTAAATTTTGCTATCAAATAAGCACCCAGCACCATTCCACTTCCCAGTAGAGCTCCTACAATAGGACCCAACCCCCCACTCACATCTTCAACTTCAGTTGAAGAAAGAGTTTGGATCTCATAGCCTTCATTAACATTTATATCTGACCATCGTAATGTTTGTGTATTCATAATTTCGTCCTTTCGTTTTGCGCCTGATTTGACATATTTATCAAAGACGCTGTTTCAAAAATTGCGCCAAATTCCTTAGCGCCCCTTGAAGCTACCCCCCCTTGATTCTTGTCAATAGCAAAAGGCTAAGTTATTCACATAATACCAAACTATACGTATTAGAGAGGCTTTTATTCCTAAAACGCATATATAGATAAGGGAGAAATTTAATGCTTGCCTTTTCCTTTGCTACACCCTGCACCCTTCGACAAACTCAGGGTGAAGAGCGAGAAAGATCAGGATAATGGGGTAAAATCACTCAATAGTTTTCAATATGTTAAATCCACCAACCATCACAGTAAAATATTATTCAACTAAACTGATCGTAGTGGAGAGGAAATTGTTGGTTTCTTCTATATCGTTTTGTTTGCGGTCTGGAATTAATAGCCCCCCCTGTCGTGGGTACATGATCTTGCTAGCCCAAATTAAGGATAGGATTTGGGATTTCAATATTCTTGGTCAAGCGCAGAGATGGTTAAGCGTGAAAAGACGCCCCTTAGTTGGAGCAAACTAGCTATGCTACACTATTCATTACTTATACGATCTAACCAGAGCTTGCTCCTATCCTGTGCCTTGTTAGATCTTTTTCTGATTATATTGAACTATTTTGAATTAAATAGGAAAGAAACTAAATAATTTTCTGCACATTTAGAATTGACTGGATTAACGGTCTGATTATTGTCGTAAAATAAAAAACTCACTATAGTCCAACACATGGAAAATAATTATAAATTTACATCTGGTATTTCTTTTAGGCTCATTGCTACAATTATTCTTGTAATAATGCTGGTTGAAATTTTTATTTATCTACCTTCAATAGCTAATTTTCGCCAATCATGGCTTAAGGATAGATTGGCTGTTGGCACAGTGGCAATAAGAGTTATTGATATTGTCCCTAATATCAGGGATTTGCCGCAGGATTTTACCGATAGATTGTTGGATTCAACCAAAGCCATAGCCCTTGTCTATAAAACGAAAGGGCAAAGTCAGCTAATAAAACATTCAAAAATAGCAATGCCCGATAGTGCTGTAACGGCAGATTTGAGACAAAAAGGCCTATTTTACTGGATAGGGGGCGCGCTTGATAGTTTGTTTTTTGGCTCAGATAGAACTTTACGCATTGTAGGGGATATTACCAAAAATGAGGATATAATTATAGAAATTTTATATGCAGAAAAGCCATTAAGAGATGCCATGCTTATTTATTCGCGCAATATTCTCATACTTTCCCTGATAATTATTAGTTTAACAGCGGCGGTGATATATTTATTCATAAATCGTGCGCTTATTCGCCCTATCAAAGGAATTATAGATAATCTGCAATCATTTCGCAAAGCCCCAGAAAATGCCACTCTAATATTAAATCCTTCCGATAAAAAAGATGAGATTGGTATTGTTGAAAGGGAGCTTAGTAAACTAGAGGGCGATCTTTTTGTTCAATTGGGTAAGCGTCGTCATTTAGCAGAACTTGGCCTGGCGGTTGCTAAAATTAATCATGATTTACGTAATATGCTCACCTCAGTGCAATTATTGTCAGATCAAATTGCAAATCTTGATGATCCAGAAGCGCAAAGATTAGCCCCAAAATTGGTTCATTCTTTGGATAAGGCGATTAATTTTGCCCAATCAGTATTAGAGCATGGCAGACAAAATTCAAATCCTCCAAAGCCTGTTGGCGTTGATTTACAGGCTTTGGTGTTTGAAGCGGCGATTGATGCAAAAATCCGCTCGCACCCTAATATAAAATTCAACAATAATGTGCCCAGCTCCATCACATTAAATCTTGACCCCGATCAAATAGCCCGCGTCATGATAAATTTATTTAATAATTCGCGTGAGGCTCTGGAATCTGCTGGAACTAGAACAAAAAAACCTTCAATTAATGTTGATTTTGCTGATCGTAAAGATGAGGGTCTGGCAATAATCATATCCGATAATGGTCCTGGACTTCCCCTGAAGGCCAAACAAAATCTTTTTATTGCCTTTGAGAGTTCGACCAAATCGGGGGGAACCGGACTTGGGCTTACTATTTCTCGTGAAATTGTTGAAGCGCACGGGGGAACATTAAATTATATTGATAGTAATAAGGGAGCTATTTTTGAGATTTGCCTGCCAAATTCTACTTTTCTTGGTTGAAACTAAAAAAATTATTCTTTAATAGAGAGATTACTTGCCAAATTAGATCTAGCAATATAAATAATCGCCTGTTCAGAATATATTTGTGGCAATTATTTTAACATAGGCGCCGGTAGCTCAGCTGGATAGAGTACTTGACTACGAATCAAGGGGTCGGGAGTTCGAATCTTCCCCGGCGCGCCATTTTTGATCGGGTATATTCTTGAGAGATGGCATAGAGTTTAGAGTATCCGTGTTAATCAAGTATTATTTTTGATCCATTTTCTCTCATCTCTTAGCAGGGAGTTTTCGGTGATGATTAGTTTTTGCATAATGGCTGTTATGGCGACTTTGGCAGGTT
The DNA here is from genome assembly GCA_015490455.1 of Hyphomicrobiales bacterium. GTDB lineage: Bacteria > Pseudomonadota > Alphaproteobacteria > Rhizobiales > Devosiaceae > S141-66. The sequence continues at coordinate 5,854 of WFXU01000030.1, forward strand.
TCTTGTTCTATCATGGCTTGGTATTTTGCGCCCAACTCTTCATTAAAGCGAATGGCAACAAGAGCCGGCATGTAGAGCGCGTGATGCAAATTTGCCCGTCCGCCGCGAATAGAGCTTTTGCCCTTCCAATTACCGGACTGGCGAGTGATAGATAGGAGCAAGGCCAGCAAGAGCGGCAGTCTGGCGTTTATCCATGCTTCCCAGTTCGGCGAGGTATAGCTTGGTTGGGTGTGTTTATATCATTTGAGTTAGGCAATGCTCAATCAGTTCAGCTGGTTTAATTAGTCTCAGCTCAGATAGTCCTACCCACAGGGATACAAATAGTACCAATTATGCCTAGTTGTAACACTGATTATAACTTGCAGCAGCACAGTTTATGCCTAATTGCAACAGCGATTATGCTCCGATGCTACATTACTTTTGCCGCTATATAACCCACTGATATTTGACAATGCTTGCCGTACCGTACCGTAC
>WFXU01000031.1 GCA_015490455.1 Hyphomicrobiales bacterium
ATCGCCTCTATCAGCGGCGAATATATCTATTATAATGAACAAACCGCAAATATGTTTGAGCAAGCAGAAGGCTATGTAGCACAAACAAACGGCGGGTCTTATATGCCTCACGCCGGCGGGCTGGTTGCCGCGGCGGCAGATGTTGGGCTAGCTGCAATGACTATGCGGCAGAGTTCTGACGCTCCAGCATTACCTCCCAAAGTCATTCCGGCCTCCGAGCCGGAATCCAGTAGACTCTCCTCTAGCACGTTGGTTTCTTCGGCTGTAAATGATAATGATGAGGGTGAGTATTTACTGGCGGCGTAGGGTGCTGAATGTGGCGTTTTAGGGAGGAGCATTGGGGGGTTAAATGTGGGATTGTGGTAAGGATAGCTTAGTAATAAAGAGAGCGCAAAAAGCAAGAATAGGATTTATTACCTAACAACACTGAAAGCATTTAATAATATCATTCCTCTTCTTTACAATCAACTCCATTTAAGCATTATAGATAATAGGTAAGTGAAACTAATTAGATGGGCAGGACGGATTGTTTGAACAACGGATAAGGATTATTTGATGGGTTGGATAAAAAAACATAGTAAGAAAATAATATTCGCAGTTTTTGCTTTATTATTATTAAATGCTGCGATGTTGGGGATTTCTCCTTCAGCAATGGCGCAAGGCAATAAATCATATAGTGATAAATTTATTGCGCCAGATGGCAGGGTGATAGAGCGACATTTTCAGGCAAGTAGAACGGGGAATTTTGTCGGTGTCAGATTGCCATATAAAACCATTGTCCTTTGTTCTGATGATTATGAGCAATATCTAAAACCGCTGCAAGCATTTACTGATTATGTTTTGGGCGATATGGGCTTTACTATTCTTGATGGGCGTAAGGAACATAAAAATTTAGATAAAGAAAAAACAACATTTGTCTATTTTGGCAATCCAGACCCAAAAGAGCAAACAGCGCCCGGCAGTTGTTTGAGTAAATATCCCGAATTGAAAAAATTTGTTGAAGATAAGCGAGATAATGAACCCCGTTTTATGGACGCAATTCTTATTTTTCCAGACGCTAAACCGGGAGATAAATATCCGATTGATAATGTAGTAATTCGTGACAGGAATGGAACAAATAATTTACGTTACTTTGTGAGTCTTTGTTTCAATAAGAGTCCTGCCTGTTACAGAAGTTTATTCTCTGGATTATTCTCGCTGAAATGCAAAGGTGAAACTTTTTGCAATTTTCCAAATATAAAGAAAGAATAGGTGAAATATGTCAAACAATTTAGGTAGTTTTATAACTGAAATTGATGGTGTGAAAGATGCACAATAAGAGGCAGCGCTGGCTGAAGCGAAATTCATATAATATATTTTTTGTATTTATACTAAATTATCTAGTAATGTATCATTTCCTTGGTATTTTTGCGGCTGATTATATCTGGTATCTTATCTCTGGATTTGAGCCAAAATATTATGCAGAATTAAGAAATTTCACCTCTTCTGATCTATCTAATTTTTGGTTTACGATGTTTAGAGGGTCAATATTATTCTTTCCTTTCCAGTTAGCTTTATTCGCTATTTCGTGGTTTTTCTTATCTATATTTTATAGACGTTTTGTAACCAGAATAAGTGGTTTTGGCTTTTGGTTTTTCCTATTCTTTCAGTGGATTTTTATGTTAATTTTTATTTTTAGCGCTGTCCTTGTTATCATAAAAAGAAACGCAAACTTAGATATTAAGAATCTCTTAGAAGCTGAATCATACTACTCCAATCAAATAGTTCTAGCACTTACAGTTATTATGGTTTCACTCATATTTTGGATGACAATAAAATTTTTACAAAAACTAAGAGGACAATTTAATGATAAATGATGGAAATAATACTTCGTCTATTGATCCAGTAATTATTGAACAGCTAAGAATATATGTAGAGAATGGGAATTTGACTAGTTATTATGAAACTCTTGAAATGCTTGGTTCAGATTATGGAGGTATAGCAGGAAATTATAGCCAAGGAACTGGTGTTGCTACTTTTATAAGTAATACATACACATTAGCTCAAACTAATGGTTTGTTTGTAGAGGGAAATGCACTTTATGATAAAATATCAAAAGAGCTTATGCAGGCACATTTTAGCTATTTAGAGAAAAGCAAGCAAATTCCAACTACAAGTGAAATATTCCAGTTGCATTATGATGTATTTGCAAAAAACGGTATTCCAGGAACTTGGATTGGAAGCAATCCACTTCTTGGTTGGTCTGTAGATTTATTGATGGGAACTGAACCTAGCGATACCCCTTGGAATTTTCCTTATTCACCAAACTATGGGGGTGTGTCGGGATTTCACCACTG
>WFXU01000032.1 GCA_015490455.1 Hyphomicrobiales bacterium
GGCAAAACCCCGATGCAGACCTTCCAAGATGGCAAAGAGCTTGCACAATCAAAAAATATTGGTGATATGCAAGGATTATCTGGCCGCGCGCTACAAAAAACGCTAGCTGTCAGATAATTCACAACCGTCAGATCAAATCATGACTTTTACAATTAAAGTTCAATATCTTCACATAATCTTTTAATTTTAAGATGTACGAGCTTCGACTTGATCTAAACCACTATAGCTATTGCAATAATAGTTTTGTTATCAAAGCATCATCTTCACTTGCCCGTTTGTTTCCTGCTCTTCTATTGACCCCATGCAATTTAATTTTTTTATACTTATTACCCTTTTTATCAAAAAGTGGGGCATATGCTATTTCATTTGGAAACACATTATTTCTTAAATCAGATACAACCGCCCTTGCGTCACCAAATGGTGTGATGAAGTCAATAAACCATAATTCTTCCCCTATATTCCAGTATTCTGGCTTGAAATCAAACTTCCCTTTAATATATTGCTCACCTAATTCAGCAGTTAAATAAGCCCAACTGACAAAGCCTATAGGTTTGCCATTTCTTTTATAAATTCTAAACTGATTATGATGAATTGGCAAAAACACCGAACGCTCAAACTCTAACAGAGAGCTATTTCTATGAGTTTTCACTGCTAACCAAATCTGCATAATCTCACCGATTAGCTGATGGAGTCTCCTTGGTTCGCAATCATTTAGAAGTCCTGGTGTATTTTCAAAATAATTTTTATATGACATCATTCTTCCCTAAAAGATTTATATGCTACATCTGTAATTGGTGATATTAAATAGTCCAGCATCGTTCTGTCTTTTGCAAATAAAAACACTTCTACCGGCATTCCCGGAGTTATTACAATGTCCCCATTGGTAGCCTTTATTTGCGAAAAATCAATATTAATTCTAGCCAAATAATATCTCATACCCGTCAATTGATCGGTTAGAATATCAGCGGATATTGTTGAAACAACTCCGTCAATACGCGGTAGTTTCTTAACATTATACGGTGTTATCTGCACCTTGGCTTTACTGCCTGGAGCAACCAAATCGATATCTTGCGGACTTACTTTAGCTTCAACAATTAACTTTTGTTCAAGTGGAATTATATCCATAATTCTGCTCCCCGGGGCTATGACTTCACCGGATGCAAAAATTTGCAAATCTAGTATCTTCCCACTAATCGGCGCTTTAATTAGAGTTCTTAATATTTGATCTTCAAGTGTTATTAACTCTTGCTCTAATGTTTTTAGGCTTGTCTGTGATTGTTCTAACTCTCTTAAAAAATCAATTCTTTTTTGTTCGTCTTGCTTAGCTTTCTCTACTTTTATGACTATTGCGTTATTTTCTAGACTTGCGATTGTAGCAAGATCAGCGTCAATTTCTCCTTCTAGAATAGCGATAGTTTTTTCTATTTCTAAAATTTCTGTTTTTGGTATTAAACCTTGTTGCTCCAGTGTTGTTTTTATTAAGAGCAATTCCTTTTCAATATCTAGCTGTTTTTTTCTTGCCTTAAGCCGTGTATTTATAGAATCTATTTCTATGTTTATTTTATTTAAGCTTGTTATAATTAACTCATCTTCTGATGCTGAAAGGTTAAGGTAGGAAGAGAATATTTTTTGCTGTTGATATATATGTTTTTGCAGTAACTCATTTGAGATATTTCCAGTATCTGATATTGCTGAAAAATCTATTTTCTTTAACCCAGATATTTGTGCCTGCAACCGTAATATTAATGCTTTTGTAGCAGCAATTCTGTCCATCAACATCATTTTCCGTGAGTCTTGGGGTAAACTTCGAATAAGTAAAATAGGATCATTTTTGTTTACCACTTGCCCCTCACTTACAAATAATTTTTCTACAATCCCCCCTTCTAAATGCTGAATTACACTACGATCGGCGCTTAAAGCAATTTGCCCACTTGCAATAGAAGCGGAGCTTAGGGGCGCATATGCCATCCAGATTATGATAAAAATAATTATGGGAACAACTATAAGTGAGCCAAATCGGAAAACTGATGAGCCTGGCCGCTTTGAATCATACTTGAATATACTAAACATAAGTTATCCTGTTTTCTTCCCTAAATTGCTAGGTTTCTTATGTCTCATTTTTTGATTAGTTTGCGCCGTTAACTGTTTGATAACATTAGTTGCCTCATCAAATTTTTTTAATTCGCCTGCATTTAACACTGCTATTTTATTTACGTTCCCTAAAATACTTGGTCTATGAGCAACAATGATAATTGTTATTTTTAACCCTTTTGCATTTTCTAGACATCGCAACAAAGCCATTTCGCCATCTGTATCTAAATTAGAATTAGGTTCATCAAGAACGATAAGTTTTGGATTACCAAAAAAACAGCGTGCTAAGGCTATTCTTTGCCTTTGCCCTGCAGAAAGACGATTGCCATTATTTCCAATATCAGTTTGATAGCCCAAAGGCATTGCTAAAATAAAATCATGAACACATGCTAATTTAGCAGCTTTAATTATATCTTCATCTTTTGCCTGTTCATTCATACGCGCAATATTTTGTGCGATTGTGCCGCTAAACAATTCAATATCTTGCGGCAAATATCCAATGGCATTTCCAAGCTGTCCCGATTGCCATTGTTGCAAGTCAGCGCCATCAAGCCTTACTGATCCTGTTGTTGGTAGCAAAACACCAACCAAAGCTCTTGATAATGTTGTTTTACCACTACCACTTGGACCGATTATCCCTAGGCTTTCACCCGCCATAAGTTCAAAATTAATATTTTTTAATAGCCACCGTTGTGAGTCACTGTCTTGAATCGATAGTTTTTCAACTAAAATATTTCCAACAGGCTCAGGCAACTCTAATGCCTGACCAGATTTCATTAATTTTATTCGTAGGACCTCTTTTAATCTCTTCATCGCAGAATTAAAAGAGGCAAGACCTTCATAAATTGCAACAGACGCATCAAAAGGCGCAAGCGCTTTACCAGTTAAGATACTTACAGCAATTATGGAACCTACAGACATCTTTCCTTGAATTACAAAATATGCCCCAATGCCTGTTACGGCAATTTGCAATGTCATTCTAAAGGACTTTGTTATATTGCTTATTACTGTACCTATATTTGTAGATGAAAATACAAGTGCAATATTTTTTTCATGCTCTTGCCGCCATTTATTACTTGCCGAAGATATAAACCCCATTGCTTTAATAACTTCGGAATTTCTAATCAAACCATCAAATTCTTTGTAGGCGTTAATTTGTGCTTGATTTGCTAATTTTGACCTCGCAGAAGGGATTTTTCGTGCAAATATTGTAAGGATTAATATTATTAAAGCTCCAATTGTCACAATAATACCAATTTGCAAATTAATCATATAAAGGACTATAAAAAATAATATCGCCCATGGAGCATCAAAAATGCTCCCCAAAACCGATGAGGTTAGAAACGATCTAACCGCCGCTAAATCACGTAACGGTTGAGAGCCAATGGATTTGTCGTGAACAGAAATTTCTATAGTCTTAGTAGCTAAATTATCAGTAATTTTATCAGCCAACCAGCGCCCAATATTAGTAAAAATAGTTGCTCGCAAAATTTGCAACAATGAAGCTACACCAAGAGCAAAAAGTGCAATTATTGTTAACATTAACAGGGTGTTTTTTGAGCCGCTAGAAAGAACCCTATCTAGCACCTGCATAGAATATACAGGCACTGCTAACATCAAAATATTTATGAAAAAAGAAAATAACAATGCGCCTAAAAATAATGGACGACACTCTTTTAACGCAGACTTAATAGGATTTTCTTCTGACATTTTATATCATGCTAACAACAGATTATTAAAAGTTAAAATTATCCTCACCCAGATTTTCATATTCACCCCTCAAGCGAATCGCAAAATCCGTATCAGAAATAAAAATGTCAGTAGCTCCATCACCTACAACAATTTCTAAGTCAGAATAAATCGCACCTAAATTTGATAAATCTATCTTATCGGCATTTATATCAAAATCAGAAATAACATCCCTTGTGCCAACCCGACTTTCTGATATATTTTTGTAAATAAAAATATCCGAACCCAGGCCACCACGCAAAACATCAGCACCTTCACCGCCAGCTAGAATATCGTTGCCATCTCCTGCTTCTAATAAATCAGAGGCCAAACCACCATAAAGGCTATCATTGCCCTCACCGCCAAGCAAAATGTCACGTCCATTTCCCGCTATAAGGATATCATCTCCAACTCCAGCGTTAAGAATATCACGGCCATCTTCACCATGTAATTCATCATTGCCTGTTCCACCGACAATAACATCGTCATCAGCGCCACCATAAAGACTGTCATTGCCCTGATTACCGATAATCATATCATTACCAGCACCACCAATAACAAAGTCATTATTTGTTCCGGCATCAATATAATCAGATCCACCTAATCCCGAAATAATATCAGATCCAGAACCTCCATAAAGACTATCATTGCTCTCACCGCCACTTAGAACATCGGCTCCCTTCCCACCATGGAGCCAATTATATCCTTCTCCAGCTATTAAGATATCGCTTCCATCTTGACCTTCAAGATAATCATCACCATCATCACCATTGATTAAATCGCTATTATTACCGCCAAAAACCCTATCATTTCCAATGCCACCAAGAAGATAGTCATTGCCATTTTGACCATAGATTTTATCATCACCACCATCGCCAATTAAATAATCATTACCATCTTGTCCTTGTAAATTATCATCACCGTTCTGACCCAATATTGTGTCATTGCCAGCGCCACCATAGATTAAATCA
>WFXU01000033.1 GCA_015490455.1 Hyphomicrobiales bacterium
ATCTGTTTGCGCTTGATAAGCGCGGGCGGCAACTGCGCGGCTGGACGAACAAGCTAATCTGGGGCGATAATAAGCTGATTTTATCCAGCCTCAAAAATGGCCCGCTGCGCGAGGAAATAGAAGCGCAAGGCGGGCTTAAATTGATCTATATTGATCCGCCCTTTGATGTGGGGGCGGATTTTTCCATGAATATTGAGATTGGCGGCGATAATTTTACCAAAAAGCCCAATATTCTGGAAGAAATTGCCTATCGTGACACTTGGGGCAAGGGAGCCGACAGCTTCATTGCCATGATTTATGAGCGGCTTATCCTGATGCGCGACCTGCTGGCTGAAGATGGCAGCATTTATGTGCATTGTGATTGGCGGGTGAATAGTTACCTACGGTGTGTGCTGAGTGAGATTTTTGGGGAAGCCTTGCAATTAAATGAGATTGTATGGCATTATGAGAAATGGACGGCTCCAAGTAAATCATATCAAAAAAATCATGATATCATTTTCTTTTTTGCGAAATCCACACAACATATTTTCAATGAACAGAAAATTATCACCGGAAATTTAAAAGAAAAATATGAAAAAGGATATTTAATTGGAGGCGGCTATGGAAACAAAGGACTAGTGGTGTATGATAGAAATAATCCAAAAGTTCAAGAACTAATAGCAACCGGAAAATATCAAGTTCATTATGCAGAGCCAAAAGGCAAACCTTTAAGTGATGTTTGGCGAATTCCTTTTATTAACCCTGTTGCCAATGAAAGACTGGACTACCCCACCCAAAAACCTGAAGCCCTTCTTGAGCGAATCATCAAAGCCTCTTCCAATGAAGGCGACCTAGTCGCCGATTTCTTTTGCGGTTCGGGCACGCTGGCGGCGGTGGCGGAAAAGCTGGGGCGCAAATGGATATGCTCCGACCTGGGCAAATTTGCCATTCACACCACCCGCAAGCGCATGATTGGCGTACAGCGCCAGCTCAAAAAGGAAGGCAAAAATTATCGCGCCTTTGAAATCCTCAATCTGGGCAAATATGAGCGCCAGCATTTTATTGGCGTCAATTCCGATTTGCGCGAGGAAGAGCGGCAAAAACAGTTGGCCGCCAAAGAGGCCGCCTTTATTGATCTGATATTGCGTGCCTATCGGGCGGAAAGGTTGGAGAATTTTGCCGCCTTCAACGGCAAAAAGGCCGGGCGTATGGTGGCCATCGGACCGGTCAACCTGCCGGTGACAAGGCTGTTCGTGGAAGAGATCATTCTGGAATGCCGCAAACACCATATTACCAAAGTGGACATTCTGGGCTTTGAGTTTGAAATGGGGCTGGTTCCCAATGTGCGGGATGAGGCGCGCGCCAAAGGCATAGACATAGCGCCCAAATATATCCCTGCCGATGTTTTTGACAAGCGGGCGGTGGAAAAGAATCAGGTGGTATTTCATGATGTTGCCTATATTGAGGTCAAGCCTCATATCAGGGGCAAAAGCGTGGCAGTGGAGCTAACCGATTTCTCAGTGTTCTATTCTCAGGATTCTATTGCCAGCGTTGAAGCCAGCCTGAAAAAAGGGAGCAATAAGATTGTTGTAGAAAAGGGCGAGATTATCAAAATTAGCTGCGATAGGAACGGCATCAACAAGCGGGAGCAGTTGACACAGCACTGGACAGACTGGATTGATTATTGGAGTGTTGATTTTGATTATGAAAGCAAGCGCGAGATTATCAGGGTGAAAAACCCAGAAACTGGGGAGTGGGAAGAGCGCTGGAGCGGCGACTATGTGTTTGAAAATGAATGGCAGTCTTTTCGCACTAAAAAGAACCGTTCGCTAGAACTGACAAGCGTGTTTCATGAATGCGCGCCCGGAAGGCGGAAAATAGCCGTCAAAGTGGTGGACATTTTCGGCAATGACACCATGACGATTGTGGAGGTGAATGTGGGAGGGCAAAAATAATGGCTTTGCATAAAGATTTTCCTAACTCCCCCCATGCAATCCTAGATCCTTCAATCCGCTGGTTTCCGGCAGATGAAGCATTGCGCGAAACCAGTATGGAAAAACTCATGCCGCCATTGGTGGCACAATTACGCAAAAAGGTAAAAGAATTTCGCGATAATGACTATGTGGGAGCCAGCCAGACCAGCAAAAGCCTTATGAATTGGTGGTTTAACGAACCTCACCTGATGCCGGATGCAGATGGCAATATGAAACAATTTCAATATTATTTCGCCCAGCGCGAGGCGCTTGAAACCATCATCTATCTTTATGATGTCGTAGGCGCAAAGGACAAGTTTGACCTAATGCGCTTTGATAGTTCGGGCGCAGTATCGGCAAATATGTTTGATGAAACTTGGCGGCGCTATGTCATAAAAATGGCAACTGGCAGCGGCAAAACTAAAGTTATGAGTCTGGCTTTGGCATGGAGCTATTTTCATAGGCTCTATGAGCCAGATTCGGAATTATCGCGCAATTTTCTGGTGATAGCGCCCAATATTATTGTGCTGGATCGGCTTTATCATGATTTTCAGGGCTTGCGTATCTTTTTTGAAGACCCGGTATTGCCTGACAATGGCTATGAGGGGCGCAATTGGCGCGATGATTTTCAGCTAACCTTGCACAAGCAGGATGAACTCCATGTCACCCGCCCCGTTGGCAATATTTTTCTAACCAATATTCACCGCGTTTATTCCGGAGAAGATATTCCTCCCTCGCCAGATGATGATAACTCTATGGACTATTTTTTAGGCAAACGTCCAACGGGCGCAACAACAGACTCAAAAGTTGATTTAGGCATGATTGTGCGCGACATTGAGGAATTGATGGTAATTAACGATGAAGCGCATCATATTCATGATGATAAGCTGGCATGGTTCAAGTCCATTCAGGACATTCACAACCGGCTGTTGCAAAAGGGAAAGGCGCTTTCCCTGCAACTGGATGTAACCGCAACACCCAAACATAATAATGGGGCAATTTTTGTGCAGACAATATCTGACTATCCGCTGGTTGAAGCCATTGCACAGAATGTCGTCAAACATCCGGTTCTGCCCGACGCTGCCAGCCGTGCCAAACTTTCGGAACGTCAAAGTTCTAAATTTACTGAAAAATACGCCGATTATATAGATTTGGGCATAATAGAATGGCGCAAGGCTTTTGATGAGCATAAAAAGGTAGGCAAAAAGCCTATTTTGTTTGTGATGACCGATGATACTAAAAATTGCGATGATGTGGCAGAATATCTGGAAGGACATTATCCTGATCTTAAAGATTCAGTTTTGGTTATTCATACTAAAAATAATGGTGAAATTTCCGAATCTTCTTCCGGAAAAGCCAAAGAAGAACTGGAAAAATTGCGTAAACTCTCCAATGAAATTGATTCTTCTGAAAGCCCCTATAAGGCAATTGTTTCGGTCTTGATGCTGAAGGAAGGTTGGGATGTCAAAAATGTCACCACCATTGTTGGGCTACGCGCCTATTCTTCCAAAAGCAATATTTTGCCCGAGCAAACGCTTGGGCGCGGTCTGCGCAAAATGTATAGTGGCGGTTTGGAAGAATATGTCAGCGTTGTTGGAACAGATGCCTTTATGGATTTTGTGGAATCTATCCAAGCTGAGGGCGTGGAATTAGAGCGCACCTCAATGGGTAAAGGCACTAAGCCCAAAACGCCAACTGTCATAGAAATAGATAATGAAAATGACAAAAAAGACATTACAAAGCTTGATATTGATATCCCAGTGCTTACACCGCGCATCTATCGGGAATATAAGAATTTTGCCGATTTGGACGTTAAGGCAATGGGGCATAATCCTGTGCCATATAAACAATTTAGCGAGGAAGAACAGCGCGAAATTATTTTTAAGGATATTGCCAGCGGGGAAGTTACCCATACCACCGTTCTTGATTCGGCGGGCAATGCCGATTATCGTAGTGTAATCGGATTTTTTGCTCAGACCATCAAGAAAGATCTACGATTGGTCAGCGGTTATGATGTACTTTACGGTAAGGTTAAGCAATTTGTGCAAACAGAATTATTTGCTCAGAATATTGATCTTGAACACCCCAATAGTTTGCGAAACCTATCGGAATTGGCTGCTACAAAGACGATAATTGAGACTTTCAAAAAGGCCATCAATGCTCAGACGGTGCGCGATAAGGGCGATGCACAAATAAGAGATAATATCAAGCTTCGCCAAACACGGCCCTTTGTGGTGAATGATCAAGAATATATCGCCGCCAAAAAAAGCATTTTTAATCGCATTGTTGGTGATAGTCATCTTGAACTTCAATTTGCCAGTTTTTTGGAGGATTGTAATGATATCATATCCTATGCAAAGAACTATTTAGCCATCAATTTCAAACTGGACTATGTCAATGTTGATGGCAATATTTCCAATTATTACCCGGATTTTATCGTTAAAAAGACTGAAAAAGAGGTCTTTATCATTGAAACAAAGGGTCTTGAAGATTTGGATGTCCCGCGCAAAATAGAGCGTTTGAAACAATGGTGCGATGATGTTAATCAAGCGCAATCGGACGTAACCTATGATTTTATATTTGTTGATGAGGAAAGTTTCAAAAAATATAATCCAAAATCATTTGCCGAACTTATTTCAAACTTCCGTCAATATAAAGATGAACATGGTTCTGTTTAGCCCTCCGTGAAGAATTTTTAATATGTTGATATTTCTTGATATTTTGCTTCTTACCTTGCCCTCACCCTATCTTTTTCTCCTTTTTCCAATGCCCTCACGGTTTCTCTTATCCTACCCATGCCCACCGTTTCTTTTTCAATCCTAAAATTTTACTCATATTATAACATTTCAAAGAACTTTGCAAAGTAGAATTAGCAATCTGCTAACTATCAGAAAATAACCTATTATTTATCAATATTCAAAAACTGGTTGGGGTTAAAATAATATTTGCTGGAGCAAAATTCACAGGCAACTTCTATTTGCCCATTTTTTATCATTGCCTCCCTATCTTTTTCGCTAAATTTATTCGCCAACATATCCTCAATTCGCTCAGCAGAACAAGTGCATCTTTCCTCAATATGTTGGGGAGTAAAAATTCTTAATCCACCCTCATGAAACAGCCTGAATAACAATCTTTCAGGCGATATTGCGCAATCTAACAATTCCGCATCGTCTAAAGTTGCCAAATGCGCCTTTGCCGTGAGCCAGCCTTCGTCATTCTCCTGTTTATTTGCAACTGGAACCGATGGTATTTGTGTTATTTTTTCCCCATCGGGCAAATATTGCAACAAAATCCCCCCAGAGCGCCAATATGGGTGGCTCTCGCCCCTAATTTGTTCTTCGCCAACCGCCAGGCGAACTTTGGTTGGAATTTGCTCTGATTGCATAAAATATCGCTCTGCTATTTCCTCAAAGCCAATATTATCAATTTCAACCAATCCCTGATAATTTTCACTATTTATCCCCTGATCAATTGTCATTGCCAAATGACCTTTGCCCAATAGTTCCTTTGGCTTGATTTTGCCCTTTTCAGTGAGTTTGAGTAATTTTTTATGATCATAGCGCGCACAACCACGCAAACCATTGGGAGCATTAAAATCAACTACAATCAAATTAACCGCTCCATCGGTTTGTAATTGCAGAATAAAGCGTCCTTCAAATTTAAGCGAAGAACCAATCAGAGAGGCCAAAGTAAGAGCCTCTCCAAGCAATCTTGCAACGGGATTTGGATAATTATGTCGGCGCAAAATATTATCCAATTGCTTACCAAAACGGACTATTCTCCCCCTTGCGGAATATTTTTCTAACGTAAATGGAACAACTACATCTTCCCCGCTCTCATCACGGTCAAGACCAAGCTCCCTTAAAAAATTATCACCCACCTTATTCCACTTCCTCAATGTTAAATATATAGCAAAGAATAGCCTTTTGCGCGTGAAGGCGATTTTCTGCCTCATCAAAAACTACCGACTGTTTCCCGTCAATAACCTCATTAGTTACCTCATCGCCCCTATGTGCAGGTAGGCAATGCATAAATAATGCGTCCTTTTTTGCCTTTTTCATAAGTTCAGCATTAACCTGATATGGCGCAAAAATCTTATGCCTATATTGAGCATTTTTATCACCCATTGAAACCCAACTATCGGTCATAATAATATCAGCTCCTCTTGCCGCCTCATCCGGTTCCTCAATCATTTTAATATTATCAGGAGCGCTTTTTATATCTTCCAACATTTGCCCCTTTGGCGAAAATTCTTTAGGAGTGCAAATAGTTAGATTGACAGCAAAAATTTTCGCCGCCTCAACCCAAGATTGCAATACATTATTCGCATCCCCCAACCAACTAATATTAGCCCCCCTTATATCGCCCCTATATTCTTCATAAGTCATAATATCAGCCATAATCTGGCATGGATGCGAATTACGGGTAAGACCGTTTATAACCGGCACTTGTGCAGCTTTGGCTAATTCTAATAAATTATCATGTGAGGCTGTTCTTATCATTATGGCGTCAACATAACGGGACATAACCTTTGCCGTATCCTGTAAAGTTTCATTAATGGAAAGCTGCATTTCAGAGCCGGCAAGCATAATCGTTTCCCCGCCAAGCTGGCGCATTCCGATATCAAACGAAATTCTTGTGCGCGTGCTGGTTTGTTCAAAAATCATTGCCAAAATTTTATTCGCCAAAAGAATAGGGCGCTCTCCCTGCTTTAGGCGCTTTTTTAGCTTATGGGCTAAATCCAGAATTTTGCGCAACTCATCATAAGAAAAATTACGCAAATCCAGAAAATGTCTTAACCCATTATCATTAATATTATTCATTATTTAGCCCTTTTTGCAAATTTGGCAAAAATTTTGTCCATTATATTTATGGCCTCATCTATATGATTTTCGCTGATAATTAAAGGAGGAAGCAAACGCAAAACATTTTCTCCTGCCCCAACCGTTAATAGGCGATTTTTTCTCAAACTTTGCACAAATTCATTAACCGGTGGAGTTATTTTAAGACCAGCCATTAACCCTCTACCCCGAACTTCTAAAATTAAATGAGGAAATTTTTGCATTAACTGCTGTAATTGCTGATGTAAATATGTTGAACTTTTTCTGACATGGGGTAAAAAATCAGGAGCCAATATTTTTTCAAGCACCTTATTGCCAATAGCACAAGCTAAAGGATTGCCGCCATAGGTTGAACCATGCGTGCCCGGAACCATAGATTTAGCAATATTTTTTTTAGCCAAACACGCCCCAAGCGGAAAGCCAGAGCCTATTCCCTTTGCAACCGCCATAATATCAGGTTCAATATCTGCCCATTGATGAGCAAATAATTTACCCGTCCTGCCAAATCCACATTGCACCTCATCAAGAATAAGTAAGATATTATTTTTTCTACTTATCTCTCTTAATTCACGCAAAAATTCATCCGTAAAAACTCTAACCCCACCCTCACCCTGAATAGGTTCAATTAAAATAGCCGCTATATTTTCATCAATTATTTGCTCGACCAGCTCAATATTACCCCCCTCAATATGCCTAAATCCAGACAAAGGCTCACCAAACCCCTCCAAATAATTCTTATTTCCTCCAGCAGCAATAGTCCCAAGCGTGCGGCCATGAAAAGCGCCCTTAAAACAAATTATATTTGTTTTATTTTTTTCTCCCCTATCATAAAAAAATCTCCTGGCCGTTTTAATAGCGCATTCCACCGCTTCAGCACCAGAATTATTAAAAAACACAGATTCAGCAAAACTATTTAAGCATAAATTTTTTGCTAGTTTTTCCTGTTCTTCAATATGATATAAATTGGAAATATGCCAAACCCTATTCGCAGCACTTTTTAATGTGCTAACCAAATCCTCATCATTATAGCCAAAAATATTTACCCCAATTCCGGAAAAAAAATCCAAATAGCTTTCATTATCCCTTGTAAAAAGATAAGCGCCCTCTCCCCTAACAAAGTCAAGATTAGAGCGAATATAAGTTGCAAAAAGGGATGACATATTTTCCTCTTTAGCTAAAAACCAACCAGGCTGCCTTACGACCCATAAAATAGGGTGCCTTATAATTAATTATGCGTCCCTTATGCGTCTTTGCGGGGGACAATGTCAATCTATCAAAATGTGAATTTAGAGCCTTTCTGTCAACTCCTAAAAAAGGTTGACAGTTTTACTTGTATTTTTGGAATATTTCTTGCGGTGTTTTACAGTTTAATG
Source organism: Hyphomicrobiales bacterium (assembly GCA_015490455.1). Taxonomy (GTDB): domain Bacteria; phylum Pseudomonadota; class Alphaproteobacteria; order Rhizobiales; family Devosiaceae; genus S141-66. Next base: position 8,167 of record WFXU01000033.1, read on the forward strand.
CTTGGTGTGGTCTTTCGTTATTATATAGATTTATAGTTTGTTTGATAGTTTTTTATTTCGCTCTAGCCCCGCAAGAAAGGCGTTAGACATTATGGTAAATATTCCCTCCTTACCCATAAGCACTTCTAAAGCCGCTTCGGTTACTCCGCCCTTAGAAGTCACATTTTCTCTTAATTGAGCAATATCAACCTTTTCATCTTCCATCAGAGCCGCCGCGCCAATAATAGTTTGCCGCGCTAAAGATAGAGCCTGTTTCTCTTCTAATCCTTGCTCTATCCCCGCCTTTGCCATTGCTTCGGCCAGTAAGAAAACATAGGCCGGACCGCAACCAGAAACCAACATTAGTGCATCAAACTTAGTTTCTTTTTCCAGCCACTCCACTTTACCAATTGCACTTAAGAGCGCATTTGCAATTTTTTTATCTTGTGCAGAAATATTTTTAGCACAAATTGCCCCACTAACAGCTTTTGCCAATTGAGCGGGAGTATTTGGCATTGCGCGGATTATATTTTCATTTGCCAATTCTTTTTGTAAAGTTGCAATATCTATTCCAGCAGCTATTGATATAACCAGCACATCTTTAGCAATTTTTTCTCTCAATTCAGTAGAAATATTCGGGAAAATTTGTGGCTTAACAGCCAAAACCACAATTTTTACGGCAATATTCTCTAATTTATCTAATTTAGGAAAAATTTTAATTCCCTTTTGCTTGGCATATTCTTGCACATTTTTTTGCGGACTAGGGTCTATTAAAACTAACTTATTGGGATCAAGTCCATTTTGTAACCATCCCCTAGCCATAGCCATGCCCATTTTGCCAGCGCCAATTAATAAAATAGACCCTATATTTTTTAACATTTTTTGCTTTGGCAGATTTTCTTGCATTTTAGACATTAAATTAGGTAATAATTATTGGCTATATTTAGTCATAATCTAGCTTTAAGCGGACAATTTAGGCCTCACCCTGAGTTTCAAACATCATTGCCTTCATTGCTTCAGAAGCGCTTTTTCCCGCCCAAACGACAAATTGAAACGCCTGATAATAAAGATCGCAAGCATCGGTTGCCGAACGTAAAAGAGCCTCACATTGAGGAACAGATATTTCTGCCCCCCCTGAAAGTAAATGCGAATTACGAAATAATATCGCCCCCTCTTTATGCCAAATATCAAAATGACCAATCCATAATTGCTCATTTATTTTTAATATTAATTTTTTTAATTCATTTAGCCGCTCTTGCGGAACTTTCAAATCAAAGGAAGAGGCAATATGCAAACTTTCCAATTCGCTCATCCAAGTAAAGCTGACCTGATAATCGCTCCAGCTTCCTTTAACCGCAATCAGAATTTCATCAGCATCCTGGCGCTCAAAAGCCCAATCATTAATTAAGGCAATATGTTCAATAATATCTACCGGGTGAATAATATTATCCGGTTCTGTTTCTAATAATAATGACATAATATACTTGCCCCAATCATCCAAATAATCTCTTCACGCAAGAATCAAACAAATAACAAGAATCAAATACGCAAATCATTCAAATCAAAATTACACTCCCATTCATTTTAGAACAGCCTTTTTAGTGTAACTTTTTGTGGATGAAACAACAAAGGTTGTTAATAAAGGATTAAGTATAAATTTTGTCCACAGCCAAACTAATTATCAGACATATTCAAATTAGCTATTTTTTTTCTTTCGCTTAAATAAATTTAATTCCTTTCTTAGCGCCTCTATTTCCGCTCCCTGCTGCTCAACTATTTCGCGTAAAACGTCAAAATCCTCACGCTTAACCAAATCCATATCGGCAATAAAACGCTCCATTTGCGATTTTACCGCCGTTTCTACTTCACGACGCAAACCATCAGCAACTCCGGCCGCATCATTCATTAATTTGCCCAATTCATCAAAAAACTTACTTCCCTCACTCATTTTTCTTCCTTTCAAAATATTTGCTATCACTATGTAGTGATGATAAATGCGCTTGACCAGTGCAAAACAAATAAGCATGTTTACTTTATCAACAATTAATGGAAATTTTAATATGGCTTTTCCCAATATTGACCCTATTGCCTTTTCTATCGGACCATTTGTTATTCGCTGGTATGCTTTGGCATTTCTTGTTGGAATTGCTCTGGCAGCTTTTTATGGTGGCGCGCTTTTGTCTAACAAAAATCTTTGGCCTAAAAATACATCCCCCCTTAATATGTCCCAATGGATAGATTTTGCCTTTTGGGCTGTAATTGGGGTTATTATTGGTGGGCGGCTTGGCTATGTGATTTTTTATGATCCAATATTTTATTTTTCTAACCCGATAGAAATTCTTAAAACGTGGAAAGGCGGCATGTCTTTTCATGGCGGGCTTATTGGTATAGTGCTGGCTATGGTGATATTTGCCAAAAAAATTGGATTTAATCCACTATCTGGGTTGGATTTATTGGGCGCTATTGCTCCTATTGGAATTTTTTTGGTGCGTATTGCTAATTTTATCAATGGCGAACTATTTGGGCGGGAAACTAACCTTCCTTGGGGAATTATTTTTCCTAAAGGTGGAGATGTCCCCCGCCATCCCAGCCAACTTTATGAGGCTCTGCTTGAAGGATTAATTTTATTTCTTCTCATTCGCTATATTACCCATATAATTTATGGTTTCAGAAAGCCCGGCCTTGTTGCTGGCATATTTGCCATAGGCTATGCAATTTCAAGGATTTTAGTAGAAACTGTGCGCCTTCCTGACGCAAATAAGGGCTATTTATATGGCGACTGGCTAACTTTTGGCATGATATTAAGCGCACCAATGCTAATAATTGGCATCGGACTAATAATTTATGCCCAAAAAGAACGATAAAAATATCAAAATATAAATGCAAAAAAAAGATACAAAATTAGGCGAAATAATAAATAAGGAAATTTTGGCCAATGGCCCCATTTCTATTTCAACCTATATGAGTCTTTGCCTCACCCACCCTAAATATGGCTATTATAATAATCCGGATATTTTTGGCAAAGGGGGCGATTTTATTACCGCTCCGGAAATTAGCCAGATGTTTGGGGAACTTATTGGCCTATTTATTGCGAGCACCTGGCAGGCGCTTGGTTCACCAAAAAAATTTGCGCTATTAGAGCTTGGTCCAGGTCGTGGTACTTTAATGCAAGACGCTTTAAGAATATTAAAGTCTGTTGATGGATTATTGCAATCTATGCAGTTAAATTTTCTGGAAATAAGCGAACCATTTAGAAAAATCCAAAGAAAAAATCTGTCAGAATATAATTTATATTTTATCGAAAATATAGATCAGCTTGATAGGGAAAATATCCCCTTAATCATTATTGGCAATGAATTTTTTGACGCCCTCCCAATTAAGCAATTTCAAAAACAAAATGGCAATTGGCACGAACGCCTAATTGGCCTTAAAAAATATGATGGGGGAAATTATAATAGAGCTCTTGGTCTTAGTGCAGAAACTATACCTAAAGATATTCTGCCTGAAAATATAAGAAATGCTAAAGACTTAAGCGTTTGGGAATTGAGCCTAGCAGGAATTGGCTTAATGTCGCAATTAAGCAAAAAAATCGCCAAAAGAAGGGGGGCAATATTAATTATTGATTATGGCTATGAAAAGACCCAAACAGGAGAAACATTTCAGGCCATAAAAAATCACCAATATGTTGATATATTAGAATCACCTGGAGAAATTGACTTAACCGCCCATATTAATTTTGCGGCACTGGCAAAAGAAGCGCAAAAGGAAAAATTAATCGCGCATAAATTAAAGACACAAGGGGAATTTTTATTAGAATTGGGTATTGAAGAAAGAGCAAAAACATTAATAAAGGCTAATCCTTCGTTTGTGGAAGAAATAATAAGCGCCAAAGATCGGCTTATTAATGAAGAAAAAATGGGAAAATTATTTAAGGTTTTATGTGTCTCTTCTAAAGATCTATCCCCATATCCATTTATTTAACAGGATTAAGATTGATGAAAGTGCAATATGAAACAGGAGCTAAACTACTCAATATCAAACATGTTGCACATGGTTTTTTTACCAAAAATGTAAAAGAAAGAAATAATTTTAACTGCGCCTTTGCTTTTGGAGAGAAACAAGAAGTTTTATTAAACCGTAAATTGGCAGCTAATATGCTTGGGCTAAGGGAAATAAAAATTGCTTCCCTAAAACAAATTCATTCTAATAAAGTTATAATAGTTGATAAATTTTCTGATTTATCTTCTATCAAAGAGGGAGATGGGCTGGTTAGTAAAGATAAAAATATCGCCCTTGCAATATTAACCGCTGATTGTGCTCCCATTCTTTTTGCCGACAAAGAAAGGGCAATTATTGGAGCGGCTCATGCCGGTTGGAAGGGAGCGGTTTCTGGCATAATGCAGAATATAATTAAAGCCATGCACAATATTGGAGCCAAAAAAAATAATATTATTGTAACTATTGGTCCAACAATTTGCGCTAAACATTATGAGATTGGCCCTTTGCGCGCTGAGGAAATATTAGCGGCAAATCCACGCACCAAACCATTTATTTTTATCCCGCCAAATAAGAAACGGGAATATTTTGACTTACCCGCCTTTATAAAAAGTGAATTAGAACATATTGGTATTTTGCAAGTTGAAAATATTAATTTATGCACTTATGCCAATCCGGATAGGTTTTTTTCTCATCGTTTTTCAACCCATTTTCCAGCAAATGAAGGAAGACAAATATCGCTAATTTGCCTAAAATAATAAAATGGATGAATTTCTTGCTAAAAAATTACTTCATTAACATAATTCTTAATTTGGTGGTTGCTAACAGTTTGAACAAGCGCTAACAAGACCAATATGATCAACTATTAATCTGACATGGAATAGTTTCATGAAGCTAGTTGCCGGCAATGCCAATAAGACTTTAGCAAATGATATTTCAAAATATCTAAAAATTCCTCTTACTGATTGCTTGTTAAAAAGATTTTCTGATGGCGAAATATATGTAGAAATTCATGAGAATGTGCGTGGGGAAGATGTTTTTGTCATTCAGCCTACCTCTTATCCTGCCAATGATAATTTGATGGAATTATTAATTATTATTGATGCGTTGCGTCGCTCTTCAGCGCGCAGAATTACCGCCGTAATGCCCTATTTTGGCTATGCAAGGCAAGATAGGAAGTCCGCACCAAGAACCCCCATCTCGGCAAAATTAGTTTCAAACCTAATAACTACTTCGGGGGTTAATCGCGTTTTAACATTAGATTTACACGCGGGACAAATTCAGGGCTTTTTTGATATACCAACGGATAATTTAAGCGCTGCTCCTGTTATGGTGCGCGATATTTCTGAACATTATGATAAAGATAAAGTAACAATTGTTTCGCCTGATGCTGGCGGGGTGGTTCGCGCTAGAAATGTTGCCGGCAGAATTGGCGCTCCCTTAGCCATTGTTGATAAGCGCCGTCCACGCGCTGGCATTTCAGAAGTAATGAATATTATTGGTGAGGTTGAGGGGCAAAGCTGTATTTTAATTGATGACATTGTTGATAGTGGTGGCACTTTAGTTAATGCAGCTAAAGCCCTACATGAGGCTGGAGCAAAAGAAGTTTCGGCCTATATTACGCATGGTGTGCTTTCAAAAGGTTCTACAGAAAGAATTGGCGCTTCAAAATTAAAAGAATTGGTTGTGACCGATTCTATTCGCGAAACTGAAGCGGTTAGAAAAACAAAGAATATTCGTATAATGTCTATTGCCCACTTAATTGGAGAGGCAATCGGGCGCACTTCAACCGAACAATCAGTTTCCAGCCTGTTTGATTAACATATTATTATAAAATTCTTTTGACAAAGATTCTTCTTGCCTTAAATTTGCCTTTGCACTAAGACCCGTTCGCATAAAGCCTTATCACCCCTGGAGGATAGGGCTGTTTAGAACTAATTTTAGGAGAAAAAAATGGCACAGGCCGAACTTAATGCTAAGGTGCGTGACAGGGTGGGCAAGGGGGCCGCTCGGGAACTGCGCCGCAATAAACAAATACCAGCCGTAATTTATGGCGACAAAAAACCCCCTTTGCCAATTTCAATTGCCTATAATGAGGCGATGAAAAGAATTCACGCTGGCGGTTTTCTTTCAAGCATAATTACCATCAATATTAATGGGGAAAAATATAAGGTAATCCCGCGCGACTATCAGTTAGATCCGGTAAAAGATCTGGCGCTACATATTGATTTTTTGCGTATTGGGAAGGGAACTATTTTGACATTAGAAATTCCGGTTCATTTTTTCAATGAAGAATTAAGTCCGGGCTTAAAGCGTGGAGGTGTTCTCAATATTGTGCGCCATACGGTTGAGGTTCACTGTCCGGCAAGTAATATTCCGGAAAGTTTTGAAATTGACCTTGAAGGAACTGAGGTAGGCGAATCCATAAATATTTCCAAAGTCAAATTGCCAGAAGGGGTAACGCCAACAATTACAGATCGCGATTTTACTATTGCCACAATTACCGCCCCATCTGCTTTACGTTCCGAAGGAGCAATGGAGGAAGCAGCTGAAAGTGAAGAAGATGAAGGTGAGAAAGGCGAAGAAGAAACAAAAGAATAATTTGTCATTAAAAATTATTATAAATTTTACGGGGTGGCAATTTATTGCTACCCCTTTATATATTTATAAAGAATATTAGAATGAGCGTTCAATGTATTTACTTATTGGTCTTGGCAATCCAGGCGATAAATATAAAAATAATCGTCATAATATTGGCTTTATGGTAATTGATGAGATTGCTAAACAATATAATTTCCCCCCGTTTAAGAAAAAATATAAGGGGCTTTTTTCTGATGGCAAAATAGATGAACAAAGAGTCTTATTACTCAAACCACAAACTTTCATGAATAAATCTGGTATTTCTATTTTGGAAGCTAAGCAATTTTTCAAAATTGCGGAGCAAAATATTATTATTTTTTATGACGAATTAGATCTTGCACCAGGCAGAATTAGGATAAAAATTGGCGGTGGTAGTAGCGGGCATAATGGCATAAAATCCGTTAACTCCTATATTAAAAATGAATATAAGAAAATAAGAATCGGTATTGGCAGGCCTGAAAATAAACAGCAAGTAACAAATTATGTGCTTAGTGATTTTACAAAGAATGATAAAGAATGGATTGAGCCAGTTTTAAGCGTAATAGGTGATAATATATCTCTTTTATTTGCAGGAAATGACGCCCTATTTATGAATAGGGCTAGTTTAGCGCTTTTTGGTGATTCGGCAAAAAACGATTAAAATCATGCCAAATTGCATATATTTTCTCATAAAGAAGATTAATAGGAGAAAATCCCCAAAAAAAAGTTTCGCTCTATTTTGTAAAAAAATATATTCTATAAAAAAGCATCATTTTTATATATTTTTATCCCATTGTTAATCTTAACTAATTTTTATATTCAATATTTTTTGGCCTATATTACTTAGCTCTAGCTGCAATTTAGAATTAGTTTAATTATAAATTTTAATTTACTCATATTTACATATACAAAAATACTTATATTCTGATTATGAGGGGTTTATCATCAGAGCAATTGGGGTCGAAATTGTTTAATCAATTAAAAAATGCACAAGATGTAATTAATTTTCTTGGACTGGAAAAATTTCCCGGTAATGGTGGTTGGTATAAGCTGATTTACCATGATGTTGCAAAACAATGTCAGGAATGTAAGCGAAAATGTGAGAAAGCTCACTCAACAACAGCGTTACATTTATTCCTAAAAAATACCCCCAATAGGTGGTTTCGCCTTGATTCTACATTAATTTGGAATTTTTTAGCCGGAGCACCATTAGAACTTTTATTAGGCAGTGATAATGGTTCCGTAAAGTCACAAATTTTAGGAAATAATTTCAAATTTAAGCAATATCCACTGACTATATTACCGAAAAATTGCTGGGGGAAATTATCTTCCAAAGGAGAATGGTCGCTAGTTAGCTATTGTAGCACGCCGGGCATTGAGCTTGATAAAATTGAAATTGCGCAAAATGGTTGGTCGCCAGCATAACTATTTAACATATTAGAGTTTTTCTGATTATTTTACACCATTTGCCTGGTGCAAAATTACTTGACCTTAGCCCATAGCAATTCTATCTCATGTTTTTTAGATTTATCTTGGAGAATATTATGGGTTTTAAGTGTGGGATTGTTGGTCTGCCAAATGTGGGTAAGTCTACCCTTTTTAATGCGCTAACCAAAACAGCATCAGCGCAAGCAGCAAATTTTCCTTTTTGCACTATTGAGCCAAATATTGGTGAGGTTGCGGTGCCTGATGAAAGGCTAGAAAAAATTGCTTCAATTGCCGGCTCAAAAGAAATTATACCCACAAGGCTTAATTTTGTTGATATTGCGGGTTTGGTTAAGGGCGCTTCAAAAGGTGAAGGATTGGGCAATCAATTTTTAGCCAATATTCGTGAGACCGACGCTATTGCCTATGTGCTACGTTGTTTTGAAAATGATGATATTGTGCATGTTAGCGGCATGATTGATCCGATAATTGATGCACAAATTGTTGAAACCGAACTTATGATTGCCGATCTTGAAAGCCTTAAAAAACGTATTTCCGGCTTAGAGAAGAAAATACGCGGGCAAGATAAGAACGCAAAACTAACACTTGATTTGATATATCGCTCAATAAAGGTGCTTGAAGAAGATAGACCTGCTCGCTTTGTTGAACGCACAGAAGACGAAGAAAAAGCCTTTAAGGAACTACAATTATTAACGTCAAAACCGGTGCTTTATGTTTGTAATGTTAACGAAGATGGGGCGGCAAATGGCAATGAATTAACAAAACAAGTTGAGCAATATGCATCAGAGCAAGAAGCGGCTATGGTAGTTATTTCTGCTGAAATTGAAAGCCAATTAGCTCAATTAGAGACAGAAGAACAACTAGAATATCTGAGCGAGTTAGGACTAACAGAACCCGGACTTAACCGCCTTATAAAACAAGGATATAAATTACTAGACCTAATTACTTATTTTACCGCTGGACCAAAAGAAACCAAAGCTTGGACAATTAAAAAGGGAACAAAAGCCCCCCAAGCTGCTGGTGTTATTCATACTGATTTTGAAAAGGGTTTCATTCGCGCACAAACTATCTCTTATGATGATTATATTGAATATGGCGGTGAATTAGGCGCAAAAAATGCTGGCAAAGCCCGCGATGAGGGTAAGGAATATATTGTTAATGATGGCGATGTGATGCTATTTAAGTTTAATAATTAGCACTTTTCATTTTGGCAAAAAATAGGCCATTATAAAAAAGAAAATTGCAAGACTTTCAAATAACATGCTGGGGGCAGGATCAATTGTAATATCAGTTATCAACTGGATAAAAATATAGAAGAAATAACTTGTGCAGCCATCAATAGGATTAGGATAAAATGTGCCATTGGCAGGTTTGAGTGTATTATGTCATTTTTGTCATAATTATCCAGAGGTTCCATTTTTTCTTTATAAGAAAAGATGTTCCTATTCCTAAAAAAGATGAGATTATAATTGCATTCATAAAGAGAATATTGGTGTTTACATCCATTTTATCAGAAAAATATAATGCAAAAGCACAAATTGATAATGCAAAAAAATAGGAAATATAAAAATATTTCATGTTTTTGCTTTTTATTCTATGATCATAATTTATAATGCCAATTGTTATAATTTTATAATTACTGTTATTCATCTTATTCTCCAAACCCAAAGAAGCACCCAAATATAGGTTGGGTGCTCCAGTATTATTATTAATTATCAAAATGATTTGCAACAAGCGCAATGCCGCCAAAAATTATAGCTCCACCTCTCATAGCGACTGCTGCAACTTGGCCGCCAGGGATTAACGCGACATCTACGAAGGCAGCGCCTAATCCAGCACCGATATATGTTGCAGCGGTTTGATTTCATCCCAAGCATCTCCATTACCGTTAGAATCAAATGCACCACCAAAACTAAACCAAAACTGACAGGTGAGTTGATATCATCAATTTTACGTCTTCTATATTAAACATATTTTAGTTCTCTAATTTAGAGGATAATCGTGCGATTATCCTACTGTTATGGTCTGCCCCAGATAAATAACTAGACAAATAATCAAATTCTTACAGGATTATTTTCTAAAAGGTTTCACTAAAAATAGTAAATAATAAAGTAATCAACTAAGCCAATAATCATTATTTTATATGAATAACCGGCCCAGATAATCCCAACAAGTGAAATAATAATAACACTAATAACCATCAATAAAGATCGTGTTTTTGAGTCTACAAAAAAATATGCTGTTGCTATCGCTAAAAGTGAGCAGAAGAAAATAAAAATCCTAGAGACAGAGTAAAATCAGACATTTAGAATTCTTCTTTGCAAAATCTATAAATGATAATTCTAGTTAGGAAAAGCTATTATATCCTTTGAGCAATTTTTCCTATACGTTCTTTAATTAGCATATTTGGGGCGAAAATCCAGCTCTTCCCTTTCTATCTGCATTTGCATAATATCAACCGCTTTGGCCAGTTTCTCATCAATAATATGTAAAAATTGCGTCCAATCTGCAATTTTTACTAATTGTTTTTGCCCATCTGAAATGCCCCTTAGAGATATTATTGGTAGATTATATTGCTGACAAACACGCAAAATAGCAAAACTCTCCATATCCACCATATCACTATCAATATTTTTATAATCTTCACCGGAAATTATATCTGCCCCGCTTGATAGGCTAGCCCTTTTTATTCCCCTTATTTTTATCGGTATTTTTATCTTGGCGCTATGATCCAAAAAAGGTGTTACGCCCTTTTCAAAACCCAAAGGGCTGGCATCCATATCGCGATAGGAAATAGAGCTGGCCTGATAAATTTCTGTTTGCTCTAAATTGGCCGAGCCAGCTGAACCAAGTGAAATAATCAAATCTGGCATAGTGCCAAAATTAGATAATTGCTCAAGCGCCCTTGTTAAACCTATTGCCGCCTCTATTGGCCCTACCCCAGTAAATAAAGGGGTAAAACGCTGTTTTAAGTGGGCTCCATATTCGTGCTCTACAGCCATAACAAATAATAAATTATAATCCCCAACCCGTTTTAATTGCATTATTTTTCAGCTATTTTATAAATTTCATCTGTTTCACAATTAAAGTTTTCTGCTTTATTATCAGCAATTTCTCTGGCTAATTCATTGGCATTTGGCACCATTTTTGCGTTAATATAGGCAATATGGCACGTATTATTTTGCTCTAATTTTGTAACAACCAAAATCTCACTCTTTACTTCACCATATTCACCAGATTCTGTCTTCCAGCGTAAAATTGTGGCAAAAGGCATAAAATCCCCATTTATCTTTTTTAAGCGCCATTCAATAATATCATTTATATAATTAAATGCCGGCAAAGTCTGGCTTGCTGCCTTTTCATCTAGCGCAAAAAAGCCATAAGAAACAAAAAATCTTAAATCTCCTTCTGCAACATAAAGCGGATAGCCCTTATAACCAGGGCAAGCCCATTCAGCTACTATATCATCTGCATAAAGTAACAAACATTCATCAAGATTTAACTTTGTATAGGCAGAGCTAATTTCATTATTATTTTGTGCATTTGCCTGATTGATGAGTAAAAAACCAATAAAAAAACCTAAAAATAACCTGTAAAAATCTGCGCCCACCATTATCTTACCTTAGATAAACTAACCTGAATAAATTTGCTTGCAATATAAAATTACAAGTGTAATTGAGAGTCAAAATTTAAGCAATAATTATCTGGAAAACATAATCATGAATATTGATAAAATTTCTATTGGCAATAATCCTCCTCTTGATATTAATATTATTATTGAAGTTCCAATTGGGGGAGAGCCGATTAAATATGAATTGGAAAAGGAAAGTGGCGCTCTTTTTGTAGATAGATTTCTTTATACTCCAATGCGTTATCCGGGCAATTATGGATTTGTTCCTCATACTCTTTGTGGTGATGGCGATCCGCTTGATGCGATAATAATGAATACTCGCCCTATCGTTCCGGGAGCTGTTGTGCGCTCTCGCCCGATTGGAATATTATTTATGGAAGATGATGGCGGTATTGATGAAAAGCTAATTTGTGTTCCGCACCATAAATTAACTCCAAATTATGATAATATTATAGATATTTCTGACCTTAATAAGACTCAATTAGAAAAGTTAAAGCACTTTTTTGCTCATTATAAAGATCTTGAGCCAAATAAATGGGTAAAAATTCACCATATTGGTAATTTAAGTGAAGCAAAAAAAATTATTCTTAATTCAATAGAGCTGGGCAAAAGAGCTAGGCAAAATGTGCGCTCTAATGAAATTTCTTAAAGAAACTATTTTTAAGATAATAAATCTCCTCGTGAAGAATTTTATTAATCGGAAGTTAGAAGCCGAAAATATAGTAGCCATATAAGATAAAGATCAGCCGTTGAGCCGATAATTGGTCATCTCAAATCTGGACATTGGTAAAGAGCAATTATTCTGCCTATAGACAAGACTATTGCCTCAACCCTATCTTAACTGCCACCGGCCACAACTTCCCTTTATCCCTAAATCTATAAAACCTCTTTGCCTCAAAATCTTGATAGGATTAATGTTAAAACATTTATCAAAATCGCATAAGATTACGTTTGATTATCGTTGAGCGTAATTTTATTTTTGTGGTTTTTGCTAATATCATTATTTTTCACCACAGAAAAAATCCACAATGGCTTTTATAAATTAGGTAAATGGTTTAACTCAATTATAGGTGTAGCGCTTATTTTTTTAGCATTAAGAATGGCGTTTTTTACAAATAGATAATTTTAGGGACTGCAAAATGAGTAATAATTTTGATTTGACAATAATTGGCTCCGGTCCGGGTGGATATGTTTGTGCAATTCGTGCTGCCCAGCTCGGAATGAAAGTGGCAATAGTTGAAAAATGGCCTAGCTTTGGCGGCACCTGTCTCAATATTGGCTGCATTCCCTCAAAAGCTATGCTTTACGCTTCGGAAATATTCATGCAGGCAAAGCATAATTTTGCTAGTTTGGGAATTGAAAGCGATAATATAAGATTGAACCTTGCTAAAATGATGGCGCATAAAGATAATGTCGTTAAGGCCAATACGCAGGGGATAGAATATCTCTTTAAGAAAAATAAAATTACTTCTTTTTCCGGCACTGGCTCAATTGAAGGCAAAGGAAGGGTAAAAGTCAAATCAGAATCAGCAAAAGAGCAAATTATAAATAGTAAAAATATTGTCATTGCTACTGGCTCTGTTTCTGCTAATTTGCCGGGTTTAGAAATTGATGAAAAACAAATTATTTCTTCAACCGGAGCACTTTCTCTAGATAAGGTGCCACAAAATATGTTGGTAATTGGCGCTGGAGTTATCGGGCTTGAATTGGGTTCTGTCTGGGCGCGGCTGGGAGCGAAAATTACTATTGTTGAATTTTTAGACCATATATTGCCGGGTATGGATAAGGAGCTTTCCAAATATTTTTTACGTAATCTGAAAAAACAGGGTTTTGATATTCGTCTTTCAACTAAGGTTAGTGCGATAAATAAATCTGATAATGGCCTGATTATTACAACAGAAAGTGCAAAAGGGGAGGGCAAGGCGACCATTAAGGCCGATATTGCCTTAGTGGCAATTGGGCGTAAACCATTTACTGGCGGGCTTGGTCTTGAAAAAATAGGTATTGAACTTGACGAAAAGGGGCGAATAAAAACAGATAAATCTTACCAGACCAATATTGAAAATATTTACGCTATTGGCGATGTGATAAGGGGACCAATGTTAGCCCATAAGGCTAGCGAAGAGGGAGTAGTAGTTGCCGAAATTTTAGCCGGGAAAGCCGCCCATGTAAATTATGATATTATTCCTTCGGTTGTTTATACTGAACCTGAAATAGCCTCAGTCGGTAAAAGCGAAGAACAATTAAAACAAGAAGGAATTAATTATAAGGTTGGCAAATTCCCCTTTTCAGCAAATGGGCGCGCCAAAGCTATGCTTGCTGCTGATGGATTTGTAAAAATATTAGCCGATGCGACAACCGATAGAGTGTTGGGAGGGCATATTATTGGGCATGGGGCTGGTGAAATGATTCACGAAATTGCTCTTTTAATGGAATTTTCTGGCGCCGGCGAAGATCTTGCCTTAACCTGCCACGCCCATCCCAATATGTCCGAAGCTGTGCGTGAAGCCGCTTTAGCTCTTGGTGATGGGGCTTTACATATTTGATTAGAGTTGGCAACTATTAATCAACCAATTTGATTCATGTCAATCCATTGCCCATTTAATGGGCTAAACTCTTAGGCATGAATATAAATAATCCTTCCTTATTTAGTCGTTCTCCGGGAAAGCGCGCAATGGAGGAGGAGGGTGAGGTTTATCCGCTTTATCTTCCTTCTTTGCCGCTATTCTTATTGCAACCAATATTGAACCATATTGTAGAATTTGTTAGGCGAAAAAATCCGGATATTTTTATGCGTCTTGGCCCTAGCGCAAATAAGATATTTTTAATAAATCCTACTGACTTGCCCTTTTTTTTAATTCTGAAACCTAACCATTTAAGGCCAAGTTTAAGGGCTTATAATAATAAAACCATTATTGATCATGATGTATATATATCGGCAAAATTTATAACTTTACTAAAGCTGATAGATGCGCAAACAGATAGTGATGCGCTTTTTTTTAATCGCGATATAAAAATATTGGGTGATAGTGAAGCAATGGTTGCTCTTAGGAACGCTTTAGATGATTTGGACGATAGTTTAGCGCAAAATCTTATAGATTCCTTTGGCTTACTTAGCGCTCCGGCGGGTAAATTTATCAATTTTTTAACAGGAAAACCTAGGAGCAAAAACTAATATAATGACAAAATCAGCACAAAAAATTCCCGAGCTTATTTGCCCAGCCGGAACTCCCGCCTCACTACGCACAGCGATTGATGCCGGAGCTGATGCCATATATTGTGGTTTTATCGGCCCAACTAATGCCCGCAATTTTCCAGGCCTTAATTTTACCATTAAACAAATGGAGCAATCATTAAATTATGCCCGAGAAAGGGGCGCAAAACTGCTTTGCGCAATAAATAGTTTTGCCACTTCTCCCAATATAGATATTTGGAAAAAAGCGATTGATGACGCCGTTTTCTTAGGAGTAGATGCTATAATAATTGCCGATATTGGTATGGCTAAATATGTAAGCGAAAAATATCCCAATATGCGTATTCATCTTTCGGTGCAGGCGGGAGCTTCTTCGGTAGAAGCGATAAATTTTTATATAGATAGGTTTAATATTAAGCGCGTTGTTTTACCCAGAATTTTAACAATTAGCGAAATTAAAAAAATTCACGCAGCAATTAGCTGTGAAATAGAAGCCTTTATTTTTGGCAATATTGGCATGATGGCAGAGGGGCGTTGCTCTTTAACCAATTATGTTAGCGGAAAGTCAACCAATATGGATGGAGTCTGTTCGCCCGCTGAATTTGTTCGCTATGAAGAAGATGAAAATCACAATCTCATCTCAAGACTGGGAGAATATATGATAGATTGTATTGAATGTGGCCAAAGTGCGGGCTATCCGACAATTTGCAAAGGGCGATATAATGTTAAGCATCGCAATGGATATTATGCTTTTGAAGAACCTATTAGCCTAAATCTTACTTATCTTTTGCCAGATTTAATAAAGGCTGGAGTGAGTGCGTTAAAAATTGAGGGGCGACAAAGGTCTAAATCATATATTAGAGAGGTTGTATCGTCCTTTCGTAAGGCGGTTGACGCCTATGCCAGAGGGGAACAACCTAATATAGATAATTTATTAGCGCTGACTGAAGGGCACAAACAAACAGAGGGTGCTTTTAAGTCTAAAATTTGGAGATAATTTGCTAATGGAGCTTAATATTGGGCCGGTTCTTTTTAATTGGCAAGCTGAGATGTGGCGTGATTTTTATTTTATGCTGGCCGATGAAGCGCCAATAGATAAGGTTTTTCTGGGCGAGGTAATTTGCGCTAAACGCGCCCCGCTCTTTTATCCTTATTTTGATGATGTTATAAAAAGATTAGAAAGGGCAAAAAAGCAAATTATATTTTCAACTTTGGCCGAAATAAGTTCTGATACAGATCGCCGCCTCTTAAAAAAACAAGCAAGCCAGAAAGATTTTATTATTGAGGCAAATGATATTGCTGCTTTGGCGCATATAGGTAAAAGAGAGCATTATATTGGCGCATATATAAATTGCTATAATGAGATGGCGCTGGAATTTTTTGCCCAAAATGGGGCTAAAAATATCTGTCTTAATGCTGAAATTAGCAAAGAAACCATAATGGAACTTGCTAAAAAGGCCAAAGAATTTGATGTAAAAATTGAGGTGCAGATTTTTGGGCGTATGGGTTTAGCGCTTTCCGCGCGCTGCTATCATGCGCGTGCCTATAATCGGACAAAGGATAGTTGTAAATATATTTGCGAAGTTGATAGAGATGGAATGGAGCTTGCAACATTAGAAGGAGATAAATTTTTGGCTATAAATGGCATACAAACTATGTCATATAGCTATCTGAATTTGTTAAATGAAATAGAAGAATTAAAAGAAATTGGAGTTAGCAATTTCAGAATTTCTCCCCATTCACATAGCACTTTAGAAGTAACAAAAATATTTCGGGCAGTTTTAGATGAGAAGATGGATAAAGAAGAGGCTAGTTTTAAGTTAAGAGAACTATATCCAAATGTTAGTTTTTGTAATGGATTTTATCATTCTATCAGAGGGTGTGAATGGCAAAATTAGGACTATCTAGTCGTCCGTGACGATTTATCGTTCAGAAATCAGAAGGCGCAAATCAGAAGTTGAATTTGTAACAAAAAGGACAGTGAGCGGCTACTCAAATTTTTCCTAGCCGTTCATTTATTTTTTTACCAACTATTGCCGAAAAAAAGGAACCTGAGCTTTAACTATTCTGCCGGTAGTAATATTTTGTGCTGTAAATCTAATAAATAATTCTCCATTATTTAGCTTAATTTCGGAGTCAATTTGTAGACTATCGCCTGTTTCTGCATTACGATTTTTAAGTTGAAACTCTAAATTATCATCCTTTCTTTCCCCGATAGCTACACCAGCAAAAGAGGTGCTCGAACTCATTACAGCTTCAAATCGCTTCTTCTCATCAATATAGGCCATAGTGCCAGAAATAGAAAAATTTCCTCCCGCAAAGGCACATCGCCCATTATAATTTACCTTTTTTTCCTTTGCTTTGGTAATTTTTAAGCGACATACAACCGCTTCGCTCTCTTCATTATTCCAAATAATTGTTCCCTTCCCTTTCCAGGAGCCAATATAAGAATGTAATAGCTCAATTTCAGACATAGCAGCCAAAGAAGGACTTGAAGAAAAAACTGCAAAAATAAATGGTGCTAATAGTGAAGTTCTTTGCATTAATTTATCTTTTAGATACATTTTTTGCTCCAACAAATTTGAAAAAACGCTCCCCAGCATTTAGCAGAGCAGGCAAAATAAACAAATCACCCAGCAATGCAAGTATGAATGTTATAACAACAAGTGTTCCAAATAAGGCAACTTGCGGCAATGCCGAAAAAATTACCACAAATGTGCCGGCACATAATATTAAAGTGGTCGCAACTAGAGCGGGGCCAACATGTTCAAGCGCCAGCGAAACGGATTTTTTATGTGCAAAACCATTTTTTCGTGCCCTTAAATATGCGGATAAAAAGTGGATAGTATCATCAACAGCAATACCAAATGCTATGGTTAAGGCAATAATTGTGGTTAATTGCAACCCAGTTCCGGAAGCATAAAGATAAAATTCTGTTCCTAAAATAGGTAAAAAATTGGGAATTACAGAAACAAGAGCAATCTGCAACGATTGAAAGGCCAGGCCGATAATAATTATATTTACGATGACGGCTATTGTTAGCCCGTTCCTTAAAGAACTAATAATATCTGTGCTGGCAAAAGCGGAAAGAACATTAAACCCAGAAAGTTTTGCCCCTTCAATTCCGGCCTCAATTAGTTCCTTATCGGTTTCTTTAACGAGCTGGCGAATTTTTTCTGATTCCATCAATGTAGGCAAAAAGCCGGTAACTAATGCGTAAGAGCCATCATCGGTTACAAAACGACGCTTAAGAAAAGGGCCAACAGCCTTAAATATTCTCTCCCGTGAAAAGCCCAAATCAGTATAGGCCGTAAAACTAGCAGCAGAAATAACTTTTCCTTTACCTATTTTTTCTTCTAATAGGGCGTGCACTTTTTGAATTTTGATAAAATCCTCATCGCTAACATTTTCCATATTTCCTTTAAGGGGTATTTTAATATAAATTGGTGCAACTCCCCCAACACCCTTATCAATATTTTGCGCAGTATTAATTGCCTCAGATGATTTTGGCATATAATCCTTAAAATCAAATCGCGGTTTCAAGGCAAAATGTGGATAGATTAAGGCTATCATTATTACAATAGAAATTATAGAAATTTGTTTAGCAAACCGAGCGGTTATTTTTTTCGCAATCGGAATTGGCGCTTCCACCGCAATTGACATTTTCTTTGGCGGCTTAAAGCCTAGTTTTACCGCCAATCTTAGAGCTAAGGGTAAAAATGTAACCAAAGTAACAAAAGAAATGGCCACAGCAACAAATCCTGAATAGGCAAATTCCCTAATACCATCTCCCTGAGCTATAGTCAGACTTAAAAATGCTACCATTGTGGTAATAGCGGTCAGAGCTGCGGCGGGGATTACACGTAAAACCGTCTCGCTAATTGCCTTATTTGGCTCCATACCCCCATTCCAGAGCCTAAGCCAGGTAAAACAAAAATACATGCTTTCAGCAAAAGCAATTACCAAAACAAGCGTTACCACAACATTGGTCAAAAAAGTAAATGAGCCAAATAGCATCACCACTGTCCCAATTACCCAAATTACCGAAATAAGGGGAGTTAAAGTTGCTAAAATAGCTCCCCAAAAACTGCGTAGGCTAATAAAGGAAATAAAGGCGCCAATTAAAAAGCCAATAGTAGAAAATTTTATTTGATCATTAATGCTAGCCTCTAACATTTCAGACTTCCAAACAGGCTGTCCGGTTATTTCAATTTTTATATTGTCCGACTGATAATCACTCGCAATATCAGCAATTTCAGCAAGCATTTCTTTTTCGCCATTGCCGCGCGTTAATTGCTGATCCGGAAATATTATCATCACAATGCCGCTAAGATCTGCACTAATAAGATTGCGAATAATCGCGTCATCTTTGCGTAACTGTGACAATTTTTCCCTTACCTCATCTTCATTTTGCATATTTTCGGGAATTGCCGGAACTGAGCCTAAATCATTATCCGCCGGTCGGCGCAAAGAAAATGGTGTTAAAGTTCCAATGGCAAAAGAGCTAAGTTCAAGATCAAACGATAATTCCCTTAAACGCTCTATTATTTGCGGATCTGTTAATTTTGGAGTAGAGACTAAAATATAGACATCATTTTCAAAAGTGCCAAAAGTTTTTGATAAGTTCTGATAGCGATCATAATATTCGCCCGAATTTTTATAAATGCGAATAACATCGCCATCCATCGAAGTCTTAGAAATTAAAGAAAGGCATAGGGCAGTAAAGCTCAAAACCGCAATGGCTACAATGACAGGATATTTTAACGTTAATAGCCCGAGGCGCTCAAGCCCAAATCCAATTGACAATGACCAACTCCATTTTGAACCCAAATCTAAATTTAACCAAATAAATAGGACTGAACAATCCCTTAATAAAGCAAATAAGGCGTATAATATATTAGTTAAGAAACTAAGCAACTCCCCAATCTATCAATTAAGATAATTATAAACTCTTGTGGAGAGCAAAAAAAAACTTCTTTTCGCTCTTGGGTAAATAATAAGCAATAGCTATAAGTGGGTTGGTAATTATTAAGTTCATAGAATCAGCAGATTGCTTAATATTGAAGACAAATTGAAGACAATAAAAAGACATAAATAGCGTAACATTATCTGGGTGGGGAGTAGTAGAGGAGTAGGGAACAAAAAGGGCAAAAGGGGCAAAAGAAGAGCAAGGAGCAGAAGAGGGCAGAAGAGGAGCAGAATAAAATGGATGAGCCTAAAGGGGCTGCTGACAATATTGAATTAGTTTCCATCACCAGTGAAATGCGTAATTCCTATCTGGATTATGCAATGAGCGTTATTGTCTCGCGCGCTTTACCTGATGTGCGCGATGGATTAAAGCCGGTTCACCGGCGTATTTTATATTCCATGTATGATAGCGGCTATGAGTGGAACAAACCCTATCGTAAGTCCGCCCGTGTGGTTGGCGATGTAATTGGTAAATATCACCCTCATGGCGATGCGGCGGTCTATATGTCTTTAGTGCGTATGGCGCAGGATTTTTCCATGCGCTTAACTTTGGTTGATGGGCAGGGAAATTTTGGCTCAATTGACGGCGATATGCCTGCGGCAATGCGCTATACTGAAGTTCGGATGCAAAAGGTGGCCAATTATTTGCTCGCCGATTTAGAAAAAAACGCCGTTGATTTTGTTGATAATTACGATGGTTCAGAAAAAATGCCATCTGTTTTGCCGGCGCGTTTTCCCAATTTGCTGGTTAATGGCGGGGGGGGAATTGCTGTGGGCATGGCAACCAATATTCCCCCGCATAATCTTGGCGAGGTTATTAATGCATGTCTAGCCCTGATAGATAATCCGCAAATTAGCATTGATGAATTATTGGAAATTATGCCAGGGCCAGATTTTCCAACTGGAGGTATAATTTTAGGGCGCGCGGGCATTCGCTCAGCTTTTGCGACTGGGCGCGGCTCAGTAATAGTGCGCGGCGTGGTAAAAATTGAAGAAGTGCGCAAAGACAGGCAAGCCCTGATAATTACGCAAATTCCCTATCAGGTAAATAAAGCCACTATGATAGAAAAAATTGCCGAATTAGTGCGGGAAAAGAAAATAGAGGGCATTGCAGATATTAGAGATGAATCCGATCGGCACGGAATGCGCGTTGTCATTGAGTTAAAAAAGGATGCGGTCGCCGATATTGTGCTTAATCAGCTTTATAGGCTGACCCCGCTGCAATCTTCATTTGGCTGTAATTTTGTGGCGCTAAATGGTGGCAAGCCGGAATTATTAAATATTATTCAGATTTTACAGGCATTTATTGATTTTAGAGAAGAGGTAGTTACAAGACGCGCCAAATTTTTACTAAATAAATCACGCAATAGGGCGCATATTTTGGTTGGTTTGGCTGTTGCTGTTGCTAATGTTGATGAAATAATTAGCATTATTCGCTCTTCAAAAGACCCTGCAACAGCGAAGGCGCGTTTGTTAGAGCGTAACTGGCCGGCTAAGGATGTGCTGGCGCTGATAAAATTAATTGATGATCCGCGTCATAAAGTGTTGGATGACGGCACTTTTAAGCTATCAGAAGAGCAGGTAAAGGCAATATTGGATTTGCGCTTGGCGCGCTTAACGGCTTTGGGACGCGAGGAAATAGGTGAGGAATTAGAGGAAATTGGCAAACAAATTACCGACTATCTTGAAATATTACGTTCGCGTGAAAGACTATTGGATATAATTTGTGACGAATTAAAAGAAATAAGGGATTTATTCACGACCCCCCGCCTTACGGAAATTACCGATTATGCTGCCGATATGGATGATGAGGATTTTATTGCCCGCGAAGAAATGGTGGTTACCGTTTCCCATGCCGGCTATATAAAGCGGGTTCCTCTTTCTACCTATCGGGCACAAAGGCGCGGGGGCAAGGGGCGCGCGGGCATGAAGACTCACGATGAAGATTTTGTTGCGCGCTTATTTGTCGCCAATACGCATACACCGGTTTTATTCTTTTCTTCGCGCGGCATTGCTTATGTGCTAAAAGTGTGGCGCCTTCCCCTTGCCGCACCCAATGCTCGCGGTAAGGCTTTGGTTAATTTATTGCCTCTAGAAGAGGGCGAATTAATTACTTCAATAATGCCGATGCCAGAAGATGAAAAAAGCTGGGGCGAACTTGATATTATGTTTGCAACTACTCGCGGCACGGTAAGGCGCAATAGTTTAGCCGATTTTGTCGGTGTTCGCGCCAATGGTAAAATTGCCATGAAACTAGGTGAAAATGAGGCTATTGTCGGAGTGGAAACCTGTTCAGAAAATGATGATATATTGCTTACTACCGCTTTGGGGAGGGCAATTCGTTTTAGTGTAAACGATGTTCGCCGTTTTCAAAGCCGCAATTCAATGGGAGTGCGCGGTATAAATCTATCTAAGGGTGATAATATTATATCCATGTCTATTTTGAAACATTTTGACGCCACCCCTCAGGAGCGGGCAGCATATTTGAAAATGAGTAGAGCTGTGCGCGGGGAAAGCTCTTTAGAAAATATAGAAGAGGAAACATTAGAAAAAGAAGAGCGGGAAGAAGTTAATGGAGATAGTTTGGATATTTTAAGCCCTGAAAAATATGCGCAAATGGGCGCTGCAGAACAATTTGTTTTAGCCATTTCAGAAAAGGGCTATGGCAAGCGAACATCTAGCTATGAATATAGGATTAGCGGACGTGGCGGCAAGGGAATAGTGGCAATGGCTATAACGGAAAAAAATGGCCCCATTGTCGCTTCTTTCCCGGTTGAAAATGATGATCAGATAATGTTGGTAACCGATGGGGGTAAACTTATTCGCGTGCCGGTTGATGGAATAAGAATTGCCGGACGGGCAACACAAGGGGTGATTGTGCTTGATACGGCAGAGGGTGAAAAGGTTGTTTCGGTTGAGCGAATAAGTGAGGGCGAGGGTGAAGAGGAAGAAACAAAAGAAAATAATGATGCCAGAAAGGATTCCGTAGACGAATAATAAATATTGTCAAACTAGCATCTAACTTAAAATGTATTAGTTGAGATTTGTTCTGACATTCTTAATAGTCGACCGTAGCCTTATGCAATTTTTGCTAAATGTTTGAATATTAGCGTTACCTAGATTTTGAGCCAAAGAGGTTTGATCCACTTGAGGAAATGGAAGAAGTTGTAGCCGGTAGTGGCTAGGATAGGGTTGATGGCATCCCCTTGA
>WFXU01000034.1 GCA_015490455.1 Hyphomicrobiales bacterium
CCCCAAGTACCACCCCGCAACCCTTCGCAACCATAGCTAAAACCAGATAAGTTGATATTTCAAAATAAATATATCTCACATTGCAAAAGAAAGAACTTTGTTTTATAGCAGTTAGAGTAAATGATAGTTAATTAAATGCAAGGATGAAGAGTAAGATAAGACGCTCTAAATAATAAAGGGAGACCATAATAACTTGCACCATAGTTTAGTTTGCCTCCCTAAAGCCATTCACCACACATTCAAAAGCTCAATTCACCTTCACTAACCCACTGATTTTACTGCATATTCGCCGAACCGTACCGTACGGTACGGCAAATATCGCTATATATCAATGGGTTAGTGGTGGGTGTGTTGGTTTTAATAAGGGGTAAGGAGTCAGAAATCGGAAATTAGAAGGCGGGAGTCAGAAGTCGGAGGGCAGAGGGCAGTTGACATCAGAAGTTGGAAATCGCAAAAATATCCATCAAAATTGCAAGAAAACCACACATAAATGCGAATGCAACAGCGGAGCCTATGAAAGAATTAGCCTATCCTTATTGCCTGCCCACGCAAATTGAAACTAATATTTTTCACCTTCCGACTTCTGATCTCCGCCTTCTGAGCTAGAAATCCTCATAGCCGACTAATTATAGTGGTAGATCTGTTCTTCCCATCAAATCCAGATCTATCGCGCGGGCGGCTTGGCGTCCTTCCTTTATTGCCCAAACAACTAATGATTGTCCCCGTCGCATGTCTCCTGCCGCATAAAGACCCTTAACTGAAGTTCTATAATTTTGCATATTTGCCAAAATATTGCCCCTTTTATCTAGCTTTACTCCTGATTCTTCTATTAATCCCTCATATATTGGATGTGCAAATCCAATTGCTATAAGCACTAAATCTGCCTTAACCTTAAATTCGGTTCCCTTTATAGGCACTCTATTTTCATCAACTTCGGCGCATTTTACATATGCTGCCTGTCCATTTTTATCGCCAATAATTTCCAGCGAAGCGGTAGAAAAATATCTTACCGCCCCCTCAGCTTGCGAAGTGGAAGTGCGTAATTTTATTGCCCAAAATGGCCAAGTTTCTAGTTTATTCTCTTTAATGGGAGGTTTGGGGCGAATATCCATCTGTGAAACAGCATAGGCGCCCTGACGAAATGCCGTGCCAATACAATCTGAAGCCGTATCCCCCCCGCCAATAACCACAACATGTTTGCCAGCAGCGCTGATTGGTTGCATATGCGAAACATCTTCGCCTCCAATAATACGATTTTGTAATACTAGATAAGGCATTGCATAATGAACGCCGCCCAATTCTATGCCCTTACAGTCAACTTTGCGCGGCTGTTCTGAACCGCCACATAAAAGCACCGCATCATGATTATCTTGTAGCATTTTTAGTGAACGGGTAACGCCAATATTTTCATTAAAATGAAAAATTACTCCCTCGCCAAGTAAATGCTCAATTCTGGTATCAATATGATGTTTTTCCAGCTTAAAATCAGGAATTCCATAGCGTAATAAACCGCCTGGTTTGGGCTCTCGTTCAAAAATATGCACTTCGTGCCCAACCCTTGTTAATTGCTGGGCGGCGGCAAGCCCGGCAGGGCCTGAGCCAACAATAGCAACCTTCTTTCCGGTTGCCTTTTTTGCGGGACGGGAAATAACCCAACCATTTTTAATGGCCTTATCAGCAATAGCCTGCTCAACTGTCTTAATAGCAACGGGGATATCTTCAAGATTTAAGGTGCAGGCCTCTTCGCAAGGAGCAGGACAAATACGTCCGGTAATTTCAGGAAAATTATTAGTTGAGAAAAGTGAGCGGGTTGCCTCTTCCCAATTTTCCCTATAAACTAAATCATTCCAATCTGGTATTTGATTATTAAGGGGACAGCCAGTATTATCGTGACAAAAGGGCACTCCGCAATCCATACATCTTGCCGCCTGATCAATAATTCTCCCCTCAGACATGGGAATAATAAATTCATGAAAATGGCGCACCCTGTCAGATGCTGGCTCTTTACGGTTTTCTTCACGCTCAATTTCTAAAAATCCGGTAATTTTACCCATTATTCCGCCCCCCGAATATCAGAAATATTTTGTGCCTTTTTTAATTTTTGTTTTTCCATTTCTTGAATAGCGCGGGCATATTCAATTGGCATTATTTTTACAAATTTTTCCCGGTAAATAGCCCAGTCATTAAGCATGGATTTTGCTTTTTCAGAACCTGTATAGTGAACATGATTTGCCAATAATTGGCGTAATCTTTCATCATCATAGCGTGACATATCGGCACTAATATCAACCCTGCCATGCCATTCAAGATCTCCGCCATGATGGTGAAAACGGCGCATTAAATCTTCTTCCTCAACCACCGGTTCAAGATCAACCATCGCCAAATTACATCTATTTTCAAATGTTCCATCGTCATCATATACATAGGCAACCCCCCCCGACATGCCGGCGGCAAAATTACGCCCCGTTCTGCCAATAACTACCACAATACCGCCGGTCATATATTCGCAACCATGATCGCCAACCCCTTCAACCACAGCTATTGCACCAGAATTACGAACCGCAAAACGCTCCCCCGCTTGTCCCCTAAAATAACATTCACCAGAAGTTGCGCCATAAAGAACAGTATTACCAATAATAATAGCATCTTCAGCTTTAATATTTGTATTGTTTGCGGGGCGCACAACTATTCTGCCGCCAGAAAGCCCTTTGCCAACATAATCATTAGCCTCCCCGATTAGATCAAAACTAATCCCCTTATTAAGAAAAGCGCCAAAAGATTGCCCCGCAACCCCCTTAAAGCGGACATGAATCAGATCATCATTAAACTCCTTAAATGGCTGCGCCTTAATCAGAGCCCCTGATAGCATAGCTCCAACGGATCGGTTAACAGATTTAATATTGGTTTCAATCTGCACGGGCACTAAGTCACGTAATGCTTTTTTAGATTTTTTAATTAATTCTCTATCCAGCACATCATCAATTTCATGTTTTTGTGCAATAGAATGATAAATTGTTTCACCCTTTGCCGGCTCCGGTTTGAATAATAATCTTGTCAGATCTAATCCACTAGCCTTATAGTGTGAAGTTAATTTACGTTGGCTTATCAAATCTGTGCGACCAATAATTTCATTTAGATTTCTTACTCCTAATTGTGCTAAGAGAGCACGCAACTCTTCTGCAACAAAGAAGAAATAATTTATAATATGTTCAGGCGTTCCCTTAAAACGTTTACGTAAAACTGGATCTTGCGTTGCAATACCGACGGGGCAGGTATTTAAGTGGCATTTGCGCATCATCAGACAGCCAGCAGCTATTAAAGGGGCGGTAGCAAATCCAAATTCATCAGCCCCCAATAGCGCACCCGCCAGCACATCAAAGCCGGTTCTTAGTCCGCCATCAACCTGTAAAATTGTGCGTGAGCGAAGATTATTCATAACCAAAGTTTGGTGAGTTTCGGCTAATCCAATTTCCCAAGGTAAGCCAGCATTTTTTATTGAAGTAAGAGGAGAAGCTCCCGTCCCCCCATCATAACCGGAAATGGTTATGTGATCAGCGCGCGCTTTAGAAACACCTGCGGCGACCGTTCCCACCCCAACTTCGGAAACTAATTTTACCGAAATATCGGCCTTAGGATTAACATTTTTTAGATCATAAATAAGCTGCGCCAAATCCTCAATTGAATAAATATCATGATGAGGAGGAGGAGAAATAAGACCAACACCCGGAGTTGAATGACGTGTCTTTGCTATTACCCAATTTACTTTATGACCGGGCAATTGCCCCCCTTCGCCGGGCTTAGCCCCTTGCGCAACCTTAATCTGAATAACATCAGCATTGACCAAATATTGCGTAGTAACACCAAAACGGCCGGAAGCAACCTGCTTTATTGCCGAGCGCATAGGGTTTGGCTCTCCATTTGGTAAGGGCCTATAGCGCTCAATATCTTCACCGCCCTCACCCGAATTTGATTTACCACCAATTTTATTCATGGCAAGGGCCAGGCTGGAATGAGCTTCATGTGAAATTGAACCATAAGACATAGCCCCAGTTGAAAAACGTTTTACTATTTCGCTCGCCGGCTCTACCTCTTCAATTGGAATAGCTTTAGATAGAGGCTTTATTTCGAACAGGGAACGAATAGTTAGTGCAGCAGAATTTTTATCATTTATTTCTTTGGCAAATTCATCATAAAATTTTTGTGCTTCTTTTGCGTTTTTTTGCTTAAGCCTAACAGCATGCTGTAAATTTGTAACGCTCGTCGGTGTCCATTTATGCGCTTCACCCCGCTTTCTAAAAGCATATTCACCGCCTGTGGCAAGAGTTCGCTGCAATATGGTATTTTCACCAAAGGCTAAATTATGACGGTGCAAAGTTTCTATTGCTATTTCTTTCAATCCGACCCCTTCAATGGAAGTAGCGGTGCCAAAGAAAAATTTATCAACAAAATCCTGATTAAGGCCGACCGCATCAAAAATTTGCGCTCCGCAATATGATTGAAAAGTTGAAATGCCCATTTTGGACATTACTTTTAATAAACCCTTGCCAATAGCCTTAATATAGCGATCTCTTACTTCATATTTATCAACTTCGGGCGGATATTCACCCTCAAAATGCATGGCGGCCAAAGTTTCAAATGCCAAATATGGATTAATAGCCTCAGCCCCATAGCCAGCCAACACCGCAAAATGATGAATTTCACGTGCTTCCCCAGTTTCAACCACTAAACCTGTTGAGGTTCTTAATCCTTTTCTGATTAAATGATGGTGCACCGCAGCTGTTGCTAAAAGAGCGGGAATAGCAATGCGGGTTTTTTGCACTAATCTATCAGAAAGAATTATAATATTATAACCGTTTTTTACCGCCCTTTCTGCCTTTTCACAAATATCATCAAGAGCTGATTGCATCCCTTCAGCGCCCTTTTGCACATTATAGGTAATATCAAGCGTTTTAGCCTGAAATTGATTATCGCCTATTTCGGAAATAGTGCGTATTTTTTCTAAATCTTCATTGGTTAAAATAGGCTGGCGAACCTGTAATCTTTTCAGATTTGAAAGCCCTTTAAGGTCAAAAATATTGGGGCGCGGACCAATAAAGGATACTAAAGACATTACCGATTCTTCGCGAATCGGATCTATTGGCGGATTGGTAACTTGGGCAAAATTTTGCTTAAAATAAGTATATAATAATTTGGATTTATTCGAGAGAACGGATAGGGGCGTATCGGTTCCCATTGAGCCTGTGCCCTCTTGGCCGGTTGTTGCCATCGGCTCCAATAATAATTTAATATCTTCATGCGAATAGCAAAATGCCTGTTGTCTATCCAGTAACATTTCTGAAGTTTTGGGAGCTTGTGGAGGGACTTTAGGCAATTCTTCAAGCACAATTTGTGTCCGTTTTAGCCATTTTCCATATGGATATTTATTTGCCAAAGTGGTTTTTATCTCTTCATCTGAAATTATTTTTCCTTTTTCAAGATCAATAACCAGCATTTTACCGGGCTGTAAGCGCCATTTTTCTATAATATCCTCTTCGGCATAATCTAATGTCCCCGCTTCTGAAGCCAAAATTATATGCTCATCACGGGTTAAAAAATAACGCGCAGGGCGTAGCCCGTTCCTATCAAGCGTAGCCACAATATAGCGACCATCAGAAAGCGCCATAGAAGCAGGCCCATCCCAAGGTTCCATCATTACTGCGTGATAGGCATAAAAATCGCGCCTTGCTTCATCCATTAGAGGATTATCAGACCAGCTTTCCGGTATTAGCATGGTGGCAGCATGAGGAAGAGAATAGCCACCCCGCACCAAAAATTCTAATGCATTATCAAAACATGCAGTATCTGATTGCCCCTCATAGGAAATAGGCCAAATTTTAGCAATATCATCGCCAAATAATTCTGATTTAACAGAGGCCTGACGCGCGGCCATCCAATTTACATTACCGCGAATTGTGTTTATTTCCCCATTATGGGCGGTTAGGCGATAGGGATGAGCTAATTTCCAAGAAGGAAAAGTATTAGTTGAAAAACGTTGATGAACCAGAGCCAAAGCGGAGATAAAATCTTCATCCCTTAAGTCTTCGTAGAATGCACCTAACTGATAAGCCAAAAACATGCCCTTATAAACAATTGTGCGCGCTGAAAATGATACAAAATAAAAACCATTATCGCTAAATGTCTCGGGCAATTTTTGATAAATATTATTTGAAATTTGTTTGCGCACAACCAGCAATTTACGCTCAAAAGTTTCAATTCCCATTAAAGAAGGACGGGCGATAAAGGCCTGTTCAATAATAGGTTGAGAAGCAATTACAGTCTTTGAAAGACAGGAATTATCAAAGGGAACAACCCGCTCTCCCAATAATTCAAGCCCTTCCTCAGCAAGCACTTGCTTAAATATTTTATTAGCCTTGTCACGTAATTTCCTATCCTTTGGATAAAATATCATTGCCACAGCATATTCACCCGCTCCAACCAAATCAAAATTTACCGATTTAGCAAAAAATTTATGCGGTATTTGCACCAATAAGCCTGCCCCATCACCCATTAAAGGATCAGCGCCAACCGCGCCGCGATGGGTGAGATTTTCCAACATCTCAAGTCCTTTGGTAACAACAGAGCGAGAGGCAATATTTTTTACATTAGCAATGAAACCCACCCCACAGGCATCATGCTCTTTTGCCCTATTATATAAACCTGTTGAAAGCCTATTTGTTGTAGTTTTCACTTCCATGCTTTTAAGCCCCGCATTATTGAATCAGCCTGTTGTTTACATTTCCCAGTTTTTCTGCGCTAATTTTATTATCTTGAGCTGAGATATCAGAAATATTCCAATTGGACAATAGTGCTGTCCTTTTTTATGGAAAATTTCTACGTTGGATGGGCAAATAAACGGAAAAGAAAGTAAGAGGCGCAACCCCTTAAGGTTGCGCCTCTCTATATTTACCTATTTAACTATAGTCGCTATCGACGTTAGTTCACTTCCTCGCTTTTAAGCTTCTTTTTTTTAGAATCGCCTGTTTCAATGGCTATTTTCCTAGCCTTTTTGCTTTCAGGGACCTCTCGTTTTAATTCAATATTTAGCAAGCCATTTTCAAGGGTGGCTTTTGAAACTTCCACATAATCACCCAATTGAAAACGAAGCTCAAAACTGCGTTCAGCAATGCCTCTATGCAAAAACTCCCTTGTTTCTTCTTTTGTTGTTGTTTCCTTTGCACCCTTTATTGTTAGGGAGTTTTCCTTTGTTTCAACTAAAATATCTTCTGGTGAAAATCCGGCCAAAGCCACAGAAACCTGCCAAACATCATCTCCTAGCAATTCTATATTATATGGCGGATAGGCCTTTGCCTCTTGTCCAACCAGACTATCAAGACTATTAAACAGACGATCAAAGCCAACTGTTGAGCGAAGTAATGGTGAAAAATCTAAATTTTGCATAACTAAGTCCTCCTATCTTTGAGCAACTTCACTAATTTCGCAGCCTCAAAGAAAACCCCCGCTTGGTTTCGGCAAGCATCCCCGTAGGCTGCGGTTCCCAAATTATTTGGCGAACAAACTTTATGTAGTTAGCGTTTTGCTAGTTTCAAGAGGGAAGAAGCAATAAATAATAAATAAAATAAATAATAAAATGTGCAGATATTTAACTGTCCAACCAGGTAGCAATATTGCAAATTAATTTGCGGTTTGAAATGATGACAAAGCAATCCATATTTATTTATTACTTGCTCATTTTCATAAAAATCGGATAGTTATGCCTAAGAAATTATATTATTTTGAGAGATTTTATGAATAATTTAGTTAAGGAAAATGAAGCTAGGCTTTTTATAATTCCGCAAAATCCTGCTCCTAGTGGGGCAAGGGTAAATTTTATCAAAACCAATGATAATATTCGCCTAAGATATGCTCTTTGGCGGGCACGAGGGGGGAATGGAAAAAGGAAAAATAAAGGCACAATTTGCTTAGTGCATGGGAGAACCGAATTTATTGAGAAATATTTTGAAACTATTAATGATTTTTTACAACGTGGCTTTGCGGTTGCGACATTTGACTGGCGAGGACAGGGCGGCTCTGAGCGGCTTATAAATAATAAAAAGCTGGGCTATGTTGATAAATTTAGTGATTATATAATTGATTTACAAAATTTTTATTCGCAAATTTTATTACCCGATTGCCCTCCCCCATATTATCTGGTTGGTCATTCTATGGGCGCATTGGTTGCTCTATTGGCAGCAGAGCAGGATCGCTTAATGTTTGAGAGAATGTTCCTATCCGCACCAATGTTGGAAGTTAAGGGGCAACCTTTTTCAATGGATATTATGGCCAAAATCGCCAATTTTACTTGCTATTTGGGTTTAGGGAAATTGCCAGCAGCACGCAATGGGGATTTTTCCATGAGCGAGAAAAAATTTGCTGGCAATAATTTAACATCAGATTTTGATAGATATATGCTGTCGGTGAAATTATTTAATTCCTACCCGCAATTAGAAATATTAGCTCCTACTTTTCGTTGGGCAGCGGCTGCCTTTAGCGCTATGGCAGAAGCAAAAAGAGATGATTTTCCTCCAAAGCTCAATGTTCCCACATTAATGTTAGCTGCGGCAAAAGATGAAGTAGTTTCTAGCGCCGCCATTGAATATTTAGGATTAAGATTACGAATAGGGCGACATGCAGTTATCGGAGCAGCCCGGCATGAATTATTTATGGAAAATGATAATATTCGCTCCCAAGTTTTTGCCGCCTTTGATGCTTTTATAAGCGAGCGAACGGAATATATATAATTAATATAATAATTGTCTGATAAATTGCTCATTTTAATTCTAATTATGCTCTTACTATATTATCGAGCTTTCTTTTGCGTTATTTTTCATATTTCCAATAATATTCGGATAGTCAGCTATTAATTTAGGCAAATTTTCAAGAATAGAGCCATCAATATTATCAGCCAAAATAAAATATGAGGGAATTATGGTTTGTAAGGGAGGTGTTTTTTCTTCACATTGTTGAATTAAAGAGCTAATTAATTTTTCCCCCGCATCACGTAGTGACGATCTGATAAAGGTAAAGCTACCCTCATATTGGCTAAGGTCAAGATAGTTAAGCATATCGTCCATACTTGCTATGGCAATATTTTTACCAGCAATTCTATTCTCCCTGATAAGAGCGGCATTACCCTCAACCGCCATCAGCGCAGAAGAATAAATTATCGCGTCAATATTATCTTCGGCCAGCGCCCTTTTAGTAAGTTGAAAGCCGGCATTGGCCATTGGGTGGGTGGCATTATAAATTTTAACGGTTGAAAGAGGTAAATCTAATTCTCTTAACGCCATCTCAACCCCATTTTGGCGCGCCTGAGCAAAAGTATATTTATTGTCACCATTTATAAAGGCAATTTTTTTTAGCCCATTAGCAATAAAAAGATGGGTGAGTTTATAAAAATTACCTACATTATCAATATCAACCCAAGAATAATTCTCGCATAGACTATCGCGCGAATGAACTATAAATGGCTTTTCGGCCTCCAATAAATATCTAATTCGCTGATCATTTTCTTGGGGCAAATCAACAATAAAACCATCAACCGAATTATCCTTTACATAACGATCATATATATTTAGTTGCTCTTGCTGAGTATCGGAAGACAGAATTATATCATAATTTTTTTCTCTTGCCCCCCTTAGAACACCGGCCATAACTTCAACAAAGTGTGGATCAACAAATTTATCATCATTATCCGCCTGCACCCAAGCAATATTTTGTGTCCTTTTAGTTACCAATCTTTGGGCATTTTTATTTGGTCGATAGCCGAGTTCTTGCGCGGTTTTTATAATTCGCCTTTTCGTATCTTTCCCGACATCAGGGTAATTATTTAGTGCTCGCGAAATAGTGGTAATAGAAAGGTTTAATTGCGCACTTAAATCTTTAATGGTGACTGAGCGATTGTTATCTTTCCTTTTTTTTACGCGAAAATTATCCTGCTGCTGCATATAATATCCAATATATTTTTAGTGCAAAAATAAATTATAAAATAAATTAAGCGCATAAAAGTTGACTATTAGCAAGAAAGCCAGCTATATTCCCTAACTAAAACGTTTTGGAAACTTTGTCAAAGCCGGCATTTAGTTTGTAAAACTTAATAGGGGAGGGAACAATTTATGTAAGGGGGGACGATTTATATTAAGAGGGAGAGGATAATTTACATAAGGAGGATAATTTACATAAGTAAGAGAAGATAATTTATATAGTGATTATCAGATGGAAGCAATAATTTATCTTAAGCCTGCGGGCAAGATTATAAATTATAAAAATAATTATAATTGAGCAATTAAATTTGGGTGGGTGAATAAATTAACCAAAATAACAAAGCAATAAATTGTGAATAAATCATAAGGGTAAGTTGGGAGCGATTTTAAGACTTAGTTTCCAGTATATTTGGGGGAATGTTTTGGATTATCAATCTAATAGAGAAAATTTAAATTTTACATCTTCAGCGCCGATAAATGATGAATGGTGGCGCGGGGCGGTAATTTATCAAATATATCCGCGTTCATTCCAGGATCATAATGGTGATGGGGTGGGAGACTTGGTTGGAATAACCCAGCGCCTTGACTATATATTTGAACTTGGGGTTGATGCAATTTGGCTTTCTCCCTTTTTTACTTCTCCTATGAAAGATTTTGGCTATGATGTTTCTGATTATCGCTCGGTAGATCCGCTTTTTGGAACATTAAGAGATTTTGACCTATTGCTGGAAAAGGCTCATTCTCTGGGACTGAAAGTAATAATAGATCAGGTTATAAATCATACATCAGATAAGCATAGCTGGTTTGAGCAAAGCAGAATGTCTGCAAATAATGATTATTCTGACTGGTATGTCTGGGCTGATGCTAAACCCGATGGAACGCCGCCTAATAATTGGCTATCAATTTTTGGTGGTCCTGCCTGGACGTGGGATAGTTCACGTGAACAATATTATTTACATAATTTTCTACCCGAACAGCCCGATCTTAATTTTCATAATGAAAATGTTCGTAATGCCTTGATTGATGAAATGCGTTTTTGGCTTGAACGGGGGGTTGATGGATTTAGGCTTGATACGGTTAATTTTTATTATCACTCACTATCACTACAGAATAATCCGCCCATAAGCCCGGAAGAATTTAACGAAACTATTGCTCCGGGCGTAAATCCTTATAATTTTCAAAATCATCTTTATGATAAAAGCCAGCCGCAAAATATAGAATTTATTGAGCATATTCGCGCTCTTTTAGATGAATTTCCTAATACAACTTCGGTTGGGGAAATAGGTGATGCCCAACGGCAAATGGATTTGATGGCCGAATATACTAAGGGCAATAAACGGCTGCATATGGCTTATACTTTTGAACTTTTAGGGGGGGAATTTACGCCCGAATATTTTGCCAAAATTATTTCAACAATGGAGGAAAAGGCCAAAGATGGCTGGATTTGTTTAGCCTTTTCTAATCATGATGTTGTGCGCCATGTTTCGCGCTGGTCTCCGCATGGCCTAGAAGAACAATTTGCCAAATTAGCTATAGCGCTTTTATTATCAATGAAGGGTTCAGTCTGTCTTTATCAGGGGGAAGAACTTGGACTGAGCGAAGCAGATATTGCCTTTGAAGATTTGGTTGATCCTTATGGAATAAAATTTTGGCCAAGATTTAGAGGTAGGGACGGTTGCCGAACCCCGATGGTTTGGGAATCTTTTGCACATATGGGCGGTTTTACAAGCGCTAATAAGACCTGGCTGCCAATACCGGCGGATCATCTGGCAAAGGCGGTTAATATTCAGCAGCAGCAATCTAGTTCTGTTCTGAATTTTTATAAGCAATTTATTAAATTCAGAAAACAACATCCGGCTTTAAGAAGGGGAGAAATTGAGATAATCAGCGCAAAGGACGGAATATTAGCATTTAGACGATTTACAAAAAATGATTCGCTCTTATGCGTATTTAATATGAGTGAAAAAAAACAAATTTTTACATTGCCAGCCAGCACAAAATATGAAGATATTGGTGCTCCGGGCTCGGTAAAACTTACTGGAGAACAATTATTGGAATTAGAGCCGTTAGAATTACACATTAGTATGGCAATAAATTATTGGTAAAATTTTGAGGGAACAAATGGCAGACTTAAAAATTAATAATCTATATAAGAAATATGGAACAGTAGAAGTTCTAAAAAATATAAATCTTGACATTAAATCGGGGGAATTTATCGTATTTGTTGGCCCCTCTGGCTGCGGCAAATCAACCCTTTTACGCTGTATTTGCGGACTTGAGGAAATTTCTTCAGGAACATTAGAAATTGACGGGCGGATTGTAAATGATGTTGCTCCCTCTAAACGTGGTATTGCAATGGTTTTTCAAACCTATGCTCTTTATCCGCATATGAGTGTTTATGATAATATGGCTTATTCACTAAAATTAGCCAAAATTCCGCACGCCCAAATCAAACAAATGGTTGAAGAGGCGGCCGAAAAATTACATTTAAGCGCATATCTTGATAGATTGCCAAAAGAGCTTTCGGGCGGTCAGCGTCAAAGGGTAGCAATTGGTCGCTCAATTGTGCGTAATCCAAAAGTATTTTTATTTGATGAGCCTTTGTCAAATCTTGATGCGGCTTTACGGGTGCAAATGCGCCGTGAAATTGGTTCCCTAAATGAAAGCCTTCCTAATACTACCATGATTTATGTAACCCATGATCAGGTGGAAGCCATGACAATGGCCGATAGAATTGTCGTGTTGCGCGATGGAATTATTGAACAAGTAGGAGCGCCAATGGAGCTTTATGATAATCCGCAATCAATTTTTGTGGCCGGCTTTATTGGTTCGCCAAAAATGAATTTTTTTGTTGGCAAATTGGCCAGCAAATTTAACGCAAAAACTGTCGGTGTGCGTCCCGAACATATTAAAATTGTTAAATCGGGGGGCGTATGGAATGGTAAAATTATTTATACGGAAATTTTGGGCTCTGACAGTTATATTTATGTGGATGTTGGTGAAGAAAATCCCGTCATTATAAGAGAAGAAGGTAAAGCCAGACAGAAAATAGGCGAAGAAATCAGCTTTTCGCCAAATAATAATCAATATCACCTATTTGATGAAAATGATAAGCCCATAAAACATTAAATAGTCGACCGTAGCCTTATGCAATTTTTGCTAAATGTTTGAATATTAGCGTTACCTAGATTTTGAGCCAAAGAGGTTTGATCCACTTGAGGAAATGGAAGAAGTTGTAGCCGGTAGTGGCTAGGATAGGGTTGATGGCATCCCCTTGA
>WFXU01000035.1 GCA_015490455.1 Hyphomicrobiales bacterium
AAAACCCCGATGCAGACCTTCCAAGATGGCAAAGAGCTTGCACAATCAAAAAATATTGGTGATATGCAAGAATTATCTGGCCGCGCGCTACAAAAAACGCTAGCTGTCAGATAATTCACAACCGTCAGATCAAATCATGACTTTTACAGCTTAAACTTAACTTGACAGACAATACTATCAAAACCGGCAACTATCAGATCAAGCCTGAGCCACTACAAATCAGCGTGTGCCATACATTCTGTCACCCGCATCCCCAAGACCCGGAACAATATAGCCCTTTTCATTTAGATGATCATCAATGGCAGCAGTAAAAATAGGCACATCAGGATGGGCTTTATTAAAGGCTTTTACCCCTTCAGGGGCAGCTAAAAGACATAAAAATATTAAATTATTTGCATTTCTGTCTTTTAATCTTTCAACCGCTGCGATGGCAGAATTAGCCGTTGCCAACATTGGATCAACAACAATAGTTAAACGGTTGGCAATATCTGTTGGCGCCTTAAAATAATATTCAACCGGTTTTAACGTTTCATGATCGCGATAAAGGCCAATATGGGCAACTCGCGCTGAGGGAACCAAATCCAACATTCCCTCAAGCAGACCGTTTCCAGCTCGCAAAATAGAGGCAAAAACCAGCTTTTTACCCTTCAGCGCCTTAGCGTTCATTTTTCCCATCGGGGTTTCTATGGGTTTAGTTTCAAGTTCAAGATCGCGCGTAACTTCATAACAAAGCAAATGTGATATTTCGCGTAATAATTGGCGAAAGCCTGCGGTAGAAGTATTTTTATCGCGCATTAAGGTAAGTTTATGCTGAATGAGTGGATGTTCTACTACTGTTATATTTTTCATTTTGCCCCCATCTTCCCCTGTCTTAAAGGAAATTTGTGCCTTTCTCCCCTGCTTTTAACCCAAGCCAGCCAGCAATGGAAACCCCAATATCAGAAAATGTCAGTCTTATCCCAATAGATTTAGATTTTATCCCCTTTGCATAACAAAGAATGGGGATTTGTTCGCGTGTATGGTCTGTTCCTTTCCATGTAGGGTCATTTCCGTGATCAGCTGTTAGAATAAGTAAATCATTCTGTTGCATTTTTTGATAAATTTCAGGTAGACGTTTATCAAATTCTTCCAGCGCATTAGCATAGCCAATCACATCTCGCCTATGGCCATATTCACTATCAAAATCAACAAAATTGCTAAAAATCAACGAACCATTTGGTGCTTTTTCCATTGCTACTAAAGTTTTATCAAATATTTGCATATTGCCGTGAGCCAAAATTTTATGACTTACCCCCTGATGAGCAAAAATATCTGCTATTTTCCCAATAGCATAAGTTTGTCGCCCGGCCTCTTTTGCCCAATCAAGCAAAGTTGGTTTAGGAGGAGAAATCGCAAAATCTTTTCTATTTGCCGTGCGCTTAAATTCATTTGCATTTTCACCAACAAAGGGGCGGGCAATAACCCTACCTATCATTAAGGGCTTAGTATATTTGAAGCTAATTTCACATAAATCATAAAGCCGTTTTAAGCCAAAATATTTCTCATGCGCTGCAATTTGAAAAACACTATCGGCAGAAGTATAACAAATTGGTTTGCCAGTTTTTATATGTTCTTCGCCCAATTGTTTAATAATTTTTGTTCCTGAAGCGTGTTTATTGCCTAAAATACCAGGCAAACCTGCTTCCTTAATAATTGCCTCTGTTAGCTCTTTTGGAAAAGATGGTTCACTATCAGGGAAATATCCCCAATCAAAGGGCACCGGCACCCCCGCCATTTCCCAATGTCCTGATGGGGTATCTTTACCATTTGAAATTTCGCGCCCAACGCCCCAAACACCTTTTATTGGCTTTTTTGTAAAATTGGGCGCAAGCCTGCCCGAAGATAATAATCCTGCCGCCCCAAGCCCTAAAGCGTTCATATTGGGAAGATTTAATGCACCGCTTCTTATGCCCTTTTTATCGGCATTACCAAAAAAACATTGTTCGGCAATATGTAAGAATGTATTTGCTCCTTCATCACCGAATTTTTTGGCATCTGGCGCACCGCCAATTCCGAAACTATCTAAAACACATAATATTGCTCTGGCCATAATTCATTATTCAAATTTTGTTGCATAAATAAGCGGATTTGTTTTTATTTTTTCGCCAATTTTATAGGCTTCAAGCAAACGCTGGCTAGCCTCAAGCATGCTAGTTTCGTCATTGGCGTGAATACGGGCAATAGGCCTATTTTTATCAACCTTGTCGCCAATTGATAAGAGATTATCAAAGCCCACACTATAATCAATTTTATCATTTGGATTGCGCCTGCCCCCACCAAGAACTACTACCGCCATGCCGACAGACTTAGTATTAATTGCTGAAATAATGCCTGTTTCTGCTGCAAAAACATCTTTAATAATTTTGGCCTTAGGAAGATATTTATCCGCCGCTTTGGTAAAATCTACCGGGCCGCCAAGCATAGAAACCATTTTAGCAAATTTTTCTAGCGCTTTTCCTTCGCTGAGTGCTTTTTCGCAATGTTTGATAGCTATTTCCTCATTTTCAAAAAGAGAAGCCAAAACTAAAGCATGGGCGCAAAGTTTTAGAATTATTGCTTTTAGGCGTTCATCTTGTTTTGTGCCATTTAGAAATTCAAGTGCGTTTTTGACTTCAAGCGCATTGCCGGCGGCACTTGCTAGCGGTTCATTCATATCAGTAATAAGTGCGCCAGTTTTAAGAGAAGCACCATTTCCTACTTTTACCAAACTGTCAGCAAGCGCTTTGGCTTCTTCTAAAGTTTGCATAAATGCGCCGGAGCCAATCTTAACATCTAAAATAAGCGCGTCTAACCCTGCAGCTAATTTTTTTGAAAGAATAGAAGCGGTAATAAGGGAAATATTTTCAACCGTTGCGGTTACATCACGAATAGAATAAAGAATTTTATCGGCTGGGGCTAATTCTGGTGTTTGCCCTATTATTGCGCAACCAACCTCTTTTACCACTTGTTGGAATTTCTCAATATTGGGATTAGTGTCATAGCCAATAATTGCATCAAATTTATCTAATGTGCCGCCAGTGTGACCTAAGCCCCGCCCCGAAATCATTGGCACATAAGCTCCGCAACTAGCAAGAATGGGAGCCAAAATAAGGGAAACATTATCGCCAACCCCACCGGTTGAATGTTTATCAATTTTAGGCCCGTCAAGCATTGACCAGTCTAAGACTTTGCCACTATCGCGCATAGCCATAGTTAAAGCAACGCGTTCTTCAATATTCATTTGCTTAAAATAAACCGCCATTAAAAAGGCAGCCGCTTGCGCTTCACTTACCGCGCCGCTGACTACCCCCCTGATAAAGCGATTAATTTCTTCGGAGCTAAGAGCTAATCCATCGCGCTTTTTTGCTATTACTTCCTGCGGTAAAAAAAACATATTGCCTCAGCCATCATAGTTATAGACCAACTAGCCGAATATAATTATAAACTTAATTGGCAGGATTTTGAACTAAATTATTATATTTTACTCTCATACCCCATAAGGCACCCAAATATTTTTAACTTGGGTTGCCTTAGTTAGAAAATAATCACTTTCCATTATTTTACTATCATACCAATCATAATTAAGCCCGTTTGAAACCCAACTTTGTTTTAGATTATGAATTGTAGCCTTTTCAATCTGTTTTGATTGCTCTTTTGAGCCGGCAAACCAAATAGCGTCTACTCCATCATGTTCTGCTAGCACCATTGATAATTCATTTTTTTCACCAGTAATAATATTTATTACCCCGCTTGGTACATCTGAAGTTTCAATTATTTGATAAAAATCACTCATGGCAAATGGTTTATCTTCAGAAGGAATAAGCACTATAGGGTTGCCCATAGCAATGGCTGGCGCAATTAAGGATATTGCCCCTAATAATGGAGCTTCATTTGGTGCGCAAATACCAATAACCCCAATAGGTTCGTTCATCGCTAAAGCAATGGCTCTGATTGGTGGGGAGTGAATTTTGCCATCAAATTTATCCGCCATGCCGGCAAAGGCGAATAATCTTCTTATGCTAAGTTCAACTTCTTTATTAGCTTTTATTGGGCTAATATTGCTCATTTCGCATAGGCGGGCGCTAAATTCTCTTTTTCTATAATCAAGATTTTCAGCCAAATAATAAAGAATTTGCGCGCGTAAATGGGTGGTTTTATTGCCCCAATCTAGTGCTTTTCTTGCCGCTTCAACGCCGTTTCTTATGTCTTTTCTATTGCCAATGGAAATTTGCCCTATTAATTGATCGTTTGCGCCATAAATATTTTTACAATATCCACCATCAGGGCGCACCTGTTTGCCGCCAATGAATAATTTGGCAGTTTTATCTATATTATCAATTTTTCTTAAAATAGATTTTTTGCTTGAAATTTTATTTTCTTTAGTTTGGATAGTAAGCTGTTTTGTAAATTTGGGTTTTAGATAGGCTAACATGCCCTCATATCCGCCCTCGCGCCCAAAGCCGCTTTGCTTATAGCCGCCAAAGCCAACAGAAGCATCAAATTGGGTAGCTGAATTTATCCACACAACCCCTGCCTTTATTTTGGGCGCCATATCAAGCGCTAAATTTATATCCTCGCTCCAAATAGAAGCTGCCAAGCCAAAAATAGAATTATTAGCAAGCGCTACCGCCTCATTTGGGGTGCGAAAGCTCATTGCGACTATTATTGGACCAAATATTTCTTCCGTAAATAATAGGTTAGAGGGGGAAATATCGCTTATTAAGGTTGGAGCAATGAAGCAGCCATGATTGGGAATTTTCACCTTAGCGCTAAATTCTGTGCCGCCTTGCTTTAAGCCCTTAGCCAGCATTGATTGCACGCGCTTAACTTGTGATATATCGGCGAGCGAACCTATATCGGTTGATTTATCTAGCGGGTTACCAACGCGCAATTTATTCATACGTGCCTTTAATTTTTTAATGAAAATATCATATATGCTTTCCTGCACTAAAAGGCGCGAGCCAGCACAACAAACCTCACCCTGATTAAACCAAATAGCATCAACTACCCCTTCAATTGCGCTATCAATATCGGCATTTTCAAACACTAGAAACGGGCTTTTTCCGCCTAATTCAAGCGAAAGCGCCTTGTTGCTTCCGGCGGTTTTCTCACGAATTATTTTACCAACCTTAGTTGATCCGGTAAAAGCAATTTTTTTAATATCTTCATGTTCAACTATGAAACTGCCGGTTGTCCCATCACCAGTTACAATATTAACTACCCCTTTAGGTAAGCCTATTTCTTGACAAATTTGCGCAAATAATAATGCACTAAGGGGGGTGAATTCAGCCGGTTTAAGTATAATAGTATTTCCCGCCGCCAAAGCTGGGGCAATTTTCCAAGCCAGCATCAATAGGGGGAAATTCCAAGGAATTATCTGCCCGCAAACGCCGATTGGCTCATAATCAGGAAATTTATTATCAATATGTTGCGCAAAACCGGCATGATAATAAAAATGCCTAATTGCTAATGGAATATCAGCATCACGACTTTCACGAATTGGCTTGCCATTATCAAGCGTTTCTAACACTGCAAAAAGGCGGGCGTTCTTTTGTATATTTCTAGCTATTGCATAAAGATATTTTGCCCTCTCAAACCCGCTTAAAGCGCTCCATTCATTAAATGCTGCTTTTGCTCCCTTAACAGCTAATACTATATCTTCCTTTGTGCCATTAGAGATTTTTGCTAATTCTTCCCCATTTGCGGGGTTGGTTGTTGGGAACAGATTTTTGGGCTTTGTAAATTCACCATTGATAAAATGGGAGAATTTTTGCCCATTTTCCTTAAGCCAGTCTTTTGCTCTTTTTGCATCTTCTGGCGCTGGTCCATATTCAAGATTTATAAAAATATCTTTTATATTCATTTCCTATCCAATCAACCTATCAAACTAATGGTTGGTAATAATCAACCCCATAGCGCCCCGTTGCACAATGTTCTAATTGGCGTTCAATATCGGTTAATAGGCTTGAAGCGCCAAAACGAAATAGGTTTGGCTCTAGCCAATCATTGCCCAATTCTTCTTTCATTAAAAACATATAACTAAGCGCATCTTTAGCGCTAGAAATACCCCCCGCAGGCTTAAAGCCAATTTTTATGCCTGTTCTTTCATAAAAATCCCTAATCATGCGCACCATAGTAAGGGAGGTGACAAGATTTGCGTTAGTTTTTTCCTTGCCGGTTGAGGTTTTAATAAAATCTGCCCCCGCCATCATGCAAACAAGGCTAGCTTTGGCGATATTTTCTTGCGTGGCTAATTCACCCGTTGCTAAAATTGTTTTTAAGTGCGCCTCTTTTGCGGCTTTACGATAGGCTTTTACTTGCTGATAAAGCTCATGCCATTGCCCCAATAAAACAAAGCGCCTCTCAATTACTATATCAATTTCCTTTGCCCCCGCTTTAACCGAAAGCTCTATTTCTGCTAATTTTGTTGCAAATGGCGCTAAACCATGCGGAAAAGCGGTTGAAACAACGGCAATGGGGATATTTGTCCCCTCAAGTTCCTTAAGGGCAGTTTTAATAAAGGGATAATAGATACAAATTGCAGCCGGTTTTATTTCTAAATCCTCAACCCTCAATTTTTCTAAAATATCTCTTCTTACTGGCTGTTTTGCCTTTGCACAAAGCCTTTTTATGCGCCCATCAGTATCATCGCCATTTAGTGAAGTTAAATCAATAAGGCTAATCGCCTTTAACAGCCAAGCCGCTTGATATTGTTTTTTTACAGTTCGTCTGGTTACTATTTCTTTGGCGCGCCTTTCAAGCGCTGAGCGGTTCATTTTAATTCTTTTCAGCCAATCAATATCTAGTGCAAAACCGGGATTGCGCTTTAATATATCATCATTTTTTTCAATCATATTAAGCGCCATTTTTATTTCCTAAATGGTCTGGCCCAAAGGAAAATGGCAATAATTCATTTAAGCTCTTAATTAGTGGTTTTCCGTTAATTCCGCGTGAAATAATCATTGTTTCATTATCACTAAATTCTCTTATTCTTTGCCTACAGCCCCCACATGGGGTTACCGGTTCATTGCCATTACCAACAATATAAATTCGCTTTATTAAGCTTTGCCCTGCTAAAACCATATTAGCAATGGCAATAG
Source organism: Hyphomicrobiales bacterium (assembly GCA_015490455.1). GTDB lineage: Bacteria > Pseudomonadota > Alphaproteobacteria > Rhizobiales > Devosiaceae > S141-66. The sequence continues at coordinate 7,119 of WFXU01000035.1, forward strand.
TTTCGGCGCAATTCCCTTCGGGATAGGCGGCATTTTCAACATTACAGCCGGAATATATCTGATTATTTTCTGCTAAAATTGCTGCCCCAACCTTAAAATTTGAATAGGGAGTATATGCTTTTTCATATGCGCTTTTGGCGGCATTAAATAATGCCTCATCAAAGGTAGCAATATTTTCTATCATATTAACGCTCCTTTACATAAGGAATACCGCCAGCTTTAGGTCCAACTGCCTTGCCGATAAATCCGGCCAATAGAACAACTGTTAAAATATAAGGAAGAGCCTGAATTGCCTGCACCGGAACTTCACCAATTACCGGCAATTCAACCCCTTGCAAACGGATTTGCAATGCGTTCAAAAAGCCAAATAAAAGTGTCGCATAAAGCACATAAAAGGGTCGCCACTTGGCAAATATTAGTGCTGCCAAAGCAATAAAGCCCATGCCGGCGGTCATATTATTGCCAAAACCGGCAGAAAGAGCGATGGATAAATAAGCGCCAGAAAGTCCGGTTAACATGCCACAAATTAATACTGCCTTATAGCGTATCCAAATTACATTTACTCCCGCCGTATCAACTGCTTTTGGATTTTCTCCCGTTGCCCTTAGGCGTAAACCAAAGCGGGTTTTATATAAGAGCCAATAGGTAAAAGGCACTAATAAAAAGGCAATATAAACAATAATATTATGGCCAGAAATAAGTTCGGAATATATGCCACCAATAAAGGGGACATCTTTTAATTGTTCAGCAAAGGGCAAATCTATGGATAAAAACCTAGCGCCATCCGGCAAAGCAGGGGTGCGCCCACCCTGCTTAAACCAAGATTGCCCCAAAAATACCGTAAGACCTGCGGCTAAGAAATTTATCGCAACCCCTGCTATAATTTGGTTGCCGCGAAAAGTAATTGAAGCAATGGCATGAATAAGCGCCATAGCAATACCTATGATAATGCCGGCAAACATGCCAAGCCACATATTGCCGGTTAGATAAGCCACAACCGCCGCCCCAAAAGCACCGGCGAGCATTTTCCCTTCTAGACCAATATCAAAAACTCCCGAGCGCTCTGAATAAAGCCCGGCAAGCGCCGCTAATAATAATGGCACTGTTAAGCGAACCATAGAATCAAGCAAAAAGATTATATTATTAAATAAATCCATCATTGCTTCTCCTATTTTTATTATTGCTGCCGTCGGCTCGTTCCAAGCCTTCCCTAGCGCCCCCGAAGAATGTTCTTTGCCGACGTTGGTCGCTCTCTCTCACGCCGCGCAGGCTCTTTTGTGCGCTCACGCCGCGCAGGCT
>WFXU01000036.1 GCA_015490455.1 Hyphomicrobiales bacterium
CTCAACTTAGCGTAGTAAATATACTACTCCTACTTTGCAAAACAAAGAATTTTGCTTTATGGCAGTTAGAGTAGATAATAGGTAATTAAATGCAAGGATGAAGAGCAAGATAAGTCGCTCTAAATAATAAAGGGAGACCATAATAACTTGCACCATAGTTTAGTTTGCCTCCCTAAAGCCATTCACCACACATTCAAAAGCCCAGTTCACCTTCACTAACCCACTGATTTTACTGCATATTCGCCGAACCGTACCGTACGGTACGGCAATTATTAGCATATTTCAATAGGTTAGCGGTGGGTGTGTTGGTTTTAATAAGGGGTAAGGAGTCAGAAATCAGAAGGTGGAAGCAGGGAATCGGAGGACAGAATTTGCAAGGAAATTGGAATTAATATACTATTTTTACTTTGCAAAACAAAGAACTTTGAAGCATGTTATAATATGTAATGTGCAAATATTGGAAGTTATAAACAGCAAGGGCGAGGGAGTAAGTCGGAAATCAAAGGTCGGAAGACGCAAAATATCCATCAAAATTGTAAAAAGACTGCGCATTAAAAGCAAAATCTTGCAATATTAAATGCTCAAAAGGAATAAAATATCAAAAATATCAATATATTAAAAATTCTTTACGGGGGACTATTTAGCGCACCCGCCTAAATTATGCCGATTTAACCATTTCAAATATTCAAATATTAAGAATAACAATTATTAATCACCTTCGCCCGGCTTTTCAGAGAAATATTTTTCAAATTTACCGCTCATACCATCATATTTTTCAGCCTCAGCCATTGGCTCGCGCTTTTGCGTAACATTAGGCCAAATCTCAGCATATTTTGCATTTATTTCCAGCCAGGCTTCAAGCCCTGATTCCGTATCCGGCTTAATCGCCTCAGCCGGACATTCAGGCTCACAAACACCACAATCAATACATTCATCAGGATGAATAACCAACATATTTTCACCCTCATAAAAACAATCAACAGGGCACACTTCAACGCAATCAAGATATTTGCACATAATGCAGTTATCTACGACAACATAAGTCATATTATTATCCTAAAATTATGGTTTGCCAATCTAGTCCTAGCTATAATGTTTTTCTTAAAAGGGCAAGTTGAAATAGGTAAAAGTTAAAATGAAATTACTTCAATTTTAGTTTTGCCAAAGCAGCAAAGGGTGAATCCTTATTGATTATTTTGTGCCTCTTCTTGTCCTTCTCATTGTGTTTCTTATTATGTTTTTTGGAATTTTTTGTAGATTTACCCTGCTTTTTACTATTTTTATAGCTCTTCTCCTTTTGATATTTTACTTTATTTTGTGAATAATGGCGCGAATAATCAAAATACCAAATTTCATCAAATTGCTCTTGTTCTGTCTCTAAATCGCTATCAATTTTTTCAATTTCCTCAATATGGTCAGATTCCAAATTCTCACCCTGTTTCTCGCTTTGCCCTATATATTCTGGTTCTTCTCCATCTATTTTTGCTAAATCTTTTATTTCTTCTAATTCCTCACTATTTTTTTCAATTTTCCTACGCTCTAAACGATAGCCAAGCGATTTAAGAATAGACTTAAAATCTTCGCCCGCACATCCAAGTAAAGATGTCATTTCAACAGTAACTCTAAAACCATTTTTTGGCGCAGCCCCTTTTGGCGCTTCACCTGCAAATTTTTCCGTATCAAGCGCAACCAGCGGCCTTATAATATCAGCCAACCTTTCTAAAATATCTATCCGAACCGCACGGCTACCTACCAGCTTAAAGCCAGCAACTTCATATAGTTTTTCATCTGAATTTTCATCCACTGCAAAAGAGGTGCGCCCTGAGCGAATAATATTTGGTAGTTCCATAAGCGTTTCTTGCGCAATTTTATTATTTTCTAATGCCCATAATAAAATTGCTAATTCACGTGGGGCTGGCTTTAGGGTTTGATGAAGATAAATATGATAAGCGCCAAATTTAATTCCGAGTTGGCGCAATTTACTACGAATATTCTGATCTAATTCTTTTACAATTTTGGCAACTTTTACGCGCGGCAAAATTGCAAAATTATCATATAATAAATTACATAATTTAAGCGCTTTACCTTCAATGTCGCTGGGAGATTTAAGAGCTAAAATCTGTTCCAACACCATATTAATTTGGTGGCGCAACCAAAGATTGATGCGCTCTGTTGCTTTTACCAAAATTTCTTCATTAATTATTTCATCGGCAAGCATAATAATTTTAGGAGAATATTTTTCTTCTCCCTTTGTAAGAGAGGCTATAATCTGCCCCCGCCAGCGTATTTTACCATCGCTTCCCAATGATATTTCATCATTTGGCGCCTCTATTAGCCGTTCACAATGATAATTTAGTTTTTCCCTAATTATGTTCCGATTGGCCGTAATAATTTTTTCAATATTCTCTGAATTTTCTTTGTCAAATCTTAAGCCATTAATCGTGCCGATCAATTTATCCTCAATCAGCACTTCATTTACTTTTTCAATTTGCGCCACGCTCATATATAATCTCTTATTTTGCCATTATTGCAAGCAATTACAAAGAGGCTCTAGCACTCATTGAGCTCAATGTCACCAATGCAAATTAGCAAAGATAATAATTTTACAGTTTTTATTATTTTTAATTTTTAACTGTCACATTTTGGCACAAATTTTAGGAAAAAAATATTATAATTTAACAATTAGCACGAAAGCAGAACGAATAGGGGGCGAATCGGCTAGTTAAGCAATGTTCCTATAATGTTCAATACAATATTTAGTGTTACTAGCTAGATAAAATACAAGTGCATAATTATTTCTGCTCATTTTTGTTAAAAAGGGCAAAATCTGTTAATTTTAGTTAAAAGCTGATTAATTTAAGCAAAAATGGAAAAATTTTTAACAATAGATTAAAATAATTTTGCAGAATTTTCTTATAAAATTATCTTTTCTTTCCTAGTTTTTAGGGGGTTTTGGTATAAATTTTGACAAAAAAATAGTTGCACGTGCCAAAATGGGATGGTGAAATAATTAAATTATTTCTCCCTTAAGAGATAGGGGCAAGCCGGCAATCATAAAATAAACATTAGTGCAGATTTTAGCCAAATCCTGATGAAACTTCCCGCTATAATCGCGAAAATTACGCGCCATTTTATTTTGCGGCACAATGCCAAGACCAACTTCACTGGCAACAAAAATAATACGCTCTTTCTCATTTTGTGCCAGAATTTTATTTAATTCCAAAAAACAATTTTCAATATTTTCCTGTTCTGATATTTCATTCATGCCCATCAGATTAGAAATCCAAAGACTAATACAATCAACCAGGAAAATATCATGTTTCTCCCTATTTTCCCTAATAACTTTAGCAATTTTCACCGGCTCTTCATAAGTGGTAAATTTTTTGTCGCGATTTTTCTTATGTAAGGCTATACGATTTTTCATTTCCTCATCATATGCCTCTCCAGTAGCAATAAGGGCTGGTTTTTTGCCCAAATTTAAGGCCAGATTTTCTGCAAATTTACTTTTTCCCGAGCGCGCCCCGCCAAGCACTAAAATATGCCCTTTATACATTAAATCACCTAAATTTTGCCTTATAAACTACCCAATTAAAACTATTATATATAAACGAACTAGAGCTTTTCCTGATTATCTATTCTTTAATCCTCTCTAATATTTACCAAACCGCCAACCATTCACCTGCCCACCTGCCCACCTGCTACATATTCGCTTCGCCTGCTTGCCACCTACCCATTCACCCATCTGCCCCCTGTCTAGTGCCCCCTAACCTTCTTTCCTTTATCTCTTTCCCCTTTTTCTTTCCTTTATTTCCTCCCTTTTGCCCGCCAAATAAATTACTATTCTTTTGGTTTTGGGTGCGCATGCATTTATTTTCGCTAATATATCCTTACATAAATCCACTGATTTGTGACATTAAAAAAATAAAAATATGCTGTTTTTTCACCTTTACTTATGTGCTATTCGCGCTATTTGCTTTATGGAACTATTAGTTCTAATTTATCATAGGATATGTGGAATAATATTTAGGTTGTGGGGGGAAATGATTTTTGCATAATATAAATAAATTATTCTTAGGAGCTGATGGGGGTGGCACAAAATGCCGCATGCGTCTTGTTGATGAGAATAATAATATTTTGGCCGAAGAAGAGATTAATTCTTTGGCAAATTTGCAAATTGAAAATGGCGAGATTGCCTATCAAACTATAAAAAAATTAAGCAAAATAATTTTTAGAAAGGCCAATTTAGATATTAATATAATGGGCAAAAAAACATCGGCAATTTTTGGCATGGCCGGGGCCAGGCTAAGTAGCGCCCGAGAAGAATTTAGCAGGCGTGAATTTCCCTTTGCTAAAATTTTGGTTGTAGATGATATTGATATTGCACGCGAGGGTGCCTTATTGGGGGAAGATGGGGCGGTAATAATTATCGGCACAGGCTCTGCGGGCTTGGCTATGGTTAAGGGGAGACGTTTACAAATTGGGGGCTGGGGATTTTTTATTGGCGATCATATGTCAGGAGCGATTTTAGGGCGTAAATTATTGCGAAAAAGCCTATTGGCGCATGAGGGAATAATTGAAAAAACCGACCTTACTAAAACTATAATGGAGCAATTTAATAATGAGGGCGAAAAATTAATGCAATGGTCGTTTGCCGCTAATGAGCAAAAACCCGCCCGCCCCGCAGATTATGCCAGCTTTATGCCAATATTATTAGATTATTATGAGAAAAATGATCCGCTAGCGCTAGAATTAATGGATTATGAATTTATGCAAATAGAAAAATATATTAATTGGTTCAAAAAACAAAATTGCCAAAAAATAGCTATTATTGGAGGTTTGGGGCAAAGAATTTTTCCACTAATAAAAAAACGTTTTGGCAAAATTATTATAAAAGCAAGATCTTCACCATTAAATGGGGCTATAATTTTGGCAAAAAAACTCTAAAGTAAATTAATTTGGGCTGGATATATTTTGCCGCACTAATTTAAGGAGCAATAATGACTTCGCGTATTATTCCGGTATCAGCTTTTGACTATGTTGTATTTGGCGCAACGGGTGATTTAACCTATAAAAAGCTAATCCCAGCGCTTTATCACCGTTTTGCTGATGGGCAATTTGATGAAAATTCAAGGATAATTGGTTTGGCGCGCAAAAATCTAACCAATGATGAATTTAAGCAATTTGTCAAAAAATCAATTTTGGAACATAGTGATAAATCTTTAATTGATGAAAAAAACATAGAGCGGTTTTTACCCTGTTTCCATTATATAATGAATGATATTTTTAAGGATAATGGTTGGAGTGAATTAGCTAAAATATTGCGTAAAGATGAAAATATTGTGCGCGCATTTTATCTTGCCGTGCCGCCAAGCCTTTTTGCCCCAATTTGTGAAAATATAGCAAAATATGGTCTTTGGCGCTGTGATGCGCGGGTGGTGGTTGAAAAGCCATTAGGGCATGATTTGGCCTCATCAAAAGCGATAAATAATGCGATAGAAAAGACTTTTTGCGAAGATCAAATTTATCGCATAGATCATTATTTAGGTAAAGAAACGGTGCAAAATCTATTGGCTTTGCGTTTTGCTAATATATTATTTGAACCAATCTGGAATTATGCCCATATTGACCATGTGCAAATAAGTGTAACCGAAACAGTTGGTGCCGGAAACAGGGCTTATTATGATGAAACTGGCGCCTTGCGCGATATGGTGCAAAATCATATTTTACAATTATTATGTTTAGTAGCTATGGAGCCGCCCGCTTCTGATAGTGCAAATGCCTTAAGGGATGAAAAATTAAAAGTGCTACATTCTTTGGCCCCAATCAGGGGTAATGATGTTGAAAGGCTCACAGTTCGTGGGCAATATGGCTCAATCAGCTCTGAAAATGCCACTGTAAAATCTTATCAGGACGAATTGCCACCAGATTTGAAAGGTTCACTAACCGAAACATTTGTCGCGCTCAAAGTAAATGTAGATAATTGGCGCTGGGCTGGAGTTCCCTTTTATCTTAGAACCGGCAAAAGAATGGCCAAAAGAATGTCCGAAATTATTATAAATTTCCAGCAAATTCCCCATTCAATTTTTTCTCATTCAGATAAAGCCCCAAACCCAAATAAATTAGTGCTTCGTCTGCAGCCTGATGAGGGAGTAAAATTATTTATGATAATCAAAGATCCGGGACCGGGCGGCATGCGCCTAAAAGAAGTGCATCTTAATCTTAGTTTTGCTGATACTTTTACCGAGCGCACTCCAGATGCTTATGAGAGATTATTAATGGACGTAATTAGAGGTAATCAAACCCTCTTTATGCGTCGTGATGAACTTGAAGCTGCTTGGGCATGGATTGATCCAATTATGCAGGCCTGGAAAGAATCAGATAAGCCCCCACAAATTTATAGCGCCGGCACATGGGGACCAACCGCCTCTATTGCTTTGATTGAAAGAGATGGTCGCTCCTGGCATGATGAGGATGATTTTTAATGGCTATTATTTATCACAAAAATAAAGATTGTAATATTTTGGCAAAACAATTAGCCGCTAAAATCGGTAACATATTAGTTGAGCAGGTTAATAAAAATAATAAAGCCTCAATTGCTTTTTCCGGTGGTTCAACGCCTAAAAAAATGCTGCAATATTTAGCTGAAATCAATAATATTGCTTGGGAAAAAATAGATATTACTTTGGTTGATGAGAGATTTGTTGACGAAAGTTCGAACCGCTCAAATGCTAAAATGCTTAAAGAAAATCTCCTTAATAATATTGCTAATAAGACTAATTTCTTCCCGCTTTATTCGGAAGGCAAAAAATTAGATGAAGAAGAAATTATTAAAATAAATCAAAGCCTAAAAACTATAAAACAGCCATTTGATATTATTATTTTGGGCATGGGACTTGATGGACATACGGCTTCATTCTTCCCAAATGAAAAAGAACTTCAAAAAGCCTTTACCACTGAAAAAATGGCGCTTGCCCTAAAATCAAGCGATGGGGAGGATAGAATTAGTTTGAGCTTAAAAACCATATTAAGTGCAAAAAATCTTTTTTTGCATATTGAAGGTATAAAAAAACAAGAAATATTAAAAGAGGCGCTAAAAAAAGGTAACATAGAACAAATGCCAATAAGGGCTATTTTATATCAGCAAAAAAGAAAGCTAAATATTTTTATCTGTGAGAGTTAGGATAGATTGTGCATAGGAAAATTATAAATATAACTAATAGGATCAAGCAAAGAAGCAGTAAGACACGCGCCCTTTATCTTAAAAAAATAGATAAGCAAAAATCCACTAAAGTTAGGCGTAGTGCTTTGAGCTGCTCTAATTTAGCGCATGGTTTTGCCGCTTGCCCTTCAATAGATAAAGAAAGGCTGAAGGGAGAAAAAACAGCAAATCTTGGCATTATTACTGCCTATAATGATATGCTTTCAGCCCATCAGCCCTATGAAACTTATCCAGAATTTATCCGCCAAATTGCCCGTGATTTAGGGGCAACGGCTGAGGTTGCCGGCGCTGTTCCAGCGATGTGTGATGGGGTAACGCAAGGGCAGGAGGGCATGGATTTATCGCTATTTTCACGCGAAATTATCGCCCTTAGCGCAACTATTGGCTTAAGCCATAATATGTTTGATTGTGTTGCCTATCTTGGTATTTGCGATAAGATTGTGCCAGGCTTACTCATTGCGGCAATCACTTTTGGGCATATTCCGGCTATTTTTATTCCATCAGGGCCAATGAGTTCTGGCTTACCCAATAAAGAAAAGGCACGCATCAGAGAATTATATGCCGCCGGAAAAATCAGCAAAAAACAATTATTAGAAGCTGAGAGCAAATCTTATCATTCTGCCGGCACTTGCACCTTTTATGGCACGGCAAATTCTAACCAAATGCTATTGGAATTTATGGGGCTGCAATTATCCGGTTCAAGCTTTGTGCGCCCAAATACAAAATTGCGCGATGAACTAACCAAAGAAGCAGTAAAAACCGCTCTTTCTAATGTTGCAACGGGCAAAAATTATATTGCAACCAGCGATATTATCACGGAAGAAACAATAATAAATGCATTAGTTGGGCTAATGGCAACGGGTGGCTCAACCAATCATACTATTCATCTTATTGCTATCGCCAAAGCCGCTGGCATTATTATAAATTGGCAAGATATGGAGGATATTTCCGAAATTACTCCGCTTTTGGCACGGGTCTATCCAAATGGCTCTGCCGATGTAAATCAATTTGATGCAGCGGGCGGAATTGGTTTTATAATGCATGCATTATTGGAAAATGGTCTTTTACATGAAGATGTAATGACGATTAAGGGAAAAGGTCTATCTAATTTCATTAAAAGAACTGAACTAAATAATGATAGGCTAGAATTTTTCACGCCAATTGAACAATCCAAAGATAATAATATTTTGCGCCCAATGGATAATCCATTTGCAACAAGTGGCGGCATAAAATTATTAAAGGGCAATATTGGCGAAGCAATAATAAAAATTTCTGCGGTCAGAAAACAACATAGAAAAATAAAGGCAAAGGCAAAAATATTTCATAGCCAAGAAGAATTAGTGGAAGCATTTAACAATGATGAAATGAATATGGATATGGTGGCGGTGGTCTGTTTTAATGGACCAAAGGCAAATGGTATGCCCGAATTACATAAATTAACCCCCTATTTATCCCTGTTGCAAGATAGGGGTTTTAATGTTGCCCTATTAAGCGATGGGCGCATGTCTGGTGCGTCAGGTAAAGTGCCAGCAGCTATTCATCTTTCCCCAGAGGCACTTTCGGGGGGCAATATTGCCAAAATAAGAGATGGCGATATGATTTTACTAGATGCAGAGAAGGGAGTGCTTGAACTATTGGTTGATGAAAAAGAATTAGCCAATAGAAAATTAGCAAAATGCCGCTATGATATTCACCATATTGGTATGGGGCGGGAGCTTTTTAGTGGTTTTCGCGAGCTTATTAGCGAGGCAAATGAAGGCGCAACTATATTTGAATAGCTAAAATCATAATTATTTTCATTTTGAGTGATTTTATACTTCACAATTAAGCAAGTTAGTCCTATATAGGCGGATAGGGCAATAGCTTTGGGTGGAGCAGCACCCGCCTGACCGAGAGAGGCGTAAGTTCTGAGGATAGGCAAAATATAAAAAACCGGGCTGCTAACCGGTGATTGTTAGGAAACGCTAACCTAGCAATTTATATAAATATTATCGCGGGGTGGAGCAGCCCGGTAGCTCGTCAGGCTCATAACCTGAAGGTCGTAGGTTCAAATCCTACCCCCGCAACCAA
>WFXU01000037.1 GCA_015490455.1 Hyphomicrobiales bacterium
CGGGCGGCTACTAACATCGGTTGCAACAAAGATTTGGCTTTGCCAAGCGTGACAGATTGTTTAACCCTAGTATAAACTCAAAAGTCCACACCCCACATTCACCCTCCCGGTCACTTCACAATACTCCACAATCATCTATCCCCGACCATTCACCCTACGAACGCACCCTGCACCTCTCCCAAAACCACGCCCCACAATCGAATAACTCAACTTACCGGAATAAAATACCACCCCTACTTTGTAAAACAAAGAACTTTGAAACATTATAATTATGAACTAATATTGTAAGTAATAAATGGCGAGGGCTGGGCATTGGCGTGGAAAGAAGGAAAAGCAAGGCTAATTGGGAAAAAGCGCTCTCGCTTCCAACCATTCTTACTCCAAAACCATATCCCAATTGCCTACAATCATTCCCCAAAAATTACTCCTAAAACCATCCCCCCACACATTCACACAACCACCCCCTACAATATCACCTCCAAAACCACCCCCTACAATCAAATAACTCAACTTGGCGTAGTAAATATACTACTCCTACTTTGCAAAACAAAGAACTTTGTTTTTCGGCAGTTAGAGTAGATAATAGGTAATTAAATGCAAGGATGAAGAGCAAGATAAGTCGCTCTAAATAATAAAGGGATACCATAATAACTTGCGCTATAGTTTAGTTTCCAGCCATAAACTATTCACCACACGTCCAAAAATTTAATTCACCTTCATTAACCTACTGATTTTACTACATATTCGCCGAACCGTACCGTACGGTACGGCAATTATTAGCATATATCAATAGGTTAGCGGTGGGTGTATTGGTTTTATAAGGGGTCAGAAGCCTGAAATCAGAAGTCATAAGTCGGAAGGTGGGAATCAGAAGCCTGAAATCAAAAGGTGAAAGCAGGGAATCGGAGGACAGAATTTGCAAGGAAATTGGAATTAATATACTATTTTTACTTTGCAAAACAAAGAACTTTGAAGCGTGTTATAATATGTAATGTGCAAATATTGGAAGTTATAAACAGCAAGGGCGAGGGAGTAAGTCGGAAATCAAAGGTCGGAAGACGCAAAATATCCATCAAAATTGCAAGAAAACTGCACATTAAAAGCAAAATCTTGCAATATTAAATGCTCAAAAGGAGTGAAATATCAAAAATATCAATATATTAAAAATTCTTCACGGGGGACTTACATATATTTATGCAAAATTCTTCTATCATTCTGTGAGATTTAATATGAGGTGTCCTTTAGGCCGCAGCAAAATGCACCCGATTCCTACCCTCATTTTTGGCTCTATAAAGTGCCATATCAGCCCGCTTTAACAGGGAATGGGGATTGTCTTCAATCTGATTAAGAGAAATACCAATACTAACAGTGATGGGTATTTTTAAGCCATTTCCGGCATCAAATAGCGATTTTTCAACCGCAAAACGCACTCTTTCCCCGACAATTTGCGCATTTGTCTTATCAATATCGGGCATAAGAACAACAAATTCCTCCCCCCCATATCTACAGGGCAAATCCGCGCCACGAATATTTCTTTGAATCCTATTGGCAAATTCAACCAAAATTTTATCACCAACATCATGCCCATATTTATCATTAACATTTTTGAAATAATCAATATCAAGCATCATAACGGCCATTTTCCTTTGTTGCTGGCTGGCCTTTTTTAACAATAACTCTAAATGACGATCAAAATAGCGCCTATTATAAAGCCCGGTTAATTCGTCAATAATAGCCAATTGCATAGTGTTGGAAACACTATCACGCAGCTCCTTTGCATAGCGAAAACGCCGCAATTGTGTTCTTACCCGCGCTATTAATTCATTTTGCTCAACCGGGCGTAAAATATAATCATTTACTCCCAATTCAAGCGCGCGAATTATTTTTGGCCTATCCTCCTCATTTGCTATTAGAACAATTGGGACATTTTTTCCCTGCTCCAAAGTTCTTAATTGAGAGCTTATGCGCAATGGATCATATCCTTCCATCGCCATTGACATAATAACCAGTTCATATGGATTATCAGCCATTTGCGTGACAATATCTAAAGGGTTAGATAAAATATCCACCTCATAATTTGCAATAAGCACATCGCTTATTTTTTGCGCATGGCGTAAATCAGTATCAACTACTAAAATTTTCGCTCCATCTATGGTGATAGAGTCCATAACTCTATCTGCTTCTTCCATATCTATTTGCTGTTTTGTGGTTGCGCGCGCGCGTAATTCGTCAGTTAGAGCTTTAAGGCGAACTAGGCTCTTTACCCTTGCCATTAATTGCACCACATCAAAGGGTTTGGTCAGAAAATCATCGGCTCCTGCCTCTAATCCTGCAATTCTGTCAGAAGGTTGATCTAAGGCTGTGACCATTATTACGGGAATATGATGGGTGCGCGGGTTGGATTTGAGCCGCCGGCAGACTTCAAATCCGTCCATATTGGGCATCATAACATCAAGCAAAACTATATCTATTTCGCCATTTTCGCAAATTTTTAGCGCTTCCGCACCAGAAAGAGCAGTCTGCACGACAAAATATTCCGCCGAAAGACGTGTCTCTAATAATTTTAGATTTACTTCAATATCGTCTACTATAAGTACTCTTGCGGTCATAAAAAATCCTGAAAAAATATATTAATCTGCTGGTCCAATATATTTCTCAATAGTTGCTAAAAAATGAGGAACCGAAATAGGCTTGGCAATATATCCATCACAACCGCTATTTAATATTCTCTCCTCATCCCCCTTCATTGCAAAGGCCGTAACGGCTATTACCGGAATAGAGGCTGTATCTTCACTTTCCTTAAGCCATTGAGTAACAGTTAAACCAGAAACTTCGGGCAATTGAATATCTATCAAAATGAGATCAGGTTGGTGGTTTTTTGCCAATTCTAATGCATCCATGCCGTTACGAGTCTGGATAGTTTGATATCCTTTGGATTGGACAAGATCGTTAAATAGCTTCATATTAAGCTCATTATCCTCCACAATCATAATAGTCTTAGCCATTTAACTATCCTTGTTGCAACCACTTATATGCTAGGTTAGTGGTATAATTAACATAAAAGCGTTACGAAAGTTCAAACTTTAAGAAACGAGGTTTAATATAAAAAATAATGAATAATTCCCTAAAATTTGAACAATATGCAAATGCCTGTCTTTCCTATCTGATTGCTGATCCTTATGAGTTAAATAACTTTATGAAACTTTCTGGCTATGATGCTGATATGTTAAGAAATAATCTTGCAACAAAATCATTTAAGAAGGGTTTAATTGATTATTTTGCTACAAATGAACAACAATTATTAGCAATGTGCACTCTGGAAAATATTGATGCGCAAGAATTTATAAATTTTTGGCAAAAATTAGAGAACTTTTCCTGATTAGATTACATCATTTGAGCGAAATTATTTCGCCGCCAAAGCGCTAAACACACTATGCAATATTTTATTTCCAATATTTTATTTCTATGTAATATTCCCTTCTATGCAATATTTATGTAGAGATTGCACAAAATTATTAAATATAAATCAAATTCCCTCCCGTTGTGGGGAATGCGGCTCTCCGCGTATTTTAGCGCATGAAGAGTTAGAAGAATTAAATATTGCCCATTTTGATTGTGACAGTTTTTTTGCTTCTGTAGAAAAGCGGGATAATAAAGAACTAATAGATAAGCCGGTAATTATCGGCGGGGGTAAACGCGGGGTGGTTGCAACCTGTTGCTATATTGCCCGCCAAAGCGGCATTCATTCGGCCATGCCAATAATGAAAGCAAAGAAATTATGTCCTAATGCTGTAATTATACCGCCAAACATGGCTAAATATAAATATGTGAGCAAGCAAATTTTTGCTCTTATGCAGCCCCTTACCCCTCTTTTTGAGCCTCTTTCTATTGATGAAGGTTTTTTGGATTTTTCTGGGACAAGAAAATTGCATAAAGCGTGCGCCGCGCAAATTTTAGCAAAAATTGCCCTAAAAATAGAAGAACAAATTGGAGTAAGCATATCAGTCGGTCTGAGCCATAATAAATTTTTGGCAAAACTTGCTTCTGATCTGGATAAACCACGCGGATTTAGCATAATTGGCAAAAAAGAAGCTAAGCAATTTCTCGCCCCCCTACCAATTAGTCAAATTTATGGCGTTGGTAAAAAATTTGCTGCCAAATTAAAAAAAGATGGCTTTATCAATATTGGTCAGTTGCAAAAATATCCCAAAAGCGAACTGATTAAGAATTATGGGGAATTGGGCGCCACTTTGGCCGATCTTGCACGCGCAAAAGATAGGCGAAGGGTTAAGAGCGAGAGAAAAGTAAAATCCGTTAGCACTGAAATTACTTTTTCAACCGACATAGCCGATTTTTCTACCCTTTCAACCATTTTATTAGAACTGGCCGAAAGAGTTTCTTTCAGATTGAAACAAAAACGGCTTATTGGCGATATAATAACATTAAAATTAAAGTCAGCTAATTTTGAATTAAGAACCAGAGCAAAACATATTTCTTTTCCGACCCACTTTGCGCACATAATTTATGAAATTGGCGAACAATTATTGGCAAAGGAAGTTGATGGAACAAATTTTCGCCTAATCGGAATTGGGGTTAGCTCTCTGCTGAGCGGAATTGGGGAAATTCCCTCTGATCTATTGGAGCCAAAAATTTACAAAAAAGCAAAAATTGAGAGGGCAATGGATATTTTACACGAAAAATTTGGTAAAAAAGCGCTGATACGTGGAAAACTCTACCAAATAGAAGATAAGTTGGATATATAGCAATTAAATAATGGAGGAAGGAATGAGCCACACTCAGAATAAAGGCGATGCCTATGATAGGTTGGCAATGTTTGGCTATGAGTTAAGCGCCCCAAACGCTCCTGCGGCAAATTATATAGCGGTCGCAAAATCGGCCGCTCATTTATTTATTTCCGGGCAATTATCAGCCAATCAGGAGGGAATAATTCGTGGCACATTGGGCAAAGATATGAATATTGAACAGGGACAAATAGCCGCCCGTCATTGCGCTCTTTCCATTCTTTCCCAAATTGCTTATTCAGCCAATATAAATCTTAACAATATTAAAAAAATTGTAAAAATTACGGTCTTAGTCAATTCTTTACCCTCATTTTTGGATCACCATTTGGTTGCAAATGGCGCTTCTGACTTATTTGTTAGCGTGCTTGGAGAAAAGGGAAAACACGCTCGTGCGGCCTTTGGGGTTAGTTCATTACCGCTTGGTGCTGCTGTTGAAATTGAAGCAATTATAGAGGTTTAACTTAATGAATATGCGCCAGGAAATATTAAAAGTGCTAAATAGACCCGTTGCCCATAGGGGTCTGCACAATTCTAAAAATGGAATTATTGAAAACTCATCCAGCGCCTTTGCTGCCGCTATTAGTAAAAATTACGCAATTGAATGTGATTTGCAGCTTAGTAAAGATGGCGTTCCGATGGTTTTTCACGATGAGACACTTGATAGAATTACCGACAAAAGCGGTAAAATTTATGATTTTAACGCCAAAGAATTGCGAAAAATTCCACTAAGCAATAGTAAAAATAATGATAAAATTCTTCAATTCACAGAATTACTAACACAAATTGATGGACGGGTTGTTCTGGCGGTTGAATTAAAGCCACAGGGCAATAAAGAGAGAAATGAATTATTGGCAAAAAAGGCAGTTGCGGCGATTAAAAATTATTCTGGCGCAATTGCCTTTATTTCTTTTGTGCCGGAAATTTTGCAATATTGCAAAAAATTTGGTTTTAACGGGCCAATCGGAATAATTGTAGCAAAATTTGATAGTAAAGCTGCCAAAGAAAAAATTCCACCCTTAAAACGCTTTATTTTGCGCAATATGTTGCATTATCCAATTACCAGATTTGACTTTTTAGATGTAGATCATAAGGCATTAGATTTGTTATCGGTTAGAATATTTAGAAAATTTGGTTTTCCCATTGCTTGCTGGACTGTAACCAGCCAGCAAGAGGCAGATGAAGCCCTTAAATATTGCGATCAAATAGCATTTGAAAATTTTATACCAAAATAACCCATACCCAAAAATGAGTATTTATTGCCGCTATTCTAAGTAGAAAACCACGATATTATTTAGCCAAAATATGGTTTATAAGCACCATAGTAGATGATATTATCAGAATTCATTGCAACTATGGGGATGGAGGGAATAAAATGACATCAATAATGGATTTATATATCCAATCAACTCCTACAAATACCATAATAAATAGTTCAGCCAACAGGTTTGAGGATAATATCAGTGCGCAGAGAAATATTGGAATCAATTCGGCAGATATATCGGGTTCAAGCCAAAATTATCGCAACTATATTGTAAAACCAGGAGATAGTTTAAGTGCTATTGCCAAGCGTGAATATGGCAGTTTTGAACATTATAAATTAATAGTTGCTCTAAACCCGCAAATTAAAAATCCTGATAGAATAAATGTTGGAGATGTAATTAAACTTCCCGCTAAAAATACTGCGCAAAATATAAATGCACCAACTGCCAATATAAATATGCGGGCAGGTAATAATGTAGGCAATAATATTGCCAGCGTTTATACTGTAAAACCGGGTGATAGTTTAAGTGCCATTGCGCAGGATAAACTTGGCTCCGTCAAAAAATTGCCTGAACTTTTGAGAGCTAATCCGCAAATTAAAAATCCCGATTATATTACTGTTGGTCAAAAAATTAATATTCCGGCCGCTGATGGTGGCGATATTTCATCAAGCAAAAGTCTAAATATTGGCCTAGATAGAGAAAGCCAATATTCCATATCCAATAGGCCCGCGCAAACTGGCATGAATCACACCAAACCCTCTGATAATGGGCAAGATAAAGCAAAATCTAAAATAGGTAACGATACAAAAGTCACTATTGATATAAACCAAAGAACAAGGGAATGGGTAGACCCAGCTAGTCAAACTATCACGCCCTCAGTCACGTTAAAAACTAAAATTTCACCCAATGTCAGCGCAACTGCATCTTATGGCTCATGGGTAAGTAAACAAAATGGCCCAAATGATTATATAAGAGTTGGGCTAGGCTGGAAGGGAGAAAAAGGCTTAAGTGTTGGAGCAAGCGCGGAACTTTCTGAAAAATCGCAAGAAACCAAATATATAGGCACCGTTTCATATAATAATCCGGATGTTGGCAGCGTAAATCTTTATGCCAAAACCGATGGAAGGAGAATAGCTGATATTGCCATAAAGCCAGCTTTTGGCGAAGATGATTTAAGGTTTGGAACCAGATGGACTAGAAATGATATAGACACTCCAAATAGGGAAGAATTTAGAATCTATGCTAGGGATAATCTTATTAAGAATGATAGGTTTAGATTGAGCGCAGAAGCTGGCATGTTAAGTGCCGAAAATAATAATGGTGAGGTGAATAGTTTCCCCTATATAAAGGCCGGCGCCAGCTTAAGCCTATCTGACAGAATCAAACTATATGCTAATGCCGAAAATAAGACCGAAAATGCTGATGAACTGTTTACAAAAATAGGCATTAAATATAATTTCTAGCTAGTTACTCCTTCCAGCTTTCTGAACCATCTGGAAATTATTCAACAAATAATGTTAGGCCATTGCTAAAATATTATTTTTCTTATTAGAATATTTTGGAAAATTATTTTGGAGAGGCAAATGGTTGAATGTGACGTTGAATATGAAAAGGATAATATTTTTGCAAAAATATTGCGTAAAGAAATTCCAAATTTTACAGTCTATGAAAATGATAATATTTTGGTAATGATGGATATTATGCCCATGTCAAGGGGGCATTGTTTGCTATTGCCAAAAGCCCCATCGCGTAATCTTTTAGATGCTAATGATGAAGTTTTGGGAAAAATTTTACCGGCCATAAAAAAAGTAGCAAAAGCGGTTAAGAAAGCGATGAATGCCGATGGAATAATAATAAAGCAATTTAACGAAGATGCAGCGGGGCAAACAGTTTATCATTTGCATTTTCACATCATCCCAGCCTATAGAGGAGAAAAATTAGCCCGCCATGCAGATAGGAAGGAAGATAATGAAATATTGGCGGCAAGAGCAAAGGAAATTGCCAACTATATAGAAGAAATTGATTAGTTAGTTGGAGATTAAGAATAAATGTTCAGTATATGCGCCGGGCGGTAGTCAGTTGGCCATGAAGAATTATTAACATATTGATATTTTTCTCCTTTTGAGCATTTAATATTGCAAAATTTTATCTCTCTATATACAGTTTTCTTGTAATTTCGTATGGATATTTTTGCGATTTCTGACTTCTGACTTCTGATTTCTGCAAATATCAATATAAAATTCTTTACGGAGAACTGTTGAGCTTTGCATTTAATTTACCTCAAACTACCCACCCAGTAATAGGTTAGGCAAATAGAGCACAATAGCCGGAAAAGCAATTAGTCCGGCAATAGTTAAAGCATCAGCAACAAAAAATGGCGCCACTCCTCTAAACACATCCTGCACCGAAATATCAGGGCGCACACCCGCTACCACAAAACAATTTAATCCAATGGGTGGAGTTATAAGACATAACTCCGCCATTTTCACAACAATAATGCCAAACCAGATTGAAAGACCAACACTACCCATACCAAAAGCCGCATCGGCCGCAGCAACATTCTCCCCCCCATTAAGAGCAATAATTGCCGGATAAACAACGGGCAAAGTCAGCACCAGCATGCCGATTGCGTCCATAAACATGCCAAGCACAGCATAGGCAAGTAAAATAAAAATCAAAATCACCATAGGGCTATAATCTAGCGAGGTTATCCAGTTGGAAAAAGCGCCGGGCAAATCGGCAAAACCTAAAAAGCGCACATAAATTAATACGCCCCATATTATTGTAAAAATCATTACCGATAATTTAGCGGTTTCTAAAAGAGCACTTTTTAATTCCTTCCAGCGCATTCCCTTATAAAGGGCCATCAACAATACAACAAACGCCCCAAGCGCACCACCTTCTGTGGGTGTTCCCCAAGCATCACCACCAAATGGATTATAAATAAAGAAAATAATAATCAAAATTACAAAGACAATGGGAAACACACCCGGAAGAGACGCAAATTTTTCCTTCCAGCTAAAGCCCTTAACGGGAGGGCCTAAATTTTTGAAAAAAACCGCCATGCCAACAATCATGGAGCCATAAATAATTGCCGAAAAAGCGCCGGGCAAAAAGCCAGCCAATAAAAGAGCGCCAACATCTTGCTCTACAATTATCGCATATATTACCAAAATTGCCGAAGGGGGAATTAGCGAAGCTAAAGTGCCAGCGGCGGCAACTACTCCGGCAGAAAATTTCTTATCATAACCAATTTTTAGCATTTCCGGAATTGCAATTCGCGCAAAAACTGCTGACGTGGCAACAGAAGCGCCAGAAACAGCAGCAAAACCGGCCGTTGCAAATACGGTTGAAACTGCTAACCCACCCGGAAGCCAGGCAATCCAACGCTTAGCCGCCTCAAATAAAGTTCTGGTTAACCCCGCATAATAAGCCAAAAAGCCAATCAGAATGAATGTTGGGATAAGGGAAAGAGCCTGCATTGAAATTTTTGAATGAGGCACTTGCCCGGCGGTCTTAACGGCAATGGTCAGCGCCTTAAAAAATTTATCTTCTGCATAGCCAAATTTCGCCCAAAAAACCCACACCAAACCAACTAATCCGGCCAAAGCTGCAGCAAATCCCACCCGCATGCCAAGAATAACCAGAACCAGCATTCCAGAAGAAACAATAATGCCAATAGTGGTATTATCCATTTTCCTTTTCCCCATTTTGGCCTGTTTCATCAAAGCCGGATACTGTTTCTGCCTCCTTAGCGGCAACTGTTGCCGCATCCTCAACCAAAGGCACAGCAACGGGATATTTAGTGCCGCTAATTATTGCGCTAGCATATCCCCATAATTGCAGGAATAAGCGCATAACCAAAACTGAAAAAGCAACGGGAATTAATAATTTCATTGGCCATAGGGGAAGACGAATATCAAGCGAGCTGTCACGGCTCCATAAGGGTGCGGTTAAATCAAATGAGCGTAAAAAATGCGAAAAAGTGCCCCATACCAGCAGGATAAGTAAAATAAACATGGCCAAGCTAGTGATAAATTCAATTACCCACAGCAAGCGGCCAGAAATTTTCCCAACCACAATATCCATTCTAATATGCCCACCAACCCTTTGCACATAAGAAATGCCCATAAAGGCGATTAGCGGCATAACCTGCTCAATCCAGTCAACATAGCCGGCTAAGGGTTGGTTAAAAATATTGCGTCCACCAACGCTGACGACCGCAAGTAGCATTAAAGAAAAAACCGCAAGCCCGCTAATCAGAGCGAGCCAGCTTTCTAAGCGAAATAAATAGCGATCCAACCTACTTAACAAGGAGCCATCTTCAAGCACCGATGAAGCACCAGCCATTTATCTCTCCCTCAAAAGACTTCGCCGCTATTAAATATAGCGGCGAAAATAATCTCTATTTTGTTTCTGCAACTAAGCTGGTTACAAGATCATAAAGCTCTTGTGCGGGTAAGCCGCGCGCATTATTTTCTTCAATCCATGCTTTAGCTGCAGGACCGGCAACTGCTTCTCTAAAGGCTGCCAATTCCTCTTCACTATAGGTAATTTTTTCAATGGATTTTTCTTCCAATAGCGGCCACCAAGCATCCATTGTTTTGCCATTATAGGACTCTATATAATAATCCAGCGCCTCATCAACCGAACCTAATAATGCCTGGCGGTTTTCTTCGCTTAATTCATTAAGAGCATCAGTATTAACAACAACGGGGCAATTTACCGTGCCTGGATTAAGATTTGTTGTCCACCATTTTGCGCTTTCAACCGTGCCGAAAGACATATGCGCATGTGGGGCAAAGGCGACGGCTTTTACTACACCACTATCTAATGCCTGACGCACTTCAGAAGCTGACATTGAAGTCGGAACAGCGCCAAGAGCTGCCATTGCCTTACCAATACCACCGGTTGCGCGTACCGTTAAGCCTTTATAATCAGCCAAAGTGCGAGGAGCATCACCAACACCAGCAATATTATATTGTGGCAAAGGTGAAGGCATTAAAAGTGTTGCATTCCAGCGCGCCAAATCTTTTACAACTGCGGGATGTTTATAAACAGCCTGCGATATTTCGCGCTCCTGCTCTAATGTTGACACTCCAAGAAATGGCAACTCTAATACAGTAATTGAAGGATTTTTATCAGCGTGATAGCCGGCACAAAATTGCGCCATTTCAAATGCGCCAATAGAAATACCATCAAGATTTTCCTTATTTTTGGATAGACCGCCATAAGAAAGGTTCAGTGTAAATTCACCATTGGTTTTTTCGCTAACCAGTTCGGCTAGCTTTTCAATATGTGCGGTGAAAGCGCGAGGCTTTCCCCAAAGAGAAACATTCCACTCAACAGCAACTGCCTCACCGACAAATGCCAGTGATACCAAGCAAATAGCGGTTGTTTTAAGTAAGTTTTTTTTCATTTAATCCTCCCAGAAAGATATATGAGCCCGGCAAGGGCTATTAGATTATTATTGTAAAGAAATAAATCAAGCAAACTATGAAGAAATCCGCCTATGCAACAGCTAAATCCTGCGGATTTTTGCTCAAATGTGCTAAAATCATAAAAGGGCAAACCAAGCCTAGCTATAGCTGACTGACTTTGCCAACCCTAACGCCCTGTATGGACTCAGCAAACTCTCTTTATGGTGGCTGCGACTTGGTGTTAATATTGAGCGAATTAAGCCCGGAAATCCTCAGCAAAACGGTAAACATGAACCTATGCACAGAACGTTGAATCAGGAAACCGCAAAACCTACCACATTTAATCTTTTGCAACAGCGGGAGAAGTTTGATGGCTTCAGGGAAGTATACAATAACCAGCGTCAGCATTAGGGCATTGCCATGAAATATCCAGCAGAGCTGTATACACCTTCTGTCAGGGCTCACAGCGGATTGCCCGATGTGGACTATTCCTTTGCCGATAAAACCGTAACTGTCATACAGTGCGGCAGAATCTGCATGAATAACAGAAAATCAACGTAACCAGTGTATTAGTAGGGCAAAATGTAGGAATTACCCAAACTGATGATAGATATGGCTTGTCCGGTTCATGAAATATAATATAGGATATTTTGATGAAACAAGCTGTCGGTTAGAATCAATAAACAACCCGTTTAACAATAATCTCCTTACCATCTCTCAAGAATATACCAAGCGGGGATGGTGGGCGATGAGAGACTCGAACTCCCGACATCTTCGGTGTAAACGAAGCGCTCTACCAGCTGAGCTAATCGCCCCTAACCTAAAAAGAAAGTGAACATAAATGTTCTAAAGAGCTTCAATATTGTTTATTATCCTATTAGTCAACTTTTCTTTTCAAAAAATTAAAAAGGCTCCAAAATGGAGCCTTAAATTTAGTAAATTTCTGAGCCTATTTGGCCCAGCTATTAGTTTGTTAGTTTAGAGCGTCTTTTAGCCCCTTACCGGCCTTAAATTTAGCCTGGTTAGAAGCCGGGATATCGATAGTTGCGCCAGTAGAAGGGTTACGTCCCTTACTTGCCTTGCGGCGAGAAACGGCAAATGTACCAAACCCAATAAGACGAACATCATCCCCACTTTTAAGAGCCTCGGTGATTGACTCTAACACCGCATCCACAGCCTTTGCTGCATCTGCTTTTGAAATGCCTGCTTTTTCAGCAACCGCTGAGCTTAATTCATTCTTGTTCATTATATTTCCTTAATCTGCTTCTCTCGCCCCAAATGAAGCGAATCTGGTGCCGCCATAATTTTGTGATTCTTTGATTTTGGCAAGGAAAACCAGCATTTTATGTCTTTTTTCAACCAAAATAGATAGATATTTACCTATTTTTGCTTATTTTTACTTCTTTGCCAGACCGTGCCACCAAAAATTATGATTGGTAACATTAAAATATATAAGAAAAGCGCTATTAACCAAATGGCCCCAGGCCAATATTCGCGTAATATTGAATAAATAAAGGTAAAGAAAATAGGACCCAAAACCGCCGCTAAGCTAGCTAAAGACATCAGAACTCCCTGCAATCTGCCCTGATCATTTTCATCTATTTTTGCAGTTAATAATGATTGTAAAGCGGGCCCACCTACCTCTCCCAAAGAAAAAATTGGTAATAAGAGAAATATTACCCACCATTTAGTGGTAAAGGCGATTATAAATAGTGCGATCATTTCAAAAATTAAACTATAAATTATTGCTTTCTTTTCGCCAAGCCAATTTGTTGCTGGCCCCGCTAATATTGCCTGCGCACCGGCTTGAAATAAACCATAGGCGGTTAAAGAAATGCCAATCATTAAAGATGACCAGGCAAATTGATCTTTTGTAAATAACACCCAAATGGTTGAATAAATCGTGCCTACAAAAGAAAAACCAATAAATATTATCAATAAATCTCTTAAAAAACCCAGTTTTAATGCCCAAATTATCGGTGCAAATGGATTTAGCTTTTTAATGTTAAATTTTGCTATTGGAGCAGTTTTTCTTTTTTTTCTTCCCTTTGCCATGAGCAATTGCGGATGAGATTCGGTTAATAAAAATAAGGCAAGGACAAAATTTAATCCATTCAATATTGCCGCTGCAAGAAATGGAGCTCTAATCCATATTTCTCCTAATATCCCTCCCAGAGCCGGCCCAATAATAAAACCTACCCCAAAACAAGCATAAAGAAGACCAAAATATTTTGCTCTTTCCTCCTCACTGGAAATATCGGTAATATAGGCAGAAGCCACAGCCATACTGGCCGCTGTCATTCCGGCAATTAAGCGGGCAATAACCAAAATAACAAGATTTGGAGTAAAACTCATAATTAAATAATCAATTGCCGCCCCGCCCATAGCCAACATTAAAACTGGTTTTCTTCCCAACCTGTCAGAAAGAGCACCAAGAAAAGGAGCGAAAAGAAAAAGCATAAAAGCATGGCCAGCCAAAATAAAACCATAAAGAAGGGAAATATCGCTTAATTGCGTAATTTCAAATAATAAGTCCGGTAAAATTGGAAAAATAATACCTATTCCAATGGCATCAATCGTAACCGAAAGTAGGATTATAAAGAGCGCCTTTTTCATTTGTCCCTCAATTATCCCTCACATTGCAAAAAGTGAGGTCCTAAAATAAAGGCGCATTTAACTGCGCCTTAATTAGCAGCCTCTAAACTACTTTCATTTCTTGCTGGCTTCCTTTGCAAACCTATCAAGTCAATGGGCTAAGGTAGAGGGCTTTTCCTCCTCTTTATCGCTTAAGGCAACCTTAGCCTCTTGTTCAAAATCCCATTCAATTGGCTCGGGTTGGCGCACAAGCGCATGTTTAAGCACTTCATCCATCCGCGAAACAGGAACAATCTCTAATCCCTTTTTAACGCTTTCAGGCAGCTCCTTTAGATCTTTGACATTCTCTTCAGGAATAAGAACCTTTTTAATCCCTCCCCTTAAAGCCGCTAAAAGTTTTTCTTTAAGGCCGCCAATTTGTAAAACGCGTCCACGTAAGGTAACTTCACCAGTCATTGCGACATCATGGCGAACCGGAATTTCAGTCATAATTGAAACAATCGCCGTTGCCATAGCAATGCCCGCCGATGGGCCATCCTTTGGTGTGGCACCTTCTGGCACATGCACGTGAATATCGCGTGTTTCAAACATTGTTGGCTTAATGCCAAAATCTATGCAGCGCGAATGAACGTAAGAATTGGCCGCAGAAATGCTTTCTTTCATAACATCTTTCAGATTACCCGTAACGGTCATTTTTCCCTTACCCGGTGTTATGACGCCCTCAATAGAAAGCAAAACCCCTCCAACCGCCGTCCAGGCAAGACCCGTAACTAGTCCAACTTGCGCTTCTTCTTCAATTTCACCATGCTTAAATGGTGCAGGACCAAGATATTCTTCTAAGATTTTTGCACTTATGGTAATTTTCTTCTTTTTGGAAATAGTAAGATCTTTAACGCTTTTACGCATTAATTTGGCTATTTCCCGCTTAAGATTTCTAACTCCGGCCTCACGTGTATAGCGCTGAATTAAAGCCAATAAAGAAGATTTAGGCAAAATAAATTCTTCTTTAGTCAGACCATGCTCTTTTAGAGATGCCGGTATTAAATGGCGTTGGGCTATTTCAAATTTTTCTTCCTCAGTATAGCCGGAAATACGAATAATTTCCATCCTATCCATTAGTGGAGCGGGAATATTAAGCGTATTTGAAGTTGTCACAAACATTACATCAGAAAGATCATAATCTACCTCTAAATAATGATCGGCAAATCTATTATTCTGCTCCGGATCCAATACTTCAAGCAAAGCAGAAGAGGGGTCTCCACGAAAATCCATGCCCATTTTGTCAATTTCATCTAGCAAAAATAACGGATTGCTTTTGCCCGCCTTTTTCATTGACTGGATTACTTTTCCAGGCATTGAGCCAATATATGTTCTTCTGTGACCGCGAATTTCAGCCTCATCGCGAACGCCACCAAGAGCCATTCGCACAAATTCACGCCCCGTCGCGCGGGCAATAGATTGCCCCAATGAAGTTTTACCAACACCGGGAGGGCCAACCAGACAAAGAATCGGTCCCTTTAACTTACCGGTCCTTGATTGCACGGCTAAATATTCAATTATTCTCTCCTTGACTTTTTCTAGCCCATAATGATCTTCATCAAGCACTTTTTGCGCAAATTTTAGATCTTTATTGACTTTAGACTTTTTGTTCCAGGGAATATTTAACAGCCAATCTAAATAATTGCGAACAACAGTTGCCTCAGCCGACATGGGAGACATTTGCTTAAGTTTTTTAAGTTCGGCATTAGCCTTTTGTCTTGCTTCCTTACTTAATTTTATTTTTTTAATTTTTTTCTCAAGCTCTTTAATATCTGATGCACTATCATCACCATCACCCAATTCACGCTGAATAGCCTTCATTTGCTCATTTAGATAATATTCGCGCTGGGTTTTTTCCATTTGGTGCTTAACCCGCCCACGAATACGCTTTTCTACCTGCAGCACGCCAATTTCGCCTTCCATAATTTCCAAAATTTTGGTAAATCTTTGGGCAACAGAAATGGAACTTAATAATTTTTGTTTTTCCTGAATTTTAATCAGCAAGTGCGAGGCTATTGTATCGGCCAATTTTGAATAATCATCAATTTGCGCTACAGCTGCAACGACTTCGCTGGATATTTTTTTATTTAATTTTACGTAATTCTCAAATTCTTTTAAGGCCGAGCGGGCAAAAGCCTTTATTTCAATTATATCTTCTTCAGGCTCAACCAAATTTATTGCCCTTGCTTCAAAATAATCTTCGGTTTGCAAAAATTCTTCTATTTTTGCCCTTTTAACCCCCTCAACCAGAACTTTAACCGTGCCATCGGGTAATTTTAACAGCTGTAAAATTGAAGCCACCGTGCCATATTTATGAATATCCTCAGGTTTAGGATCATCATCCTGAGCATTTTTTTGGGTAGCAACCAAAATATGTTTATCATCGCGCATAACTTCTTCTAGCGCCCTGACAGACTTCTCCCGCCCGACAAAAAGCGGAACAATCATTCCGGGAAAAACCACAATATCACGCAATGGCAATACTGGATAAATAGTTTCTCTATCCATCTTCAATGTTTCTTTGTCTAAATCAGGCATATATCTTCCTTTCCAGACCACAGTTTGCAATATGCAACAGCCCAGCAATATCTATTAAGACGTCATTATGGTCAATTTTATTTGATTCTAACAATAGATAGGTTTATTTTTTCACTCTGCAAGAGAGGAATAATAATTTGCTCAAAATTACGAGCCCAAACTAAGACTTTAATCAATAGTTTAAGATTATCGCCACCCGTTAAATCAAATAATGAAAATCGCACTAATTACGCTTTTTCTTCTTGCCTTCATTTTCGCTAGGCTGCCGGCCCTTTTGCCGTCATTTCGCTATTTTCTTCGTCAATATCGGCCTCATCATCCTTATCGGCGTAAATATAAAGCGGTCTGACATCTTCACCATTAACAACTTCAGAACTGATAACAACTTCCTTCACGCCTTTAAGAGAAGGTAAATCATACATAGTATCAAGCAATATTGCTTCCATTATAGAGCGAAGTCCGCGCGCACCTGTCTTACGCTCAATTGCCTTTTTGGCAATAGCCATCAGCGCATCTTCATGAAAGGTAAGTTCAACCCCTTCCATACTGAACAGGCGCTGATATTGACGAACCAAAGCATTTTTAGGCTTAGTCAAAATCTCAATCAGGGCGTCTTCATCCAAATCTTCCAAAGTTGCTATGACCGGGAGACGGCCAATAAATTCTGGAATTAATCCGAATTTAACCATATCCTCTGGTTCAACTTCGGCAAATATCTCTCCAACTTTGCGATCTTCCGCATCTTTCACATCTGCCGAAAAGCCAATTGAAGACCCCTCACCGCGTGCGGAAATAATTTTTTCAAGACCTGCAAAAGCGCCGCCAACAATGAATAATATATTTGTCGTATCAACCTGTAAAAATTCTTGCTGGGGATGTTTTCTGCCACCTTGCGGAGGAACTGAAGCAATTGTTCCTTCCATTATTTTTAATAATGCCTGCTGCACACCTTCTCCCGATACATCGCGGGTGATTGAGGGATTATCGCTTTTACGCGAAATTTTATCAACCTCATCAATATAGACAATGCCGCGCTGCGCCTTTTCAACGTCATAATCTGCTGCCTGTAATAATTTTAGGATAATATTTTCAACATCCTCCCCAACATAGCCGGCCTCTGTAAGAGTTGTCGCATCGGCCATAGTAAATGGGACGTCAATAATTCGAGCCAAAGTTTGTGCTAATAAAGTTTTACCGCAACCAGTAGGGCCAATCAGCAAAATATTGGATTTTGCCAATTCTATATCCTGATCTTTGGCCGCATGGTTAAGTCGTTTATAATGATTATGAACGGCAACGGAGAGCACCTTTTTTGCCCTATTCTGCCCGATAACATAATCGTCTAAAACCTTATAAATCTCGCTTGGCGTTGGCACGCCATTTGCAGATTTAATACCGGATTCCTTATTTTCCTCTTTGATAATGTCCATACATAATTCAACACATTCATCACAGATGAACACGGTAGGGCCGGCAATTAATTTACGAACCTCATGCTGAGATTTGCCACAAAATGAACAATAAAGCGTATTTTTTCCGCCCTCACCATCCGATTTGTCTTTAGACATTTATTTACTCCAAACGCTAAAATATTTTCCTGATACTAACGCGCAATGTTAAACAAAAGGTGCATTAGAGATTAAATTATTATTCACCATAATTGCTACAGCTTATTTAGGCAAATACTGATTGTAAATGCAAAAAATTTACATAAATTTAGGTTAATTTATTGGTTAGACCTTATTTATTCATCGGGAATCTGGCGTTTCTCATGAATTTGATCAATAATCCCAAATTCCATCGCGTCCTTAGGAGAAAGGAAATTATCGCGCTCAAGGGCATTTTCTATGGTTTCATAATCTTGCCCTGTATGTTTTGCATAAATGGAATTAAGGCGTTTTTTGATATTTTCTGTTTCGCGCGCATGTATCATAATATCGGTTGCTTGCCCCTGATAGCCACCAGAGGGCTGATGTAACATAACTCGGGAGTTTGGCAAAGCTGCACGCATTCCCTTTTCTCCCGCGCATAATAAAAGAGAGCCCATTGAAGCTGCCTGCCCCAAACATAATGTAGCAACTGGGGGGCGAATAAATTGCATTGTATCATAAATTGACAAACCGGATGTAACCACACCGCCGGGCGAATTTATATACATGGAAATTTCTTTTTTTGGATTTTCTGATTCTAAAAATAATAATTGAGCAACAACAACGGAAGCCATATTATCTTCAACCTGACCGGAAACAAAAATAATACGCTCTTTAAGTAAGCGCGAATAAATATCATAAGAGCGCTCACCGCGATTTGTTTGCTCTACCACCATTGGCACAAGCGTGTTCATATATATATCAATGGGATCTTTCATTTTTTTACCTTTATGACGAATCAAATTTCTAAATTAATTGCAGCGGATAATTAATTAATGGGCAGTAAAAAGGCAAATTCTATATTTTACCTTAAATTTTCAAAGAAATTTGATTATTTTATAAATTTATTGGGTAAATAAAATAATGGGATAATATTAGTGGAAAACTCAAATTTCATCAATTTCGCTCTGTAATTCCTTAATAAAATCGGCCAACCCCCTTTGGCGAATGCGCGCAAGCCTTGCTCCATCTAATATTATTTTAACATCATTGGTTGTTTTTTCTAAATCTTCATTAATCAAAACAAAATCATATTCCGCCCAGTGCTCAATTTCTATACGAGCATTTTTTAACCTTCTTTCTATAACTATATCGCTATCAAGAGCGCGTTTTTTTAGGCGGGAATGTAATTCTTTAATTGAGGGAGGCAGAATAAAGACCGTTACCATATCAGCGCGACATTTTTCATAAAGCTGCTGGGTTCCCTGATAATCAATATCAAAAATAACATCTTTTCCAGCCTCAATAAGTTCATCAATTTGTGCCTTTGGTGTCGCATAATAATTATCATGCACTTTTGCCCATTCTAATAATTGCCCTTTTTTTCGTAATTCTTCAAAATGCTCTATGGTGCAAAAATGGTAATCTTTTCCATCAATTTCGCCTTTACGCATTTTTCTTGTGGTAAGAGACACAGAAAGGCTAAGATTATCTTCGGCCTTGAGCAAATTTTTGGTAATGGAACTTTTGCCTGCTCCTGAAGGTGAAGCTATTACAAGCATTATGCCGCGACGATTAAATTTCATTATAGACCCTATTCAATATTTTGCACCTGTTCGCGCATTTGCTCTATTGCTATTTTTAGGTTTAATCCGATTGCGTTTAATTCAATTAAATTAGCTTTGGAACAAATTGTATTCGCCTCACGGTTAAATTCTTGTGAAAGAAAATCAAATTTTCTACCAATAACACCCCCCTGCTTCAATAGCTCTTTAGCAGATTTTATATGCGCATAAAGCCGATCTATTTCCTCTCTTATATCCGATTTTGTCGCTAAAAATATGGCTTCTTGGTGCAATCTATCTTCGCTTAATTGCGAATTAAATTCGGTTATTTCACTAATTTGTGATTTTAATTTTTCTAAAATCACTTTTCCATTATTTGCAATATATTTATCGGCCTGTTGGGTTAAATTTTCAATTTCTATCAGCCTATCTGCAATTATATTAGCTAATTTTTGCCCCTCATTTCGCCGCATTTTTATCAATTCAATGGTCGCTTGCTCTATGGCCGTTAAAACTTCTTTGTCAATTCTTTCCTGTGTTTCCTTATCAACTACGCCTTCTCTTCGTTCAATAACCTTATCAGCTGATAAAAGTTCTATCAAAGAGGATTTGGCCATTTTAATATTTCGATTTTTTACTTGTTTCTCTGCCCTGTTGTAAATATCAAGCAAATTAGCAAATAATTTCTCGTTGAATTCAAGATCAGCAAATTGCAAATTATTTTGCACCGAAATTGATATTGTCAATGATCCGCGAAAAACCATTTTTTCAAAAATTTTGCGCACTTGCGGCTCAATTCTATCATATAAAGAGGGCAGACGAAGCCGAATATCCCTTCCGCGTGAATTAACCGATTTTATCTCAATTATTATGTCAAACCCCTCAATAGAAATATTTTTTGCGCCATATCCAGTCATTGAGGAAATATTATCAGCCAATTCAATCTTACTCATTGATTAGTATTTTCGCCCTCATTTTGTTCATCTTGTTCATTCTGTTTGTTTTGTTCCGATTCTTGTTTTTGCGCTTCTTCCCTTAGTCTTTTTTCTTCTTTGGCAACCGCTTCACGATAAAGCGCTACATTTCTTCTATGTTCCTCATAGTTAGTTGCAAATAAATGGCCATCTGAAGGATAAGCGCCAGCAGCAACAAAGAATAAATTATCAGTTTTTGCTGGATTGGCCGCAGCTTTAAGCGACTCGCGTCCGGGATTGGCAATTGGACCAATGGGAAGTCCGTCAATTTTATATGTATTATATGGAGTTTCCCTATCAAGTTCAGATTGTCTTAGACCTCGCCCTAGTTTTTCTCTGCCTAAAGTAATTCCATATATAACGCTGGGATCGGTTTGTAGTTTCATTCCCTTTTTAAGGCGATTAACAAATACACCCGCAACCTCTGCCCGTTCGCTGGGAATGCCGGTTTCTTTTTCAATGAGGGAAGCCAAAATTACCAATTCTTCTTTGGTTTTAATTGGTAAATCAGCATCGCGATTTTGCCAGACTTTATCTAATTCTTCCTGAAAAGCTGCCTGCATATTTTGAATAATTTTTTCTCTACTTTCCCCCCTCTCAAAAATATAAGTATCTGGTAATAAACTACCTTCTGGAGGAATTTCGCTAATTTCTCCGGTTAGATATTTATTTTCCAATAAACGCTGCACAACTTGATAAGAACTATAACCCTCAGCTATTGTTACGCTGTAAGTTATTGGTTTGCCTTCAGTTAATTCACGCAATATATCGGCCATGCTGGAATTTTTTTTCAATAAAAATTCGCCGGCCTTAATTGCCCTTTCCTTATTTTGAGTTCTGGCGGCAATTTGAAATATGAGACTATTAGAAATCAGCCCCTGCTGCTGTAAATCTTTAGTAATTGCACCGAGCCCCTCCCCCTTTTTAACGGTAAAAACTACATCTTCGCTAAACTCACCTTTTGCATAAAAACTATTTGCCATATAAATAAAGGCCGCTCCAAACAGCAAAATAACAATAATAAAAAGCGTCAAAATAGCATTGGTAATCTCTATTAAGGCGCTTCTTTGTCTTCTCTTTTTTCTAGGCTTTCTCATTATTTTCTTCCAATATTGCAAAATATATGCAAGGGTAGATTGTTCAAATATATTGGCAAAATTTGGATATATGTTACTCTTTTTCCTTTACCAGTCCAACTTAAATTTTCTTAAAAATCAAAGTAGCGTTCGTCCCGCCAAATCCAAATGAATTTGAAAGGGCAATATTTATCTGTTTTTTAACAGGCTTATTAGGTGCCAGATTTATCTTGGTTTTTACAGATGGATTATCAAGATTTATCGTTGGTGGAGCGATATTGTCGCGTATAGCCAAAATAGAAAAAATCGCTTCAACTGCTCCAGCGGCACCTAATAAATGGCCAATAGAAGATTTAGTTGAGGACATAATAATATTTTCTTCATCAGCACCCAATAATCTACTCACCGCTTCTAATTCTATTTCATCGCCCAAAGGGGTGGAAGTTCCGTGCGCATTTATATAATCAATTTCATTTGCATCAATATTGGCATTTCTTAATGCTGCCTGCATTGAACGATAACCACCATCACCATCAGCGGCCGGCGCGGTAATATGATAGGCATCTCCTGAAAGGCCATAGGCTAATAATTCGGCATAAATTTTTGCCCCACGCCTTTTAGCATGTTCATATTCCTCTAATATTACAACTCCCGCCCCTTCACCCATAACAAAGCCATCTCTATCTTTGTCATAGGGACGAGAGGCCTTTTTGGGTCTATCATTAAAATTGGTAGAAAGTGCACGAGCGGCAGAAAAACCCGCCAAAGAAAGCCTGTTAATGGGGGATTCAGCGCCGCCTGCAACCATAATATCAGCATCGCCAAAAGCAATAAGGCGAGCAGCATCTCCTATTGCATGTGTTCCGGTTGCGCAAGCCGTTACAACCGAGTGATTTGGCCCCTTTAGCGAATGGTGAATAGAAACATAGCCTGAAACTAAATTAATCAGGCGGCCTGGAATAAAAAATGGGCTAATTCGTCTTGGGCCGCGCTTCATCAGGGTAATAGCAGCATCGGCTATACCACCAATACCGCCAATTCCAGAACCAATTAAAACACCAGCACGCTGTTTTTTTTCCTCACTATCAAGAACAAACCCACTATCCTTTATCGCCTGCGCGGCAGCGGCCATACCAAAAATAATAAAGGGGTCTACTTTTCTTTGCTCTTTGGGATCCATCCAGTCATCGGGACTAAATTTTCCTTCAGAATAACTACCCAAAGGAATCCTACAAGCAATCTGGCATGGCAAATCGGCAACTTCAAAATCTGAAATATGCTCAGCACCACTTTTAGATTTAAGAATATTTGACCAGCTGGCATCAACCCCGCAACCCAAAGGGCTAACAATGCCCATTCCCGTAACTACAACACGACGCAAACGACGCGAACTTCCCGACTGATTAATATCTGCCTGCTTCACTTGCCTTAAAAAATCCTAGAGCAATCGCTAATCAACCGCTTTGGTCAAAAATGCGACCGCATCGCCAAATGTTTGGATATTTTCAGCAACATCATCAGGTATTTCAACCGAAAATTCTTCCTCAAAAGCCATCACAAGCTCTACCTGATCTAAAGAATCTGCGCCAAGATCGTCAATAAAACTCGCCTTGTCCGTTACTTTATCTTCCTCAACATTTAGATGTTCTACGACTATTTTCTTAACGCGATCTGCGATATCACTCATAATATGTTCCTTTATTCCGGATATATCTGTATTAACTCAACTCCTATGGCAATTGAAATATATGCTTGTCAATCAAATTTTGCAAAAAATCCACCAACTTTGCTCTAATCATGGTTTCATTATCGCCTAACTTCCAAAATTAAGCCAACTAAATTGGCACATTTAGCAATTTGATCGCTAAACCATCACCATGCCACCATTTATACTTAAAATATGTCCATTTATATAAGCGGCTTCTTCGCTCGCCAAAAAAACAGCACAAGCTGCAACTTCCTTTGCTTCTCCTAGCCTATTGCTTGGAATTTTACTCAATATTGCCTCTCTTTGTTTTTCGTTTAATTTATCCGTCATATTTGAGGCAATAAAACCGGGAGCGATAATATTTACACAAATATTACGCGAGGCAACTTCCTGCGCTAATGATTTAGACATAGCAATTAGCCCAGCTTTTGCAGCGGCATAATTGGCTTGTCCGGCATTTCCTGTTATCCCAACAACCGAGCTAATATTAATAATCCTGCCAAAACGCTGCTTCATCATTTGCCGTAAAACAGAACGAGAGAGACGAAATATGGCAGTTAAATTTACTGTTATAACTTCGTCCCATTCCTCATTCTTCATGCGCAAAAATATATTATCGCGGGTGATTCCGGCATTATTTACCAAAATATCAACCCCTCCCATTTGCTTAGTGGCGCGCTCTACCAATCCATCAGTCTCGTTAAGATTAGTCAAATTGCACGGTAAAATATGCGTTTTTTTCCCTATTTGCTTTGCTGTCTCTTCTAACGCATCTTCTCTTGTGCCGCTAAGAGCTACTTCTGCTCCGGCCAAAGCAAGGCTCTTTGCTATTTCGCGCCCAATCCCCCCGCTTGCGCCAGTGATAAGGGCTTTTTTTCCACTTAAGTCAAACATTTTTTCCTCTAATCTATTTACTAAATTCCAACTATGATTATTTTGCTTCAATAAATTGTTCAATTTCCTTTACCGAGCCTATAGATATGGTTTTAGCGGCACGATTTATTCTTCTTGCAAGTCCGCTTAACACTTTCCCTGCCCCTATCTCAACAAATTGCTCAACTTCTCCTTCGCTACTTAGCCATTCAATTGATTCTCGCCAGCGAACAAGACCACTAACCTGCTCAACCAATCTTTTACGAATTTCATTTGGCTCTGAAATCGGTCTGGCCAGCACATTAGCCACCAATGGCACAATGGGTGTCTTTATTTCCACTAAAGCTAGAGCTTCTTCCATTTTTTCAGCGGCAGGGCACATTAAAGAACAATGAAAAGGCGCACTGACAGGTAAAGAAATCGCCCTTTTTGCTCCTTTAGCCTTTGCCAGCTCAATTGCTCTTTCAATCGCCTCCCTATGTCCTGAAATAACAATTTGTCCAACCGAATTATCATTAGCAATTTCGCATATAGCTCCCAAAGAAGCCTGTTTAACAATATGTTGAATAATTTGCATATCCAGCCCTAAAATGGCAGCCATTGCCCCTTCACCTACTGGCACTGCCTGCTGCATTACCTCTCCTCTTAATTTTAATAATCTGGCTGCATCGGTCAGGGAAATAGCGCCAGCTGCGCAAAGAGCGGAATATTCACCCAATGAATGACCAGCAACAAAAGAAGCGCTATTTTCAATAGTTATACCCTTTTCTTCAAGCACTTTAATAACTGCTATAGAAACTGCTAATAGAGCTGGCTGCGCATTTTCGGTTAAGCGCAATTCTTCTTCAGGCCCTGCAAAAATAATTTTGCTCAAATTTTGATTTAGCGCCATATCAACTTCTGCAAAAACCTGTTTTGCTATTTTATAATTTTCAGCTAGATCTAACCCCATGCCGGGCGTCTGGCTACCTTGACCGGGAAATGTAAAAGCTGTTTTTTTCATATTATGCCCTGTTAATAGTTATATAGATTTGGGGTATTAGATTATGTTGCTATTGCAAGAGACGCAATAAGTGTTTTTATATTTTTACCCAATTGGCTAAAGGAAAATAAATATTAGGCCCGAACATCTCTTTTTTCAAAGAAAGCATAAGATTAAACTCTAACAAAATAAAGGCGATTATAGAATATATAGTTGTAAATTAAACTGTTAATTGCCAAAATGCCGCCATTGGGGTTGGTTTTAGGAGAAAAAATGCTGCATAATAAAAAAACAGCTTTAATTATTGTTGCAGCAGGGCGCGGAAAGCGCGCTAAAAGCGGCAATGATAATTTGCCAAAACAATATAGAAAAATAAACAATATTCCCCTACTTAAAAGAACTATTAGCAAATTTTTCTTAATGCAAAATATTGATTATATTTTGCCCATTATTCACCCTGATGATAAAAATTTATATAATTCGCTTTGTCTTTCTGGCGACAATTTATTAGAGCCGGTTTTTGGTGGCAAGACAAGGCAAATTTCTGTCTTTAATGGCCTTTCAGCGCTTGAAAAATATGATCCCGACTTTGTTTTAATTCATGATGGGGCAAGGCCATTTATAACAGAAAAAATAGTCAAAAATATTATTACAGCACTAGAAGAATATAGGGCGGTTATACCGGTAATAAATGTAATAGATACCATAAAGAGATCGGCCGACGGCAGAACTATTGGCGGCACGGAAGATAGAACCCAACTATTTGCCGCTCAAACTCCGCAGGGCTTCCATTTTAAGGAAATATTAGCAGCCCATAAAAGAGCCATTAGCTTTACAGATAATTATAGCGACGATAGCGCCATTGCGCAATGGGCAGAAATTGAAGTTGCCATGTGTGAGGGAGATGAAGATAATATTAAAATAACCACTAAGAATGATTTTTTACGCGCTGAAAGGTTGTTGCATATGCAAAATAAAGTGGAAATAAGGGTCGGTTCTGCCTTTGATGTTCATCAATTTATAAGGGGTGATTATATTATTCTTGGAGGAATTAAAATTCCTCATAATGCGAAATTAAAAGGTCATTCAGATGCAGATGCAGTTTTACACGTTATAACTGATGCAATTTTAGGCGCTTTAGCTAAGGGCGATATAGGCACTCATTTTCCACCAAGCGAAAAAAAATGGAAAAATGAACCCTCCTCTACATTTGTGAAATTTGCTACTAATATGCTAAAGCAACATAATGGCAGGATCATTAATCTTGACGTTACAATAATTACGCAAAATCCTAAAATTTCACCATTTAGAGAAAAAATACGTCACTCAATTGCCAATATTTGTAATATTGAAGTTGAAAGAGTTTCTGTTAAAGCAACGACCGCTGAAAATTTAGGCTTTATAGGTAGAGAAGAAGGGCTTGCGGCTATGGCTTCACTTTCAATTGAACTTAAGGTGGATAATTAAATGTTTTCTAAAAAAATTCTATCATTAAGCAAGCAACTAATTGAACAGCTTAGCCAGCAAAATAAGACCCTTATCAGCGTTGAAAGTTGCACTGGGGGCCTATTAGCCGGCGCCCTTACGGAAATTCCTGGCTCTTCTAAGGTAGTTTATGCCGGCCTCATAACTTATGCAAATCAGGCAAAAGAAAAAATAGCTAATGTCCCCACTAATTTACTCAAACAATATGGCGCAGTATCTAAAGAAGTGGCC
This sequence comes from Hyphomicrobiales bacterium, assembly GCA_015490455.1. Lineage (GTDB taxonomy): Bacteria > Pseudomonadota > Alphaproteobacteria > Rhizobiales > Devosiaceae > S141-66. The sequence goes on from WFXU01000037.1 coordinate 27,140, forward strand.
TTAGCAATGGCTAAGGGGGCATTAGAAAAATATAATTCTGATATTACTATCTCAATTACAGGTATTGCCGGCCCTTCTGGCGCTACAAAAGAAAAGCCGGTTGGTCTGGTGCATTTTGCCTGCGCGACAAATAACAAAATAATACATAAAAAACAGTTATTTAATAAAAATATGAATAGGCAAGAAATAAGATTAGCCAGTGTTGAACTGGCATTAAATCTGATTATTCAAACGGTAAATGCACACTAATTTGCTTATACTCTTTCTTTGATTTTTAGATAAGCAGAATCTAAATATATACGCCTTTTTGGCACATTTATATTGCACCTAAATGTGCAAATTGCTAATAGCGATGAATGAGTGACAATCAGGAAAATATTATTCATATTATTGGCGCCGGATTAGCCGGCTCAGAGGCTGCCTGGCAAGCAGCAAATATGGGAGCAAAAGTAATTTTGCACGAAATGCGCCCAAAGGTAAAAACCAATGCCCATAATACGGGAAATTTTGCCGAACTTGTTTGTTCTAATTCTTTTCGTTCTGACGATTATCAGAACAATGCAGTTGGGCTTTTACACGAGGAAATGCGCCACTTAAATTCCCTTATAATGCGGGCGGCCGATGAAAATGCCCTGCCGGCAGGTGGCGCTCTGGCAGTTGATAGAGATGCTTTTTCCCTTGCTGTTACAGATGCAATAAATAGCCATCCAAATATTGAAATTAGGCTGGGGGAAGTAAATAAAATACCCGATGAATGGAAGAATATTATTATTGCTACCGGCCCGCTTACCTCAGATTCTTTGGCCAATAATATTGTAAAAATGACCGGCGCCAGCGCCCTTTCTTTCTTTGATGCAATAGCGCCAATAATTCATGCTGATAGTATAAATTATGATATTGTCTGGGCGCAATCGCGTTATGATAAAAGGAGAGCGCATGGAACAGGTGCTGATTACTTAAACTGCCCCCTAAATGAACAACAATATAATGATTTTATTGATGCGCTATTAGCGGGTGAAAAAAGCGAGTTCAAAGAATGGGAAAAAGTGCCATATTTTGAAGGCTGTTTGCCAATAGAAATAATGGCGGAAAGGGGACGGGAAACCCTTAGATTTGGTCCAATGAAGCCCGTTGGTCTGACTGACCCCAATAATCCGGATATAAAACCTTATGCAATTGTGCAATTACGCCAGGATAATCAGCTTGGCACTTTATGGAATATGGTTGGTTTTCAGACCAAACTTAAATATAGCGAACAAGTTAAAATTTTTCGTATGATTCCCGGACTGGAAAATGCGCAATTTGCGCGTCTTGGTGGCATGCACCGTAATAGTTTTATTAATTCGCCAAAATTATTAAACGGGCAGTTGCAATTAAAAACCGATAAAAGAATTCGTTTTGCCGGGCAGATTGCGGGTGTTGAAGGATATGTTGAAAGCGCATCTATGGGTTTGATAGCTGGGCGCTTAGCAGCAGCTAATGCCCTAAATAAATCAATCTCCCCTCCCCCAAAGACCACCGCAATTGGTTCACTCATTAACCATATTAGCGGCGGACATTTAGCGGATGAAAATAATGGAGTTAATAGTTTTCAGCCAATGAATATAAATTTTGGGCTTATGCCAGATATAAAAATTACAAAACCAGAAGGGATAAAGCGCTGGCGTAAAGCTGATCGTAAAAAACTCAAAAAACAAGCAATCTCAACCCGCGCGCTAAATGATATTACTGACTGGCTAAGGGAGAATGAGAACTGAATAATAGCGCGGTTAGCACCTGTATCTCCCATTCGCCATTATCACTTTTTTCAAGAGCAAGGTTTGAAATTAATAATCTATATTTAATATTTCCAATTTCAAAATCAAATTCGGGATTAATTATTCTATCATTTTCCTGACTTTCTATCCATTCACTCAAATCAACATTTATTTTCTCTTTCCCATTTTGACTTATGCTAAGATTCTGTTTGCTAATTTTAATTTTAATATTGGCAATAGGAATGGGAGCAGACTGGCGTAATATAAATATATTACCCAAAAAATATGGAGTCGCAGCTACATTTGGATAAATATTCTTAGATAAAGCTAGGTCGCGTTCATTTTTCTTCATATTTTCAGAAATAAACTCATTAATTTTTAGGCTCTTATATAATTCTCTCTTATTATATACGGGGTTATAGACAATTTTATTTTGCTTAAATATTTGCTCTATATATTTTTTTCCATTCTCTTCATATAAATAATCAAGTGCGCCTTTTGCTTTTTTGGCACTTTCTTCATCCCATATAATATTGTTAAATGTTGCGCCTTTTGGAATAGCAGAATTAATTGCTGCCGCTAAACGAGCTGATTGATCAAGCAATGGAGCATTAATTAAATTCCAAGAACCAACGCTTAAAAATAATAATAAAGCCCCTGCCAAAAGCGGCATAAGACGAATATCGGCGAATTTTTTGCTTAAGAAAAATATAGATAATAATATTGCCCATAAACCACCGGCAATTAGTAACATTCTTAAACTTGTTAGACCGTAAGCATCAATGCGAATATAAACAGCTATTGCAAATAAAATTAGCGGAATAATGGTTAGGTAAAACCAAATAGCACGAAAAGTCTGCACTAATTTTTTTTGCCGCATAAAGTTTGGATAGACTAACAGCCAGGCAATAGCGCCTATAATGGTAAAACCAAGCACCATCCAGCCAAGCGTGCCAACGGGCAAGTTTTTTGTAAAGGCAATTTGCACCCCATAAATAAGTAAAATCAGCGCATAGATAAATAAGAATGGCACAAATAAGAACTGTCCTAAAAAGCCAATGGCTTTAGATAAAAAATCAGGTTTTCTTAGTTCTTTTGCCGATATTTCACCAGCTTTAGGAATGGTGGAGAGCCAAAAAACTGGTGCTAAAAAAAGACCCGAAAAAGGTAATAAATATCTGTAAAATATATCAGAAATATTCAGAGCAAATAATAATGAGAGTGAACGCTCAATCGCAGCTAAAGCTAGGGCAATTATTATAAATCCAACAAAGGCAATAATGGCAGAAATAACGGCGCGATGGTTCATTATCCAGAATCTATCCTGAATTTCCTCGCGCTCTATCCCCCTGCCAATCTTAGTAAAAGCCGAAATAGAGAGCCAAAAAACACCAATTGCTGGCAAAAGAAATGGAAAAAACCAAGAAAAACTCTTTATTTGCATCGCAGCTATTACAGAAATAGGAATTATTATTTCAAAAATAATAATACTAACTATATTTTTTTCTCTGCTCTCAGATAATAGCCTGCCAGCAGTTGCAAAAATGGCGGCAGAAAGAAAACCAAGCGCCATAAGGGGCCAAAAATCTTCTTTATCAGGGATAATATCGTTAGTAATCCCAATGAAAAGAATAGTGCTAATTGCCAAGAATAAAATTGGCAAAGGAAAACGTAAAAATGTCTTTGTCATATCGGGGGCAATATTTTTTATTCTATTAAGTAATTCTTCCATTTTTCTGCTTCCTTTTCTTGCCCTTCTTGCTCCCTTCTTGCCTTCTTCTCCGTTCCCTCTTGCCCCCTCTTGCCCTCTTTGGCAATTATTCTAATTTGCCTAAATTTTACCTTTCGCACGCTATATTCGCCTAATAGGCTGCAAATCCAACCCCCAAATATCAACTCAAAGACGAGTTATGTAGGACAAGCTAGCCCCAACTTCATGCTCCTAGAATGCTCACAGAAGTTAGGGTTAATTTTGCGACAATGAATATTCAAAAAATCGCCAACCTCCACTACCCTCCTGAAAGGACAAAAAGGCAGGCGAAATAAATTATAATCTAGTCCAACGCTGGGTTTTGCAGAAAATCATAAAACAACCCTGTAATTTCAGCGTGTTGCCAACAATGGAAGCACTGCCAGAATAAGTCTTATCATCGGCAGGGTCACGCACAGTGCCTGTATATTTTTTTCCGTCCAAAGTTAATTTGCCGATTGATTGTCCCTTATATTTGCCGGTTTTAAGCACAATACAAAATGCAGAACCGCATTTTGAAATATTTGCCGTTTCTCCGCTTTCGGTCTTCCAATTCCCTAAAATCTCATTTGCATTGACCGCTCCCGCAGAAAAAGCAAAAATAATAATTATGAATATTGGCCCCAAAATTTTAGTAAATTTACTCACTATCCTCTCTCCCTTTCCCTTTTTCTTTTCCCTCAACTCTTCCCCCTCAACCCTTTCTCTTTTTCCCCACACCCCTTCTTTCCTAAGGTCTGCCCCTTAAGGCAAACCAATTATCAACATTCAAAATAATTTTGCAAGAAATAATTAAATAAAACAATGACGCTCTAATGGTAGTAAAATATATTTTCTAATGGCCAGCAAAACTTATTAAACTATCAACCTCAACACCAATTGCCCTTAACCTATCCGCTCCTCCAACTTCCGGTAAATCAATAACAAAGGCGGCATGTTTAAGTTTAGCACCTGTGCGGCGCAATAAATGAACAGCAGCAATTGCGGTCCCCCCCGTTGCAATTAAATCATCTACCAATAAAATATGATGTTCATCCGTTGCTACATCAGCGTGTATTTCAATAGTGTCAACCCCATATTCAAGCGCATAATTTTGTCCTATAGTTTCGCCCGGCAATTTACCAGATTTCCTTACCGGAATAAAACCAACCCCAAGCGAAATAGCGACCGCAGCCCCAAAAATAAAACCGCGCGCTTCAATGCCAGCAACATGAGTAATATCCAAACCACTATGTTTGCGAGCTATCCTATCAATAGTTTCACGAAAACCTTCGGGATTTTCAATCAAAGTAGAAATATCACGAAATAATATTCCCTTTTTGGGATAATCGGGAATTGTTCTAACAAGAGATTTCAGATCTATTGACATTTTTCTCCTATTTCAAAAAAGGCCCCTTAAGGGGCCTCTTAATATCTGCCCAAGTAACAATTTATTTTAATGTTTTACATTAGCCCATATTTTACGTTTTACCAAATACATTAAAATGGCCAAAATAGAAAGGAATATTAAAACATTAAGGCCAATAGTTTTGCGTGAAACCAGATGCGGATCGGCAAGCCAATACATAAAAGCGGCAACATCTTTGGCATATTGCTCAACTGTGCGCGGAAGGCGCTCATCATCATATTCTACTAAATCATCCATTAAAGGATTCATCATAGCAATACCGGTTCCAAGAAAAGCATTATATTCCTGCCCGTCACTAACCTCTACACCATGCGGCGGATCCTCGTAGGAAGTTAGAAGATTATAAATATAATCTGCCCCACCTTCCTGATAGGCAGTAAAATAATTAAAGGCCCAGTCAGGAAAAGGCTGATATATGCCGCGCGCCTTTGCCAGAACTGAAAAATCAGGAGGTAAAGCACCATTATTTGCTTCGCGCGCTTCAATTTCACTGGCAAAAGGAGAAGGCCAATTATCGGCTAGAGTTGCAGGTCTTTCACCCCCCTCAGCCTCAATATCTTCAATCATAAATTCAGAAGCTAATAATTTAATCTGCTCTTCAGAAAATTCTGGCCCGCCCGGTTCAACCAAATTTCTAAATGCGAGCAAACGCGCCCCATGACAAGTTGCACATACTTCCTTAAATACCTGAAAACCGCGCTGCAACTGATTAGTATCATAAGTGCCAAAAATACCGGCAAAGCTCCATTTTTGTAATTCTGCCGGTTTACCCCCAACCTTAGCTGCCAAACTGGGCGCAGAAACGGCCAAAGCAAAGAAAAGCGCAGCTAATGCGATGATTTTTCTAACAATAATCATTTATTTTCTCCTTGTTCGGCATTTATTGCGATAGTATTTTCTTCCTTTGCCAATATGGCTTCGGAAATAGAATTGGGCAGCGGTTTTGGAGTTTCAATGCGCGCCAAAAGCGGCAGGATAATTAGAAAATAACCAAAATAATAAGCCGTGCCAACTTTTGATAAAATAACATAAATACCCTCTGCCGATTGAGCGCCAAGATACATCAGCATTAAAAAGTTTAATACAAATAGCCAGTAAAATGGCTTAAACATTGGTCTAAAACTTCCTGAGCGCACTTTTGACCTATCAAGCCATGGTAGAACCATCAAAATTAGGATTGAACCAAACATTACAATAACACCACCCAATTTTGCATTGATGAATAAAATATTGAAATCAATAGCGCGCAACATTGCGTAAAATGGTAATAAATACCATTCAGGCACAATTTTTGGCGGTGTTATAAAGGGATTTGCCTCAATATAATTATCCGGATGCCCTAATATATCTGGAGCGAAAAATACGAACCAGGCAAAAGGAATAAAGAACACAACCACCACAAATAAATCTTTCATGGTAAAATATGGGTGGAAAGGTAGCGTATCTGCCTTTGACTTTACTTCAACACCAGTCGGATTACCATTTCCGGGAACATGTAAAGCCCAAATATGCAACCCAACAACTGCTGCTATAATAAAGGGCAACAGATAATGAAGCGAGAAAAAGCGATTTAAGGTTGGATTGTCGACAGCAAATCCACCACGTAAAAACTCTAAAATGGGGGTTCCAACAAGCGGAATTGCTGAAAATAAATTAGTAATAACGGTTGCACCCCAAAAGCTCATTTGCCCCCAAGGCAAAACATAGCCCATAAAGGCTGTTGCCATCATTAGCAGGAAGATAATGACACCCAAAATCCAAATTACCTCACGCGGTGACTTATATGAGCCATAATATAGGCCGCGAAATATATGCACATAGACAGCAAAAAAGAACATAGAGGCGCCAACTGCGTGCGTGCCCTGAATTATACGCCCATAATTTACATTACGGCGAATATGTTCAACACTATCAAAGGCCATCTCAATATTTGGCACATAGTGCATAGCCAAAATAATGCCAGTTATGATTTGCACCATCAGCATAACCGCCAGCACGGCGCCAAAAGTCCACCAATAATTGAGATTTTTTGGCGATGGAAAGTCCATCAAATGTTCTTTTGAAAATCTGATAAGCGGAAGGCGCTCATCAAGCCACTTTTCTACCTTATTTTTAGGATTATAACTGCTTTTTGAAGCCATATTTATTCCCCTAACCGATTTTTATGAGCGTATCGCTCAAAAATTCAAATGGCGGCAATACCAAATTTTTTGGCGCCGGACCTTTGCGAATACGGCCCGCAGTATCATAATGTGAGCCGTGACATGGACAGAACCAGCCATTATAGTCGCCTCTTTCTTCACCGGGTTTTTGTCCAAGAGGAACGCAACCAAGATGAGTGCAAATGCCAATTGTAACCAGCCACTCTTCATGCCCCTCAGCTACGCGCTCCGCATCTGTTTCTGGGTCTATTAATTCCTCAAGCGGTACCGCCTTTGCCTCTTCAATCTCCTCTGCGGTTCTATGGCGCACAAAAATTGGCTGTCCACGCCACTTAAAGGTAACAGACTGCCCCACTTCTATAGAGGAAATGTCAATTTCAATAGATGCTAGCGCCATAACGCTGGCATCGGGATTCATCTGGTCAATTAGCGGCCAGACAGCTGCAGCACCGCCGACAGCTGCGACCGCGCCAGTTGTAACGAATAGAAAATCTCGTCTATTTGGGTCTTTTTTAGCCAAACTATTCATCCTTTTAACTTTGACTAGCAAATTTTGCGATCGTCAAATCCTTTATTTCGAATCAAAAAATATGTGCAAAATAGCACGCTAGTGCCGATTTCTTTTTACACTCAATTTATCACTTGTCCAGACAAATTAGCGTGCTTAACAATAGTAAGTTAAAAAAAATTGGGAAAATTAATAAATGAAGCCTTCTATTGCCCTATTTCAACCCGAAATACCACAAAATTGCGGAGCAATAATTCGTCTTTGCACGTGTTTTAACGTAGATTTACATATTATTCACCCATGCGGATTTAATTTTACGAATAAAAATTTATATCGCTCGGCCTTAGATTATATCAATAATGCCAAAATTATAGAGCATGATAGTTTTGAAAAATTCAATAATTGGCAAAAAGAACAAAATAGGCGCTTATTATTGCTCACAACTAAGGGTAAAAAATCAGCCTTTGAAATAATTTATGAGAAAAATGATATTTTATTATTTGGGCGCGAAACGGGGGGCGTGCCAGATTATGTTGCAGCTTTGGCCAATCATAAATTACGCATTCCCATGCGTAAAAATAGTCGCTCGCTAAATCTTGCAATAAGCGCCGGCATTGTCCTTAGTGAAGCATTAAGGCAGGTCGGCGGATTTAGTGATCTTAGCTAAAAGCTGTTCTTTACTCAAATTAAAGCCGCTTTTTATCCAATCTTCTTCAAGCTGTTTTAATTTTTCGCCAACTTGCTTTCCCTTCCCTATTTGTAAGCGCAAAATATCGGCGCCCTTAACCGGAAATGAAGTAAATTTTATTTTTTTCAAATTATTTTTTAACTCTTCTAATTGCTCTCTTTTAAGCAGATTAGCGCATGCAAATAAATCAAGCGCTTCAGCTGCCTGATTTTGATAATAATAGGCAAGATAATTTAATCCCTTTTGTTCCAGCAATTTAGCGCCTTCATATATATTTTGCGCTATTTTTATTTGCTGATTCGATAAACGCCACATATTTTGCAATTGTTTTTTTTCATATTGAGCCAAAAAAAATGCCACTCTTACCATTAATTTTGGATTTTGTGATATTTTTTCATAGTAAAAAAACTGCTCCAATATTTTTTCATTTAGCTGAATAATGCCAATATCACTCATAATTTTTAGGGTTTTTGCATTTTTTTGTAGCGCCAATATTTTTAACATTTCAGCGCCTATTCTCTCGCGAGAAATTCTATTTAATTTATCTCTTGCTCTTTTACACGCATTTAGACCTTCTTCATCAAATTTCTGCTTAGCATGAGAAGCAGAAAAGCGAAAAAAACGAAAAACCCGTAAATAATCTTCCCTTATGCGCTTATCGGCATCGCCAATAAATCTTACCCTTTTTTGCAGACAATCTTTTAGGGCATTTAAGGGATCAAATAGCTGTCCATACATATCCACATAAAGGGCATTAATGGTAAAATCGCGCCTTTTTGCATCCTTTAACCAGTCCGTGCCAAAACTGACCTTTGCATGCCGACCATCAGTTTTAACATCTTCTCTTAATGTGGTTATTTCAAATAATCTCTTTCCCATTCGCAAACTAATAGTGCCATGTTCAATACCGGTTTCATAATAGGCAATATTAGCCATTTTCGCCCTTTTTATAATTTCCTTTGGCTCTAATTCTGTTGCAAAGTCTATATCCATCCCTTCATTCTTAATATTCATAATTGTATCGCGCACAATCCCGCCAACAATGCGCGTTTTTTTCTTTTCCCCATCAAGCAGAATAAATATTTTTTGCACATTTTCATCGTGCAGCCACACGGATTTTTTTAGCGATGAAATAGCTTTTTCTTCCTTTGACATCCATTATTCCTTAAGAGCCATTTGCCAGAAATAACGCGTAATATGTGCAGTTATTCCCCAAATATGTTTATCTTTATGTTGTATTGTCCAGGTTTCTTGCAGTTTTTTAGCGTAAAAAATCTTTGTTGCCTGATAGGCTTGCTCCTTTAATAAAAAATCCAGCGGCACCTCAAAAAACTCGGCCACTTCCTCTTTATTGGCAATAAATTTATTTGTTGGTTTAACCAGGCCGACAACCGGAGTTATTAAATAATTAGTGCCAGTAAAAATAGAAGGCATATAGCCCAAAATTTCAACTTCCTCTGGTATAATAGCCACTTCCTCATATGCCTCCCTTATGGCTGCGGCGGCTATATTTTCATCCTCCTTATCTATTTTTCCTCCCGGAAAAGCAATTTGCCCCGAATGGTTACGCAATTTTTCTGACCTTTTTGTATAAAGCACACTATAATTGTCATCTCGCTCAATAATTGGAACAAGAACGGCCGCTGCAACGGGCGGTGTTTTTGGCTTTTTTTCCGGATTAAGATTAGGCTGCAAATTATTAATGTCGGATATATTTTTCGTTTTTTTTAATAATCTCTTTCTAACCCTAAAAATAATATCCTTATCCATTTATCAACCTATTCTAAATTTTAGCCGCCAACTCACCCTTTAATATATTGGTTAAATCCGCATCTTTCCAATATATTAAAAGCCTATCAGGATTAACCGGGCCAGGCATTTTAATCATATTGGGCTTTGTTGGCTTAAATCCCAGCGATTGATAATATGGCAAATCACCAACCAAAATTATAAATTTTGGCACCAAATCTTCTCTTTCTTTTATAGCAGAATTAATATTTTTACTAAAAGCCTTTTTACAAACCTGCTTGACCAGTTTTTTGCCAATACCAAGCCCACGATATCCAATATCTGTAACTAGCGGACCTAGTAAATAGCCATTAATCCGATTAATAGATATTGGCGTCATGGCAACATAGCCTATATTTTTTTCCCCTATTTGCGCAATTAAACTTAAATTCTCCTCTATAGGGAATTTTTCTCGTACCCTATATGCTGCACGCGTAAAGCGGGCGGGGCCAAAAATTTTGGCTTGCAATTGTTCAACAAATTCAAAATCGGATTTTTTATAGGGGCGAATGATAATATTCTCACCCGACTGAATGGGCTGGTTTTTGTCATTATTCATAATTATAATCCAGAAAATTTTTATAACAAAACATATTGGGCAATAATTGCCTTAAATTAATCAGCTTCGTCGCAAATTTTTCCTGGTTATAATCATAATTCCATCTCAAAACGGCTATCCAGCACTTAGGACATTTAGCAGTAAAAATAAAATTCGTCTAGCATATAACTAAATTATCTAAACCAAATTCCCTATAATTTCACCAATTTTTGCTAATTGGCTTATTTCCAAATATCTCCCCTACCCTTCTTTTTCCACTATCGGCAAGATTATCTGGCAAATTGTTAACATCAAACCATTTAATTTCAACTATCTCCCTATTGGGCTTAAACTCCCTATCTAATTCAAATTTTTCAGCAATAAAGAATGCCAGATGATCGCGATTAGTTGCCTCAATATTATGAAAAAGCGCATGTAGACGCATTTCAGTAATTTTATATCCCGTTTCTTCGTAAGTTTCACGCTTTGCCGCATCATAAAAATTTTCGCCCGGATCCACTCCCCCACCCGGAAATTGCCAGCCGGGCACAAGACTTTGCCTAATTAGCAAAATTTTATTTCCATCAACCAACATAGTGCGCGCGCCAACCGTTTGACGCTGCCAAATTCCTTTCAGTGACATATAGACTTTAGCCAGCAATCTTTGCCAAAAAATATTTTTCATATATATTCATTTCCATAAAAAAGATTGCTACACTATATTTTGGTCGTTATTATCTTAATTTTCACAAAAAAGCCAATCATGATTTCAATTGCCCATATTTCAGACGTTCACCTTCCATTGCCACCTATTTCCCTTAGCGAACTATTTTCAAAACGCATCACCGGCTATATTAACTGGAATTTGAAACGTAAAAAAAATATGCAGCCAACAACGCTCCTAAATTTAGTCAAGGATTTACAACAAAAAGAGCCAGACCTTATTGTCCATACAGGTGATTTGGTCAATCTTTCAACAAAAAAAGAATTTATTCAGGCGCAAAAATGGATAAAAAATCTTGGCGCGGCAAAAAAGGTCTGCACCATAGCGGGCAATCACGATGCCTATATTAAGGGATCATTAGAGAAATTCTATCAGGCAATGGGAGAATATATAAGGGGAGAGATGATAGATAATAATCCCTTTCCCTTCATTCGCCGTTTGGGATATGTCGCTATTATTAATTGCAATTCAGCCATTGCCAGTCCACCTTTTTTTGCCAATGGTAAATTTGACGAAGAACAGGGGAAAAGATTGGCCGCTTTTCTTGATATAACAAAAAGGGAGGGTTATTTTCGTATTGTTACTATTCATCACCCTCCCTTTAGGCAAGAAGCCGATAAAAAACGTAAAGGCCTATTGGGAGCGGAAATATTTAGGCAGATTATTGAGCAATATGGCGCAGAATTAATTTTACATGGTCATACGCATCGCTCAACCATAAATAGCATTAAAGGTCCGCCATCTGGCCTAAACGGGGCTGAAGTTCCCGTTATTGGAGTTGCTTCAGCTTCTGCGCATGCAGGCTCTGGCGGTGATCCTGGTCGGTATAATTTATTTCAGATTGAAAAAAGCGCAAATAAATTTTCCTGTATAATGCGCGAATATGGTTATCAAAGAATTGGCGATGATATAAATATGCGGCTTAAAATGCAAATATATTAAGTTACTAAATATGATAGTTAAATGGGTGAAATAATTTTTAAGATAAATAAACCGACAATTTATGCGCAAAATCTGGCCATAGAATTTAGCTATGAGTTGGCGGAATATTCTTTTAGGGAGCGGGTTGAATTTAGTAGCGGGTTGAATATGGAAATATTTAACTTAGCTATTTTTTCTGACATGTTAAAGCTAAGCGCGTTGATATTAGGGGTTAGCTATTATAAATTACTGGCTCCGTTTAAGATTAAAGCGCCTTTTTTTTCTTTAAGCGAGAGTGAGAGAAAATTTACTCTTGCCATTTATGAAAATGGATTGGGAGAATTTTTTGCCCGCAATAATCTTAAAAGATTTGGAAAGATTGAACTGATAAGCGCAAAAAATAATGAATTTCTAAAATGCGAAAATGCTAATATAAAACTGCATGACAGGATTTTACTTCCGATTGGGGGAGGTAAGGATTCTCTAGTTTCAGCGCAAATTTTACAAAAAGCCAATATTGACTTTACCCCAATTGCTATTAACCCAAAGGGGCCAATCATTTCTTCTATCAAGAAAATTGGGAAGGAACCAATTTATATAAAGCGAATTTTGGATAAAAAAATGATAGAATTGGCAAAAAGAAAGCAATTTTATAATGGGCACGTCCCCTCTACCGCCATTAATTCAGTAATTATCGCCCTTTGCGCCCTTCTTTATGATTATAAATATATTGCTTTTTCTAATGAACGTTCGGCCAACGAAGGAAATATTATTTTTGATGGAAGAGAAGCCAATCATCAATATTCCAAATCTTTACAATTTGAAAAAATAATGCAAAATATTCTCGCAAAAATCACTAATGGCGAGCTAGAATATTTTTCATTATTAAGGCCATTTTCTGAAGCAAAAATCGGGCAGATTTTCGCCTTAGAAAATAAATTTGATAAGGATTTTTCAAGTTGCAATCAAAATTTCAAATTAAGCGGACATGGTGGCTCTTTATGGTGCAATAATTGTCCAAAATGCCATTTTACCTTTCTTATTCTTGCGCCAAATATGGCAAAGAAACGTTTAATAAATATTTTTGGCAAAAATCTGCTTGCTGAAAAGAAAAATATTTCTTCCTTTCGTCAATTAACCGGCCTAAGCGGGCATAAACCTTGGGAGTGTGTAGGAGAAATATTAGAAGGGGCGGCCATTCTTTATTCACTTGGTAAAAATTCAGATTGGTCTGATGATTTTATCGTGGCAAATTTATATTCTGATTTGGTAAATTTTTATGGAGCAAAAAAACTTCAAACAGCATTGAGTGAATTAATGAAAAATAGTAATATTCACCTAATTCCAGCCAGAATAGAAAAAGTGGTGATGCCCTATGCACAATAAAACCGATTTCACAAAACCCGTTTTGCTCTATGGCGCGGGTAAGGAGGCTCAATCAAGTCGGAAATTTTTAAAAGAAAAATTTCCCGATCTAAAAATATATGTGACAGCTGATAGCGGAACTATCAATATTGACGAAACACAAATTATAAAACCTTCCGATTTACCAGATGCCATTGAGAAAAAATTATTTGCAACTATTATAAAAAGTCCGGGGGTTTCCCGCTATCGGCCGATTTTTTTGATGGCGCGTGAAGCCGGGATTAAAGTAAGTTCGAACTTAAATATTTGGGCTGAATTTTATCGTAACAATAAGATTGTTGTAGCCATTACCGGCACTAAGGGTAAATCCACCTGTGCAGCCCTACTTTATTTAATGCTCAAAGCGCAAAATTTTGACGTAGGACTAGCGGGTAATATAGGAACAGCCCCGCTTGAAATTGGCGATAAGCATAAAATTATTATTTTTGAACTTTCCTCTTACCAAACCGCCGATATTAGCTTTTCTCCTGATTTTGCAGCCATAACCAACCTATCTCCAGAACATACTGACTGGCATAGAGATTTAGACCATTATTATGCGGATAAATTAAATTTAATTGATAGAGAGGGTGGATTTAGCGTTGCTCTAGGAAAAAGCGCGGCTACAAATGAGCTGGTTCTTAAGGCCGTTAGAGATAAAAAAAGAATTTTGCCTGATTTGGAAAATATATTTTCACAACAAATAGCTGAAATAAGTAAAAATTCACGCTTAAAAGGCGAACATAATCTTGATAATGCAATTATTGCCGCCAAATTAGCCTTAGCACTTGGGGCGGATAAAAATTCAATATTAAAAGGAATTCAGGACTTTACCCCTTTACCTCACCGACTTGAAGAACATAAAATTGGCGATTTTCTTTTTGTTGATGATTCAATTTCTACAACTCCCGAAGCCACAATGGCGGCCATTGATTCTTATAGGGACAGATCCATAGCTCTAATTGCCGGCGGACATGAAAGGCAGCAAGATTATAGCGAATTGAGCAAAAAGCTGGCTAGTTCGAATGTTGAAATTCTTGTATGCCTACCGGTAACTGGTGACAGGTTGGCAACCGCCACCTATTCAGCCGCTCCACATATTGAAGTTTTAGAAGTTGAAAATTTAGCCAGCGCAATGAATGCGCTTTCCTCTAGAAGAGCGTGCTTTAATACAATTATTCTTTCTCCCGGTGCGCCAAGCTATAATCAGTTTAGAAATTTTGAAGAGAGAGGTAAAAAATTTATCTCCCTCGCAAAGGAATTATTTGGCACATGAAATGGTTAGAACTAAAAATAGTCCCGCCTCTTGTTACGTTAATTTTTGCTATTTTTATGTGGCTCTTAGCGCAATTTTTGTTTCCCTTCCCAATAGTTGGGCAAAATAAGAATATTTTTGCTAGTTTTATTGCTCTAGCCGCCCTTTTATTAATGTTGATCAGCGCCTGGTTCTTATATAGAGCCAAAACAACCATTAACCCCACAAAACCATATAATTCCTCTTCTCTCCTTACAAAAGGACCTTATCATTTTTCACGCAATCCAATTTATTTAGCCGATTTATTATTTCTAATAGCGTGGGGCATATTCTTAAATAATTTATTTTCATTGGCTCTAATTATTGGCTTTATTTTATATATGAACCGCTTTCAAATTAGAGTGGAAGAAAGATTTTTAGAAGAAAAATTTGGAGATGAATATCGCACCTATAAACAAAAAACCCGCCGTTGGCTTTAACGGCACTTGATATATTATTTGTTGTCCGTGAAAAATTTCATTAATCAGAAGTCGGAAATCGTAAGGCAGAAATCAGAAATCGGAGGGTGAAGTTAAATTTGTGAAGAAAAAAGATAGTGAGCATAGCGAGCGGCTACCCACATTAATTGCATCACTGAAATATATCCTAAACTAACTGCCATTTCTGACATTACTCTCTACAATCAACTCAATAGTCCGTTTCCTATATTTATTCCTTCAAAACTACCTCCAAAACCGCACTCCGCAGTCCCCCCACAATTCCCCATGCCCCAGCCATTCACCCTGTAAAACCCATCCCGCCGCAATCGCCCACAAACATTCCTACAAGCTCAAATAACTCAACTTACCGGAATAAATATACTACCTCCACTTTGTAAAACAAAGAACTTTGAAACATTATAATTATGAACTAATATTGGAAGTAATAAATGGCGAGGGGTGGGCATTGGCGTGGAAAGAAGGAATAGCAAGGCTAAGTTAGAAAAAGTGCTCTCGTTCCCAACCATTCTTACTCCAAAACCATATCCCAATTGCCTACAATCATTCCCCAAAAATTACTCCTAAAACCATACCCCCACA
>WFXU01000038.1 GCA_015490455.1 Hyphomicrobiales bacterium
GAATGGTCGGGGATAGATGATTGTGGAGTATTGTGAAGTGACCGGGAGGGTGAATGTGGGGTGTGGACTTTTGAGTTTATACTAGGGTTAAACAATCTGTCACGCTTGGCAAAGCCAAATCTTTGTTGCAACCGATGTTAGTAGCCGCCCGTTTATCCTTTTTTTCACAAATTCGACTTCCGATTTCGACTTCTGAGCGATAAATCTTCACGGCCAACTACATAAATGTATAAAATAGAGGTTTTTGCATTTTAGAGCCAAATTGCCTTATTTTTTAGATTAAACTAAGGATTAGTTGATGCCAGAGAAAAAAAGCACTAATAAAGGCCAATAGCAAATTAAGGCTGAAACATAATTGGATCAATTAATTGAGCGAAAAATTACAGATAGGTAAATTCACTTTGCCCAATAGAGCGCTTTTGGCGCCTATGGCGGGTCTGACTGATGCTCCATTTAGGACTATAGCAGCAAATTATGGAGCAGCTCTGGTGGTTAGTGAAATGATCGCCAGCGCTTCTTTAGTCTGCGGGCAAGTGGATATGGTCAGACGGCTTAATAAAAATACAGAATTTTTACATAAAAAAAACATGCCCCATATTGTGCAATTAGTCGGCAATGATGAGGAATGGCTAAAAATTGGCGCCAAAATTGTTGCTGATGCGGGAGCTGATATTATTGATATAAATTTTGGTTGTCCGGCCAAAAGGGTGGTTAATGGATTTGCGGGGGCAGCATTAATGAAAGATGCCGGGCGGGCGTTTAGAATTTTAGATGCTCTGGCAAATGCGACTAATTTGCCAATAAGCTGTAAAATGCGTCTTGGTTGGGATGATAATAATATAAATGTGGTGCAAATTGCCAAATTAGCACAAAATGCCGGCGCGCAAATGATTGTGGTGCACGCCAGAACCAGACAGCAATTTTATAAGGGAAAGGCTCGCTGGGAGTTGGTCGCCCCAGTAGTTAAAGCATTGAATGTGCCGGTTATTATTAATGGCGATATTGTGGATGAGAAAAGCGCTAAATTAGCTTTGCAAAAATCAAATGCAGCCGGAATTATGATAGGGCGTGCAGCCTTAGGCGCCCCCTGGCTGGTTGGACAAATTGGTGCCGCTTTGCAGAATAAAGAGACAATGATAAAAACTCCAAATAAGAGACAATTAAAAAATTTAATATTAGAACATTATCAAAATATTTTAAGCGAATATGGAACATATATTGGCGTGCGGGTGGCGCGTAAACATTTACGCTATTATATGCAAAGAGCGCAAATGACTATTGATAAGAATATAATGAGAGAACTCTTAACTGAACAAAAGCCAAATAATGTTAAAAATAAGATAAAAGAAATATTTAGAGAACAGACTTACCTTGCCGCATGAAAAAAACAGATAAAGATTTTGGCGATATTTTTTCTTCCCTTATCCAACCTGCTCTGGTTTGTGAGGCAGAAAATAAGATTATTGCTGCCAATTATGCTGCGGAAGGTTTTTTTGGCCTATCGGCAAATATTCTTACAAAGCAAAATCTGGAAAATATTATTGCCTTTGGTTCCCCAGCCCTAAGGATGGTTGAAAGAATATTACAAAATCACGCTCCAATTAGTGAATATAGAATTTTATTGGATCTGATTGGTAGTGATGCCGATAATAGAGGCAGCAAAATTGTTGATATTTTTGCTTCTCCCCTAATTGGGCAAAATGGTAGGGTTTTATTATTATTTTTAGAGCGATCGCGCGCTGAGAAAATTGACAGGCAATTAATTTCTAGAAACGCCGTTCGCTCCGTTTCAGGCTTAGCGGCTATGTTAGCGCATGAAATTAAAAATCCACTCTCTGGCATACGTGGTGCTGCTCAACTATTGGAGCAATCTGTTAAGGGAGATGATGTTAATTTGGCACGTCTTATACGCGATGAGACAGATAGAATTGTTGCTTTGCTGGAAAAAGTGGATATTTTTGGCGATGAGAGAATTTATAATCAAGAGGCGGTCAATATTCATATTATTCTTGAGCGGGTAAAATTATTGCTCAAAAATGCCGAAGCAAAAAATATTGAATTTATTGAGGAATATGATCCTTCCCTGCCGCCAGTTTTGGGAAATAGTGATAAGCTAATTCAGGTATTTCTAAATATTATCAAAAATGCTGCTGAAGCGCTAAAGGGGATTAACAACCCGCAAATTAAAATTTCAACTTCCTATAAGCCAGGCATTCGCCTTAGTATGGCCGGAGTAAAAAAGAGCTATTCTTTGCCATTGGAAATCAGAATTGAAGATAATGGCAAGGGAATAGATCCTGATATTTTGCAAAATATTTTTGATCCGTTCGTAACCACCAAGCCAAATGGGAAAGGTCTGGGATTAGCGTTAGTAGCAAAAATAATTGCCGATCATGGCGGCATTGTTGATGTAGAAAGTAAAAGAGGAAAAACGGTTTTTCTAATATTACTGCCATTAGCTGAAGAAAAAGGTGATAATATCGCCTCAGAAAATAATTTAACGGTAAATAATTATGAATAATCCAGTAATTTTGTTAGCTGATGATGATGATGCAATCAGAATGGTTTTGAATCAGGCGCTTAGCCGGGCGGGATATGAGGTTAGACCGACGGGGAATTTATCGACTCTTTGGAACTGGATAAGACGGGGGGAGGGTGATTTATTATTATCCGATGTTATGATGCCCGATGGCAATACATTTGACTTAATGGCAAAAATTAAAAATCTTCGCCCCGATTTGCCAATTATAATGATGAGCGCGCAAAATACATTTATGACGGCAATTAGGGCTTCAGAAGAAGGGGCATATGAATATTTACCAAAACCGTTTGATATAGATGAAGTATTGGCAATTATTGCGCGCGCATTAAGTGATATTTCAAAATCCAAAAAGGCAGATTCACCAAAAGAAAATATTGAAAATATGCCCCTTGTTGGTCGCTCTGCAGCAATGCAAGAAATTTATCGGGCTCTGGCCAGACTGATGCAGACAGATTTAAGCGTAATGATTAGCGGGGAGAGCGGAACGGGAAAGGAATTAGTTGCAAGGGCTTTGCATGATTATGGAAAAAGAAAAAATGGCCCCTTTATTGCTATAAATATGGCGGCCATACCCAAAGATTTGGTTGAAGCCGAGCTGTTTGGACACGAAAAGGGAGCTTTTACTGGTGCCGCTTCACGCTCAATTGGCAGATTTGAACAAGCAGAAGGGGGAACGCTTTTTTTAGATGAAATTGGCGATATGCCAATGGAAGCGCAGACAAGATTGCTCAGAGTGTTGCAAAATGGTGAATTTACCAGAGTTGGCGGGCGCAATTTAATTAAATCTGATGTCAGAATTATTGCCGCTACCCACCAAGAACTAACCCGCCTGATTAGTCAGGGGCTATTTCGGGAAGATTTGTTTTATCGTCTTAATGTAGTTCCAATCTCTTTGCCGCCTCTACGCGACAGAAAGGAAGATATAGCGGATTTAGTAAAACATTTTCTGCATAAATTAGCGGCAGAAAAAAATGAAATTCCTAAATCTATCACAATAGAAGCGATAAATTTATTGCAACAATATTCCTGGCCTGGCAATGTGCGCGAATTGGAAAATATGATGATGCGAATAAATGCGCTTTACGCTGATGATACTATTTCAGAAGAAATTATTAATCTTGAATTAAGTCATGCGGTAAGAAATACAAATAGCAATGTTAGAAATAATAATATTGATGTAAATTCTGCCATAGAAAATTATATTTCTACCCTATTAAAAGACATAGATACATCCAGTGAAGATAGTAATTTATATCAAATTATTCTAGCCAAATTTGAAATACCCCTTATTTCTATGACGCTAAATAAATGTGGCGGGAACCAGATAAAAACAGCAAAATTATTGGGCTTAAACAGAAACACTTTACGCAAAAAAATAAAACAGCATAATATTCAGATAAGTAAATTTTCTCACCGCAAAAATTAAAAATTAATTGATATAACTGTCACATTTTCGCAACAATATTCTTGAACAATAGTCCGTAAAACTATAAAATACGCCTCGCGCCGTCAATGATTTCAGAAGCCAGTGTAACATGAACAATATAAATCCAACTGCGAAAAAACCAACGCTGGAAGAAAAAGAGCTGAAATCGGCACGGGCGAATTTTCTAAAATATGGTGCAGATAATTCAAAATTTTTTAGATATTTTGGGTTCATTATTGTTTTTTGCGTAATTATTTTACTTTTTTTATCATTTTTAATCCTGCCTAAGACCAGTATAATAGAACTTTCTCCTCAGGCCTGGAGTGCAATTTGGATTATTGGCACAATATTGGTTTTACTGATTATTGCGCTTGTTCTTACCGAAATTATTTTGCTCATTCGCGCCAGAGCCAGAAAACAGGCTGGCTCTAAATTACAATCAAGAATGGTGGCAATGTTTGCATTTGTAGCAGCAGTGCCAGCTGTAATTGTCGCTATAATAGCCGCTATTGTTCTTAATCAGGGGTTAGATCAATGGTTTTCTGAAAGAATGCGCTCAATGGTTGAAAGTTCGCGCCTGGTGGCCAGAGCATATTTATTAGAACATGCGCAAGTTTTACGCGATGATATAATTTGGGTTGCGGCAGAGTTAGAAAGGGCAACAGATAGTTTTGCTACCGATAAAGAAAAATTTCAGCGCATTTTAACAGCGTTAGCAACCACCAGATCTTTGCCATTTACCTCGCTGGTTTCTAAAGATGGTGATGTGCTGATGCGTGCGCAAATTTCTGTTCCCGGAAAACCACCACAACTTCCTGATGGGGTAATAGAGGAAGTAGAAAAAAATGTCCCCACCTTTATCGCGCCAGGTTCAACCAATTTGGTTGGCGCCGTCATGCAGCTAAATAATTATGATGATGTTTATTTATTTGTAGCGCGACCAGTTGATGCCGAAGTTTTGGAATATATGCGTTTAACCGATCAGAATATTACCGAATATCGCCAATATGATTCTTCTAGATTGGTTTTTCAGGTCACATTTACAATTATTTATATCGGGGTTGCGCTAATTATGTTGCTAGTGGCAGTTTGGATTGGAATTGCTTTTGCCAACCGATTTATAGAGCCGGTTAGAGAATTAATGCTAGCTTCGGATAAAGTTTCTAAGGGCAACCTAAATGTGCAAATTAAGGAAACTAAACAACAAGGGGAGCTAAATGATTTAATCAAGCAATTTAATTTAATGACTAGGCAATTAAAAGAACAACGCCAAGAACTGATTTTAGCTAATGAGATAAATGAACAGCGCCGCCAATTTACCGAAGCAGTGCTTGAGGGGGTTTCTGCCGGCATTATTGGGCTTAACCCAAATGAAATTATTACTTTGGTTAATAGTCGTGCCTGTGAGATATTTTCTATTGAGGAGGCAAATTTAGTAGGCAAGCAATTGAGTAAAATTGTTCCTCAATTGGCTTTATTTTTTGCCAAAGCCAGCTCTTCAATGAGTTCGCAATATCAGGATCAAATTCAGTTGGGGACCGAACAGGAGGGAAGGATTTATCAGGTTCGTTTAACCCGTGAGGGAACAAAATCGCAGTCAAAAGGATATGTAATTACACTTGACGATCTCACTGACTTAATGCAGGCGCAAAAGACCAGCGCTTGGGCAGATGTTGCACGCCGCATTGCGCACGAAATTAAAAATCCGCTCACACCAATTCAGCTTTCGGCCGAGAGATTAAGGCGCCGTTATGGGAAAAAATTAGCCGATGATTTTGAAATATTTGACAAATGTGTCACAACAATAATCAGGCAGGTTGGCAATATTGGGCGCATGATTGATGAATTTTCTTCTTTTGCAAGAATGCCAAAAGCTGTAATGCAAAGAGCTGATTTATCTGATACTATAAGGCAGGCAGTATTTTTAGAGAGTGTGCGCCAGCCGGGCATAAAAATAGTTGCTAAATTGCCAAAAGAGCCAAATTTTGTTGAATATGATGAGCGATTAATTTCGCAATGTTTGACCAATATAATAAAAAACTCGGTTGAGGCGATTGAAATTGCTGGTATTGATAAAATAAAAGATCCAACTATCATAATTGAGACAAGAAATTTCACTAATTTTGTTGAAATATCAATTTCTGATAATGGTAAGGGCTGGCCAAAAGAAAATCAGCGAAAACTTTTAGAGCCCTATGTTACCACGAGAAAAAAGGGAACGGGGTTGGGCTTGGCGATAGTAGCAAAAATTGTTGAGCAACATGGCGGAGAAATGGTTTTGCAAGATGCAAAGGCTGATAAAAATGGTCGGGTCGGGGCTTGCGTTATTATCAGATTACCGCTTGAACACAGCTCAAGCAGGATAGATCTGGAAATTAGAAACGAAAATTCTTTAGATGAAAAAAATAGGGAGGCGCAGTTTGACGCGCTTAAAAATTAAATGGCTTTTGACGTTCTAATTATTGATGATGAGAGCGATATTCGTGAGCTTATTTCTGGAATTTTGGAAGATGAAGGATATGAAACGCGCCAGGCTCATGATGCGGATTCGGGGCTAGAGCAAATTAGCAAACGTCTGCCTAATTTGGTTTTTCTGGATATTTGGATGCAAGGCTCTAGGCTTGATGGATTGCAATTGCTTGATGAATTGCAAGAAAAACACCCAAATATGCCGGTTGTAATGATTTCTGGTCATGGCAATCTTGAAACAGCAGTTGCGGCGATTAAGCGGGGCGCATATGATTATATTGAAAAACCTTTTAAGATAGATCGCCTATTATTAGTAACAAAGAGGGCAATTGAAACTTCAAAGCTAAAAATTGAGAATAAAGAATTAAAAGAGCGCGCTAGTTCATGGGGCAATGAACTGGTGGGCATTTCGCCAATCATAAATGAGGCTCGCTTAATTATTGAAAAATCTGCCCCCACTAATTCGCGCATATTTATTAGCGGTCCTTCAGGGGTAGGAAAGGGGCATTGCGCTAGATTATTACACAAAAAGAGCCTTAGAAAAGATGCGGCCTTTATTGAAATAAATGCTTCGCTTTATGATCCAGAAGAATTGCCGGCAATTTTATTTGGACGTGAGGAAAAAGCTAGAGATGGAAAAATCAATATTGAAGTTGGGGCATTAGAAAGAGCGCATGCTGGCACTATTTATCTTTCTGAAGTGACCATGCTATCACTGAATGTGCAATCATTATTATTAAGAATGTTGGTGAATAATAATTTTGTCAGGGTGGGAGGAACTAGGCCTGTGCCTATTGATGTTAGAATTTTGTCCTCCAGCTCGCAGGATGTTAATGAGTTTTGTGAGAGTGGCAAATTTCGTGCAGATTTGCTTCATCGTCTATCTGTTGTTCCGCTAAAACTTACGCCGCTGAAAGAAAGACGGGAGGATATACCTCCTTTGGTTGATTGTTTTGTTGAACAAATTTGTAAATTTCATTCAATACCAAAATTTACTATAGCTGAAGATGCAAAGGCTGTTTTGCAGGCGCAAGATTGGCCGGCAAATGCCCGTCAGCTCAGAAATTCAATCGAAAGATTGGCTATTTTAGTTGCTGATAAGGTTACTGAAAATGGGGAGGTTAATGCCGAAATGTTACCGCCTGATATTGGCGAGGTTTTGCCCAATGTGAATGAAGATGGGGGGGCTAGTTCGGCTCATTTAATGGGAATGTCGCTGCGTGATGCGCGTGAGGTTTTTGAAAAACAATATTTGCTTGCACAAATTGAGCGTTTTGGTGGTAATATATCCAAAACGGCGGAATTTATCGGCATGGAGCGAAGCGCGCTGCACCGTAAGATTAAATCTCTTGGTTTATGAGATAGTTGCTAATTATAAGGGGTCTATAAATGCGGGTTATTATAAGCGGGGCGGGACAAGTTGGCTATGGTATTGCCGAGAGATTATCTAGTGAGGGGGTAGAGGTAACTATTATTGATAAAAATGCGGACTTGGTGCAAAGAGTGCGCGATACATTAGACGCTCGTGGAGTGCATGGACATGGCTCTCACCCTGATATTTTAGCGCAGGCAGGGGCAGAAAATGCGGATATGCTGATCGCTGTAACGCAGGTTGATGAAGTTAATATGACTGCCTGCCAGGTGGCTCACTCAATATTTGAAATTCCAACACGTATAGCCCGTATTAGAGCTCAGACCTACTTAAATCCCGAATGGCAAAGCCTATTTGCCCGTAATCACCTACCGATAGATGTTATTATTTCCCCTGAAATTGAAGTTGGCGATTTAATTTTACAGCGTTTGGCATATCCGGGCGCCTCTGAAATTGTCACTTTTGAAGATGAAAAAATAATGGTCGTTGCGGTTGACGTGCAGGAGGATTGCGCGGTTATTGATACTCCGCTTCGCCAATTAACCGATCTTTTCCCTTCTTTGCAGGCAACTGTTATGGGGGTAAGAAGAAATGGGAAGGTGCAAGTTCTAAGTTCATCTGAAAGTCTTATTGTTGGTGATCAGGCAATAGTTGCCGTTTCAAAAGAACAGGTTTCAAGGGTTTTGGGGTTATTTGGTTGTAATGAATTGCCGCCAAAACGAATAATAATTGCGGGGGCGGGTAATATTGGTAGATATGTTGCTAAAAAATTAGAAGAAAGCAATCAAGGAATGATTGTGCGCCTGATTGAAAATAACAGGCAGGCAGCGCAATTGGCGGCAGAGACTGTAAAAAATTCTATTGTTGTTTTTGGCGATAGTTTGCAGGAGGATATTCTTAATGAAGTAGATATTCGTGATGCGGATATGTATTTGGGTCTTACTAATGATGATGAAACAAATATTCTTTCTTCGGTTTTGGCTAGTGAATTAGGTTGTAAGGCTAATTTTGCGCTGGTAAATCAGCCACAATATTCCCGTTTTGCTAAAAGGCTGGGCATTGATTCTTTTATAAATCCGCGTGCAGCTACCGTCTCTAAAGTGCTTCGTCACGTTAGGCGAGGGCGTATTCGTGGTGTTTATTCTTTATTTGAGGGCAAGGCAGAATTAATTGAAGCTGAAGCGCTTGATACTTCTACTTTGGTTGGCAAACCATTGCGTGAAATTAATATTGGTGATGGTATTAGAATTGGCGCTATAGTGCGCGCTGGAGAAGTTATAATGCCAACGGGGGGGGAACATATTAAAGCGGGTGATTTGGTAGTAGTATTTGCGCTTAGCGACAATGTTCGCCAGGTTGAGCAAATGTTTCGGGTTAGTCTCGAATTTTTTTAGAAAGAATATTATGCCCTCAATAGCTGCCTTAATTTCAGTATTAATCGGCATTTTCGCATTTATGCTGCTTTTTCCGGCAATTGTGGCATTTGCCGGCGCGGAGTGGCACGCTTTTGGCAGTTTTTTATTTTTATCTCTTTTTTATGGCTTTATTGCTGTTTTATTATTTTTAACCACCGCCTCACAATTTAAGCCGATGGATCGTTTAGAGGTTTTTTATGCCACTATTCTTATGTGGTTGGTTTTTGTAATTTTGGCGGTTGCCCCATTTTTAATTATTGAAGAACTTGAAATAATGCAGGCCATCTTTGAGGCGGTCTCTGCTTCTGTCACTTTGGGAGTTAGCCTTGTGCCGCTTGATAATACTTCTTTATCCATGAAATTATATCGTTCATTAGTTGCCTGGCAGGGTGGATTGTTGACTTTGATATTTGCTGTTTATGTGCTTGGTCGCTATCAGGTGGGAGGCACTCCAAACAGCCAATTACGCTATATTTTACATAGTTCACAAAGCGGTGATCCCAGAATAATGAAGACTTTTTTTGAAATATTTGTTCCCTATATGGCATTAACAATAGTTTGCGCTGCTATTTTGGTAATTGTCAGGGTTAATCCGGTTGATGCTTTATTAATTTCACTAAATATTCTTTCTACAAATGGTTATTTCCCAGTTGAAGCGGGTTCGTCCATTTTGAATAATTTTCTTGCAGAAATAGTTTTGCTAATTTTTATGATTGTTGGTGCTACAAGCATTATTTGGCATAGGATTATTTTTATTCATCAATGGCAGAAAAGTAAAACGCAAATTGAGGCTTCCATATTTTTAGGCCTGATTTTAGCCGTCTCTATTTTGGCATTTATAGGCAAATTTTTTGCGCAAAATGATAATTTTTCTATTGGTAATGCAATTTTGAGCAGCATATTTGATGTTGTGTCAATTATGACAACAACCGGAATTACATATGATAATAATTATGGGATAAGTTTACCTTTGGCACTTATTTTAGTCTTAAGTTTAGTTGGAGGCTGCTCATATTCAACTTCTGGCGGTTTTAAGATTTTTCGTCTTTGGGCAATGGTGCGCCATAGCGCTAATGAAATAAAAAAACTCATCTACCCACATATTATTATCGCTAAATATTCAAATATTGATGAAAAGGAGCGCAAGAATTTGAAGGCTATATGGAGTATTTTATTTATTTCAATAATCTCAATTATGGGTGCAGCATTAATGTTTGCTCTTTATGATTATGATTTACCCGCAAGTTTAACTCTGGCTATTGGTGCTTTTTCCTCCAGTGCAAATTTAATAATAATGGGAATTGGTGATAATATTCCTATTGCACCATCAAATATGGTATTAGCGATAATTTCATTTTTGGCGCTTGCAGCGCGCATTGAATTGCTAGTTTTATTAGCGATAATCGGCCGATTGAGGTGGTAAACTGGCTATTTTTCATCTAAAAATACTAAGACTCATCTATTTTCACGTAAGAGCTAGGAAGAATCGCAAAAATGTGCCATAGTTTGGTCACAGAGAATATTTGATTTAGCTCAAATATATTAAATATATTATTTGAGGGAAAGAGGACAAATAATGGCCACGAAGACGCACAATGAAAAATCGCAAAATTTACAGGATATATTTCTTAATCATGTCCGCAAAAACAAGGTTGCAGTAACTGTGTTCTTGGTAAATGGGGTTAAATTACAGGGGTTCATTTCCTGGTTTGATAGTTTCAGCCTACTGTTGCGGCGCGATATGCAATCGCAACTAGTTTATAAATCTGCTATTTCAACTATTATGCCTGCCGAGCCAATTCAACTTTTTGATTTTGAGCAGGATAGGGATTATAATAATAATAATGGGGGCGAAGAAACTGAAAAAGATGCTACATAATTTAATATATTTAATATGGGTGATAAAATAAAGACAAAAGGACAAGGGGTTGAATTTGGCAGAAATAAAAAATTGTTAAATAGGAAGAAAGCTCCAACCCGCAGTTTATTAATTACGCCAGATCTTTATAAAATTGTCAAAAAGCGCGATATTGAGCTACGAAAAAGCGAATTTGAAGGATTAGCCAGAGCCATAAATCTTAAAATTATTGCCTCTAATATAGTGCAAATTAAAAAAATTCGCCCTGCGACCTTTATTGGTGGCGGATATATTGAAGAGCTGGCAAAATTTATTGAGCAGCAAAAAATTGAGCTGGTTTTATTTAATATTGCTCTTTCTGCGGTGCAGCAACGTAATCTTGAAAATCGGCTTAACGCAAAAGTACTTGATAGGACGGCATTAATTTTAGAAATATTTGGTGAACGAGCTGCAACTAGAGAAGGCGTATTGCAAGTTGAATTGGCTCATCTTAATTATCAAAAAGGTCGCTTAGTCCGCTCCTGGACGCATCTTGAAAGGCAAAGAGGAGGAGGAGGCTTTATTGGCGGTCCGGGTGAAACTCAGATTGAAAGCGATAGAAGACAAATTCAAAATAGGATTAAAATATTAGAAAATAGAATTGCAAAAGTTGCAAAGACTCGCAATTTACACCGAAAAAATCGTGACGCAGTTCCATATCCAATAGTTGCGCTGGTTGGCTACACAAATGCAGGCAAATCCACCCTTTTTAACCGGCTAAGCGGCTCTTTTGTTATGGCAAAAGACTTATTATTCGCTACCCTTGATACGACTGTTCGCAAAATAAAATTACCACACGGAAAAGAGATTATTTTATCAGATACTGTTGGTTTTATTGCAGATTTGCCAACAGACTTAATTGCAGCTTTTAAGGCTACACTTGAAGAAGTTAGGGGAGCTGATATTATTTTACATGTGCGCGATATTGCAGCCCCTGACAGCGAAGCGCAGGCGGAAGATGTTTTGAATGTGCTTAAGACTCTTGGGGTTAGAGAGGAAGAAACACCAATTATTGAGGTTCTGAATAAGATTGATTTGCTTTCAGATGAAGAAAGAACAAAAATTCTCGCCGCAAAATCTAAATCTAACAAAAACCCACAAATTGCCGTTTCTGCTATAAGCGGGGAGGGGAGTGAAGCATTATTAAGTGAGATTGAGCGATGTTTGGCTGCTTCTTCCAGCGAATTTAATATTATTATTCCATTTGAAAGGGGCGATGATGTAAGCTGGCTTTATAATCATAGCGAGATTATTAATAAACGGGCGACAAAAGAGGGAATGGCTTTTACTTTACGGATTGAGCCAAGATATAAGCAGCAATTACAAAATAGATTTGGCAAACGTCTTGAGCGTTTATAATCGTTGAGCAAGCAAATATTTCTAGGGAAATAGCAGGCTCAATTCTTTATTCACCAATTCCAGAAATCTTGCAGGAGCTACCGGAAGAGTGCGGCCACGTAAATGCCCTGCAACTAAGCGTGAGCTAACAGAGGTTTGCAATTCCAGTGGGACAGAAACTAACCTATCTTTTTCTAAATTGGGGCGTAGATTAATTCCCAGACAAAAGCTAAGCGCCATACTATCTTGTGACATTAAACGTAATAAATCTAAACTATTTGACTCAAGAGCAGGCTCTAAACTTATTCCAGCTAAATTTGCAGCACTATCAAGAACTTTGCGTATTCCTTCTGGGCGTTTTGGCAGTAATAATTGATAATTGACGCAATCGTAAATTTTTAATGATTCATATTTGGCCAACGGGTGATCGCGCGACATTACGCAATATATTTGCTGCACAGATGAATAGACTATTTGCAGCTCATTTAAGCGCATTGGTTCAAACACAATTACAATATCATTACTATTATCAATTAGCGAGCTCTCTGCTTCTCCCCTTTGATAAAGATTGACCCCAAAGCTAACTGCAGGAAATTCAGATAGGTGTTTTTTTATCAATTTTGGCAGGAAATAAGGGACGATTTCACGTGTTGTAGCTATATTTATATGTCCTGCCCTAAGGCCGGATAAATCTGCAATTCGCGACTTTACTCTTTCAAGATCTGCCTTTTGGTCGCGAATATATTTTAGGACTATTTCTCCGGCAATATTGGGTTTTAGGCCGGAGGGGTGGCGTTCAAATATTTCTACTCCCAACTCTTCTTCAAAGCTTAAAATACGCCGGTTCAGGGCTGAAGGAGTAATATTCAGATCTTCAGCAGCGCTTCTTAGCGAGCCTGTTTTA
The DNA here is from genome assembly GCA_015490455.1 of Hyphomicrobiales bacterium. Taxonomy (GTDB): domain Bacteria; phylum Pseudomonadota; class Alphaproteobacteria; order Rhizobiales; family Devosiaceae; genus S141-66. Next base: position 13,364 of record WFXU01000038.1, read on the forward strand.
GCTATTCTTTCTATATATTCCAAGATCAAAATATGTCGCATATTTTCACTATATTTACTGTTGCAAAAAATGCAACAACTAACTGAAATATTAGCAATAGACAGCAACGCAAACGTTAAATAATGTTGGGTTGTTCATCATAGCTTGCAATTGGGAAGTTAATTATGAAACAAAAATTAGTAATTATTGGTGCAGGAATGGCTTCCGGGCGATTGCTAGAGGAATTAGCCGCCATTGCAAGGGACAAATTTGAAATTACTCTTTTTGGAGCAGAGCCATATGGCAATTATAACAGAATAATGTTATCTCCGCTTCTTGCAGGAGAAAAGAAATTTGAAGAAATAATTATCCATGATGCAAAATGGTATAGGGAACACAATATTAAATGTCGATTTAATGAATCGGTAGTAAAAATTGACAAAGTTGCCCAACAGGTGGTTAGTGAAAATGGTGTCACTAATTATGATAAATTAGTAATTGCTACTGGTTCTGCTTCTTTTTTTATTCCAGTCAGTGGAAATGATCTAGCTGGGGTTATTGGTTTTCGTGACCTTGACGATGTTAACTTCATGCTTGAAGCGGCCAAAAGACCAAATTCAAAGGCTGTAATTATTGGCGGCGGCCTGCTGGGATTAGAGGCTGCAGCTGCCCTGAAAAAACAGGGAATGGACGTAACTATTTTACACCTTATGGGGCATTTAATGGAACGTCAGCTGGATTCTGCGGCCGCCTATCTGTTGCAAAAGGAACTTGAAGAACGCGGAATAAAAGTAGTCTGTAATGCGCATACAAAGGCCATTCTGGGCAAGGAAAGGGTGGAAGCAGTTTTATTAGATAATGGCAAAATTTATGATGCGGATATAGTCGTAATGGCAGCAGGAATTCGCCCTGAAACCCGTTTGGCCATTGATGCCGGGCTGCATGTTGAGAGGGGAATTGTTGTAAATGATAATATGCTCACTTCAGACAAGAATATCTACGCATTGGGGGAGTGTGTTGAGCATAAAAATATAGTTTATGGTTTAGTGGCACCGATTTACGAGATGGCTAGAATTTTAGCTGCTAATTTACATGGTAAATCAGAAAAATTTAGCCCGCCAATAATTTCTACCAGACTCAAAATTAGTGGAGTTGATTTACTCTCTGCCGGTGATTTTACCTACAATGATTGTGAAGAAATAGTATTTCGCGATCCGGGAAGGGGAATTTATAAGCGTCTGCTTATAAGAGACAATAAAATAATTGCTATAATTTTATTTGGTGATGTTAGTGATGGTAGTTGGTTTTTCTCAAAATTAAAATCGGGTGAGGATATTAGTGAAATTCGCGATTTTCTCATTCACGGCCCGGCACTGCAGAATGGAAAAGTACAAGATCCGTTATCTGTTATCGAATCCCTTCCACATGAAGCTGAAATTTGTGGTTGTAACGGTGTTTGTAAGGGTGAAATTATCAAGGCGATAGAAAATGGTGCAAAAGATTTGGCAGCGGTTAGAGAGGCAACAACTGCCTCAGCCTCTTGTGGTAGTTGTGCCAACTTGGTTGAACAAATAATTGCTGCCAGTTTAGGTGAGGAATTTTCTGTTTCAGAGAAAGATTATATTTGTAATTGCACAAACTTAACCCATGAAGATGTGCGCCAGCTCATAAAAAGCAAAAATATAAAATCTATGCCTGCCTTGATGCAAGAAGCTGGATGGAAGACATCGTGCGGGTGCCCGACATGTCGTCCTGCATTAAATTATTATTTATTATCCCAATGGCCATTGGAATATAAAGATGATGTCCAGAGCCGTTTAGTGAACGAACGAAATCACGCAAATATTCAAAAAGATGGAACTTTTTCAGTCATGCCGCGCATGTGGGGCGGAATAACAAATTCGACTGAATTAAGGGCTATTGCCGATGCTGCCGACAAATATAATGTTGCGGCAGTTAAAGTTACCGGTGGGCAAAGAATTGATTTGCTTGGTGTTAAGAAGAGCGATTTGCCGTTTATTTGGGCAGATTTGAACAAAGTGGGCATGGTTTCAGGTCATGCATATTCCAAAGGTTTGCGCACGGTCAAGACTTGTGTTGGCTCAGAATTTTGCCGTTTTGGCACACAGGATAGTACGGGATTAGGAATAAAGTTAGAGAAAAAATTATGGGGTAGTTGGACGCCTCATAAAGTGAAGTTAGCCGTTTCAGGCTGTCCGAGAAATTGCGCTGAAGCCAGTTGTAAAGATGTAGGTATTATTTGCGTTGAAAGTGGATATGAGATTGGTGTTGCTGGTGCGGCTGGTATGGATCTGAAAAAAACTCAGCCATTAGCAAAAGTTGCAACTGAACAAGAAGTGATAGATCTATGTGTGGCATTTATTCAGCTTTATCGCGAGCATGCGCGTTATTTGGATAGGCCATATAAATGGGTTGAAAAAGTAGGGCTTGATTGGGTGAAAGAGCGGGTTGTTGAAGATAAAGAAAGCCGAATTGCTCTTTGTGAACGATTTGAAATTTCACAAAGCGTCTATCGAAAAGATCCTTGGGCAGAACAAACAAGCATTCAGTTTAGAGAAAAAAAATGGGATCTTCTTGCTGATTTAACGTGCGGAGAAAAATTATGAGCGATGAACAAGAAGAATGGGTGAGAATAGCTAGATTGAACGATATCCCCAAAAGGGGGGCTAGACTGGTAAAGACATTAGTTGGTCTAATAGCGGTTTTTCGCACATTTGATGATAAAATCTTTGCGCTTGATAATAAATGTCCGCATAAGAATGGCCCTCTCTCAGAAGGGTTGGTGTATGGCTATAATGTTAGTTGTCCATTACATAATTTGCAGATTGACCTGCGAACAGGCAATGCGAAGGGAAGCGGGCAGGGTAGAGTAAAGACATATCAAGTTAAACTCAAAGATGAACAAATTTTTCTTAATGTCTTACCCTTTGAGAAAATCAAAGGGTAGGTAGGTCTAAAATCAATTAAGGATAGGAAAATGGCATATTTAGCACCTTCTGAATTTGTAACAAAAATGGTAGATGCGGGGGAGGCAAAAATTTTTATGTCTACCCGAGACACTTTAATTCGTGCCTTTATGGCGGGAGCCGTTTTGGCTCTAGCGGCAGCTTTTGCCGTTATGGTAACTGTGCAAACAGGCTCTCCAATTTTAGGGGCTATATTATTTCCCGTTGGTTTTTCCATGCTTTATTTACTAGGATTTGATCTTTTAACGGGAGTGTTTGTCCTTGCTCCTCTGGCATGGATAGATAAAAGGCCAGGAGTGACATTTAAGGGAGTCTTGCGTAATTGGGGGCTGGTCTTTATTGGTAATTTTGCCGGCGCGGTGCTTGTGGCACTTTTGATCTCGATAATTTATACTTATGGTTTTTCAATTGAGCCTAATGAAGTTGGGAAGAAATTAGCAAGCATTGGTCACGAGAGAACATTAGGCTATGCTGAATATGGAGCGGCAGGCATGCTTACAATTTTTATTCGTGGAGCGCTTGCCAACTGGATGGTTTCGGTGGGAGTGGTTGGTGCTATGGTCTCAACTACAGTTAGTGGTAAGGTGATTGCAATGTGGATGCCTATTATGCTGTTCTTTGCAATGGGTTTTGAACATTCAGTGGTTAATATGTTCTTATTTCCTGCCGGTCTAATGATGGGAGGTGAGTTCTCAATTGCAGACTATATGATCTGGAATGAAATACCAACAGTGGTAGGCAATTTGGTTGGTGGGCTGGCCTTTACGGGACTAACTCTTTATGCCACCCATGTTAGAACTAGAAAAAGTCGTAACTCAGTTTAATATGTTGGTGCCCCATTATTTTGGGGCACTTTATTTTAGGGCGTTAAATTGGCTAAGTTAAAAATTTCAATCGGGCAATATTCTGATAAAGGACGTAAAGAGGTTAACCAAGATTTTTATGGTGTTCTTATTCCCGACAATCAGGCACTCATAACAAAGGGAATTGCCATTGCAATAGCTGACGGTATTAGCTCTAGTAATGTGAGCAAAATTGCAGCAGAGGCAACAATTAAAAGTTTTTTAACGGATTATTATTGCACTTCTGAGGCTTGGAGTGTCAAAACTTCAGCCCAACGTATTATTAGTGCTACTAATTCTTGGCTTTATGCGCAAACTAAACGTTCCATACATGCCTATGAAATGGATAAGGGCTATGTTTGCACATTAAGTGCGATGATAATTAAATCGCTTAGCGCTCATATTTTTCATATTGGGGATAGCAGAATTTACATGGTTCATGGTGAGAAATTAGAGCAGCTTACCAATGATCATCTAACTATTATTTCCACAAAGGAAAAATATCTTGGAAGAGCTATGGGTATGGCGCAGAATATTGAAATTGATTATCGCAAAATAGATCTTAATAAGGGTGATATATTTCTATTTGTTACTGATGGTGTTTACGAATTTTTTGATGATAATTTTGTTACCAAAATAATTAAAGAACATGCAGACAATTTAGATGAGGCGGCGCGTTTAATAGTAAATAAAGCTTATGCCGAAGGTAGTAAAGACAATCTCACGGCACAAATAGTGCGCATTGATGATTTGCCACATATTGACGATTTGTCATATGGGGAAATGGAAGGGATTATTGATAATGAAATAAAATTGCCTTTGCCTCCTCTCCTTAGTGCCTCTATGGAATTTGATGGTTATAAAATTTTGCGGGAAATTCATGCAACATTTCGCAGTCATATATATTTGGCTAAAGATATGAAAACAGGGAAAAAATTGGCGCTTAAAATTCCTTCAATAGATATGCGCGAAGATGAACAATATCTTAAACGTTTTATGATGGAGGGTTGGATTGCGAAAAGAATTAATAGCGACCATGTGTTAAAAGCAGTACATAATGATAGAAGAGCTAATTATCTTTATCTGACAAATGAATATATTGAGGGACAAACATTGGATCAGTGGATGATAGATAATCCCAATCCTAACATAGAAATTGTGCGTAATATTGTTGAACAAATAGCCAAGGGGTTACGTGCTTTTCATAGAAAGGAAATGATACATCAGGATTTGCGGCCACAAAATATTATGATTGATAATAATGGGATAGTAAAAATTATAGATTTTGGTTCAACAAAGGTTGCAGGAGTTATAGAAGCTTTGCCAAAAATAAGGTATGAAGATATTCTTGGAACAATACAATATAGCGCTCCGGAATATTTTATTGGGGGGGAGGGCACAAAGAAATCGGACTTTTTTTCCTTAGGAGTAATTACTTATCAGATGCTGAGCGCGAAGCTGCCCTATGGAACACAAATACCAAAAATACGCAATATGAGACAGCTAAAAAAATTAAAATATACTGAACTTAGACATTATAGAAAGGAAATACCAATCTGGATAGATAATGCTCTAAAAAAAATGCTGGATCCAGAACCGATGAAGCGTTATGATAGCCTATCTGAGTTTCTGAAAGACCTTAGGATTCCAAATAAGAGTCTAATGGGTAACAATAAAACGCCTATCGCGATGGCAAATCCCTTATTATTCTGGCAAGTGACTACAATAATTTTGGCTATTTTGCTATTAATATCCATATTTGCTTGAAGTATTAGCCATTAGCGCAACCTATCGAGTGCGCCTTGTAAAATATAGCTGGCGGCTAATTTATCAACATTTTTTGCGCGTTTGGCACGGGAAATATCAGCCTCAAGCATTATATTATTAACGGCGCTAGTTGATAATCTTTCGTCCCAAAGCGCGATGGGTAAAGAAATCATCTTGCTTAAATTATGCTTAAAGCTAATTGTTGATTGCGCGCGAGTGCCAAATGTTCCGTCCATATTTAGCGGCAAACCTAAAATAATCGCCTTTACCTCATATTCATTGATAAGTTCAATTATGCGCTGACTATCTAAGGTAAATTTTTTTCGCTTTATAGTTTCTAATGGGGTTGCGCTAAGGCGCATAGAATCAGAAATAGCAACGCCAATAGTCTTTGTGCCAAGATCTAACCCAATAAGTTTGCCTTTTTGGGGAATAGAGCTTAAATCATTATAATTTTGTTCATTCATAATATTTTTTATCAAGCATTTTTTATTTACTCAATCAAAATTGTTGCAAAATCATATCAAGGCTTGTTAAAGCATAAGTCGCAAATTTAGCTAAAGGAGAATATTATGTCGGTAAATGCCGATATTGTTAGAAAAATAGGGCATTTAGCTCGGATAAAAATAAAAGATGAGAATCTTGAAGCTCTTGCAAAAGAATTAAACACTATTCTTGGTTTTGTTGAGCAGCTTAATGAAGTTGATATTGAAGGGGTGGAGCCCATGACTTCTGTTATTCCGAGCAGCTTACAAATGCGTAAAGATGAAGTCACAATGGGCAATTATCCGGAAAAAATAGTTTCTAACGCTCCCTTAAGCGAAGATAATTTCTTTGTTGTGCCAAAGGTTGTAGAATAAATGAGTGATTTAGTTAAATTGAGCCTTGCCGAGCTAAGAGACGGTCTGGGCGCAAAAAAATTCTCTGCAAGTGAAGTCGTCAATGCCTATCTTGAGGAAATAGAAAAGGCAAACCCAAAATTAAACGCTTATATCACAATTGAACATGATATTGCGCTAGAAATGGCTAAAAAAAGCGATGAGAAACTTGCAAAAGGTGTGGGTTCCTATCTTGAAGGCGTGCCAATTGGCATAAAGGACCTGTTTGCAACTAAGGGCGTGCATACGCAAGCCGCAAGCCATATTTTAGATGGTTTTAAGCCAGAATATGAATCTTTTGTTACGCAAAATCTGTTTAAGGATGGGGCAATTATGCTCGGCAAACTCAATATGGACGAGTTTGCTATGGGTTCATCTAACGAAACTTCCTATTATGGCGCTGTGGTTAATCCATGGCGCGCTAATGATTCTGATAAAAATTTGGTGCCGGGAGGTTCTTCCGGCGGATCAGCGGCAGCGGTTAGTGCTTTTCTTTGCGCTGGAGCAACCGCAACCGATACGGGCGGCTCAATTCGTCAACCAGCAGCCTTTACCGGCACTGTCGGTATAAAACCGACCTATGGGCGTTGTTCGCGCTGGGGGATTGTTGCTTTTGCTTCTTCACTTGATCAGGCAGGGCCAATTACCAGAACGGTTAAAGATAGCGCCCTAATGCTAAAATCTATGGCCGGTTTTGATAAAAATGATAGCACTTCAGTTGATATAGCGGTGCCAGATTTTGCCGCAGCGCTTGAGCGTGGCGTTAAAGGTTTGACCATTGGCGTGCCAAAAGAATATCGCATGGAAGGAATGCCAGAGGAAATTGAAAATCTCTGGCAGCAAGGCTTAAATTGGCTAAAAGAAGAGGGGGCGATAATTAAAAATATTAGCTTGCCACATACAAAATACGCCCTTCCTGCCTATTATATTGTAGCTCCTGCTGAAGCATCATCAAATTTAGCGCGCTATGATGGAGTAAAATATGGCCTAAGAGTAAGTGGTGATAATATAAATGAAATGTATGAAAATACGCGCGCAAAGGGCTTTGGGGACGAGGTGAAAAGGCGTGTTTTAATTGGTACTTATGTTTTATCTGCTGGTTATTATGATGCTTATTATGTTAGAGCACAAAAGGTTAGGACCTTGATTAAGCGCGATTTTGAATATGTGTTTAATGAGGGGATTGATGCTATTTTAACCCCTGCTACGCCTTCTAGTGCTTTTCCCATAGGCGATCGGGAAATGACGGAAGATCCGGTTAAAATGTATCTAAATGATATTTTTACCGTAACCGTAAATATGGCCGGCTTGCCTGCTATTTCTGTTCCGGCGGGCAAAGATAAAAAAAATCTACCATTAGCTCTGCAACTTATTGGTAGGCCATTTGATGAAGAAACATTATTTGCAGCTGCCAGAATAATTGAAAATTCACATGGCTTAGATTTTACCGCAAAAAAATGGTGGTGATATGGCAAAAAAACTACCCAATCAATGTCATACAAAGGAAGAAGTAAGAGAAGAAATTGACAGAATAGATAGGTCATTAATAGAGCTTTTTGCCGAACGTCATAAATATGTTGTGCGCATGGCTGAATTAAAAGTAGATCCGCATGAAGCATTTGTTCCCGAAAGAATTGAGGCAATAATCAAAAAAGTGCGCGCGCGTGCATTGGAATTGGGGCTTGATGAGGATCAGGCAGAAATGACTTGGCGCAATTTAATTAAATGGAATATAAATTTTGAAAAAGGCATTATTGCTGCAAGAAATATTAAAAATAGTAAATAGAGATAAAAATGAGTTTAGTAGATAGTAGAACGCCTAATCCGAAGAATTTTATCAAAGGGGCAAGCGGTGATTGGGAGGTGGTTATTGGCCTAGAAATTCACGCGCAAGTGACATCAGAATCAAAATTATTTTCTCCTTCTTCAACTGAATTTGGGCAGGAGCCAAATGCCAATGTTTCCTTTATTGATGCGGCAATGCCCGGAATGTTGCCAGTAATAAATGAAGAATGTGTGCGTCAGGCTATTCGCACCGGATTAGGATTAAAAGCAAAAATCAATAATCGTTCCATTTTTGATAGGAAAAATTATTTTTATCCTGATTTGCCGCAAGGTTATCAAATATCTCAATATAAAGACCCGATTGTGGGGGAGGGCGTTGTTAAATTGGATATGGGCGAAGATGGTATTGTTGAGGTGGGGATTGAGCGCCTACATTTGGAACAGGATGCCGGTAAATCAATTCATGATCAACACCCAAATATGAGTTATATTGATCTAAACCGCTCTGGCGTTGCCTTAATGGAAATAGTATCAAAACCCGATATTCGCTCAAGTGAGGAGGCGCGTGCTTATATTGCCAAATTAAGAACAATTTTGCGCTATTTAGGCACTTGTGATGGCAATATGGAGCAAGGTTCATTACGCGCTGATATTAATGTTTCAGTGCGTGCGCCTGGAGGAGAGTTTGGCACGCGCTGTGAAATTAAAAATATTAATTCCATGCGTTTTGCAGTTGCTGCAATTGAATATGAAGCGAGAAGACAAATTGATATTATTGAAGATGGGGGCGTTGTTGAACAGGAAACCAGATTATTTGATGCTAAAACAGGCAAAACCCGTTCAATGCGCTCAAAAGAAGAGGCGCATGATTATCGCTATTTTCCCGACCCCGACCTATTACCTTTGGAAATATCCGATGAATATATAGAGGAAATAGCCAAAAATCTACCAGAATTACCCGATGAAAAACATGAAAGATTTATAAAGCAATATGATATTACATCTTATGATGCCTCAGTTCTGGTTAGTTCAAAATTAAACGCCGATTTTTTTGAGGAAGTTGCAATTGGGCGTAATGGTAAATTGGCCGCTAATTGGGTAATAAATGAATTATTTGGTCGTTTGGCAAAAGAAGAATTATCAATTAGCAACTCTCCCCTTAGCGCAAAACAATTGGGGGAAATTATTGACCTTATTTCAAATGGAGATATTTCTGGCAAAATAGCTAAAGAACTTTTTGAAATTGTCTGGAATGAGGGCGGAAATCCAAGCGAAATAGTTGAAAAACGGGGCATGAAGCAGCTTAGCGATATTGCTGCTATTGAAAAAATGATAGATGAAATTATAGAGAAAAATCCTGAACAGGTGGCAAAGGTAAAAGAAAAACCAAAACTTATTGGTTGGTTTGTTGGGCAGGTAATGAAGGCGAGTCAGGGTAAAGCAAACCCGCAAGCGGTGAATAAAATATTAAGGGAAAAATTAGACATATAGTTTGCTTATGTTTTATCCTTAGGCGCTGATCACATCTTCAAGGCGGGCATAATCATCTTCCCTATATTCCTTCATGACAGATGCTATTTCATCGGCGCTGACATTTAGCGAAGCAAGAACAATTGAGCCTAATTGTAGGCTTGCTTCCGCCGCTTCTGATACCATGGCGCTTGCCCCTGCTTTTTCTAGCACGCGACCATGTTGCCTGTCTTTAGCCCTGACATAAATGGGTAAATATGGATAGTTTTGCCGTAAATTTTTAACTATATTTTGGGAGGCCTTTTTATCATCAATTGTAATAACCGCAACTTTTACCTGTCCTGCACCTGCGGCTTCAAGCACCTTTATTTGGTCAGCATCACCATAAAAAACAGGCAATCCCTTTTCTCTACATTTAGCAATTCTTTTTGCGTCAAGATCTAGTGCAATATAAGATATGCCAGCATCAGAAAGCACTTTAGCAACAGTTTGCCCAACCCGACCAAAACCGGCAATTAAGACTTCAGCTTCTTTTTCGTCTTTTCTTGCTAATTCAATTGAATTATCAATTTGTCTTTGTGAACTATATTTTTTCTCTATATATTGACCAATGGCAAACATTAAGGGCGTAATAATCATGGAAAGGGCAATTGTTGCTAATAAAATATTGGCTAAATCTGCTCCTATTAAACCCAACGCTAAGGCCGCACCAAACATAACAAAACCAAATTCGCCCCCTTGTGAAAGTATTAATCCGGTTTTTATTGAACAAATGGTTGGATTGCCTATAATCTTGCTAAGTATAAAAATAATGAATGTTTTTCCTATTAATAGTGAAATAAGCAAGGAAATAATTATTAGCCATTGTTCGATAATCAAGGAAATATTTATTGACATGCCTATCATCATAAAGAATAGACCAAGCAAAATTCCACGAAACGGCCTTATATCGGCTTCTATTTGATGGCGATATTCTGTTTCACTGAGTAAAACGCCCGCCAAAAATGCTCCCATAGTCATAGATAGACCGGCGTTAGACATTATCCAGCCAGTGCCAAGCACCACTAAAAGAGTTGCCGCGACAAATAATTCTGAACTTCTAGCGCTGGCAATTATTCTATAAAGCGGCTTTAATAATAGGCGGCCAAGCACAATAACTATGATAAGCGCAATAGATCCCTTTAATGCTGCTCCGCCAAAAGCATTAAAGAAGGAAACTCCCTCTTTTCCGAGCAATTCAACAAGAATAAGAAAGGGCACAACGGCTAAATCCTGAATTAATAAAATTGCAAAAACTATAAGGCCAAACCGGCTGGCTCGTTCCCCTTTTTCCGATAAATAACGTATAACAAAGGCGGTAGAGGAAAGAGCTAATCCCGTGCCGATAATAATTGAGGCAGAGGGGGAGAGACCAAGCATGAGGGCAATTGTGCTAATAATTATTGAGGTAACTATAACTTGTAAAAGACCGAGTAAAAATATTTTGCCACCAATAGATTTTAATCTGGCAAATGATAATTCCAATCCGATTGTAAATAGTAAAAAGACGACGCCAAATTCCGCTAAGGCGTGAGCATTTTTACTGTCGTCTACCAGTGCCAAACCAAATGGCCCAATAATAATGCCGGCGGCTAAATATCCCAAAATTGAACTAATTTTTATTTGTAAAAAAATTGGCACAATAATAATTGCTGCCAAAAGGAATATTAAAATATCGCTAAATAGAGAGGAATTTTCCATTTTTACAGATCGCCATTTTTCATATTCGTTAAAATAGCATAGGCTAATTAGTAAATAGTGAAGGAAAATTATTTAATTTTTATTTGCCTTAAGCGTTTACTAATACGCCCATCAATCATTAAAAGTCCTAAAAAGATAAATAACATGCCTAAATAATGGCTCAGATGTAATTCTTCTCCTAATAGACTTGCTCCCAAAATTATCGCAGAAATAGGTGCAATAAAGGTGGTGATGGTTAAATTTGTAGCGCCGATTCTAGGCAAAATACGATACATTATTTGAAAAGCAAAAGCGGTTGCAACCAAACCAATAGTAAATAGCGCAATCCATGTATTTGTTTTTGTAATGGTGGGTATTTCATCAAATATAAGAGCAATGATTATAGCGCCAAAACTCGCACCAATTAGGGCAATAGTTGCCAAAATTGTTGCATCAATCTTTGGTAGATTTATCTTGGTATAATTTAATGAAGTTGCATAACAAAGAGTGGCTAAAAGCGCTAAACCTATTGCCCAAATTTGTGAATTGCCTCCCGTTTGCAGTGCAGGCAAAGCCAAAAATGTTGCACCAATAAAGCCCGCACCAATTCCAAAAGCTTTGGTCCATGTCGCTTTTTCACCACCAATCCAAAAATGGGAAACAATTACCGTTGTGATTGGTGTCATAGCGTTTAATATTGATGCAACTCCACTTGCTAAATGAATTTGCGCTAATGGAAATAAAGCAAAGGGAATGGCATAGCTAATTATGCCAAGTAAAAATATTTTTAATATTAAAATCAAATCTAAGGGAAATTGCTTTTTCAAAATTAAAAGAAAAATAATTGAAGCAATAGCGCCAATAGTCACACGCCCAGCAGCAATCCATAAAGGCGTTAATTCATTTAATAAAATGGCATTAAGCGGGAAGGAAAAACCCCAAATAATACCTAATAATAAAATCCAAAACCAATCGCGTAACGCCATATAATTCTCTAAAAGGTAGGTTAATTTACCCACTATAAATGGTTCAATAATTTTTTGAAATATATTTTATTTCATAGATTATATTTTACAGCCGGATTAAATGGGTTTTGTAGCCTTTTTTAACCATTGTTTAACATCGGCACTTAAATATGGACTTATTTTAAGAAACACCTTTTTATGATAGTCATTTAGCCAGTCAATTTCATCTCTTGTTAAAAGCTCCTTAGCAATCAGGCGTGTTTCTATTGGAACAAGAGTAATAGTTTCAAATTCAAGATAGTTGGAATATTTCCTGCTCCTTTTGCTATAAATAAGATTTTCAATACGGATGCCATATTCTTCTTCTTTATAAAAGCCAGGTTCATTTGAGAGAAGCAAATTTTCAATAATAGCTAGGTTTGAGCGCGGGGAGATAGAAAAAGGCCCTTCATGCACCGAAAGAAAAGCGCCAACCCCGTGTCCCGTGCCGTGATTATAATTTTTCCCCTTCTGCCAGAGAAATTGGCGCGCTAAACTATCAAGCTGCACCCCAGTTGTTCCAATAGGAAAAATAGCTCTACTAAGGGCAATCATGCCCTTCAGGACAAGTGTAAATTCTCTTTTTTGTTCCTTAGTTGCAAAATTGCAAAATAAAGTGCGCGTTACATCAGTTGTGCCGCTTAAATATTGCCCCCCGCTGTCAAGCAGCATTAATTCGCCCTTTTTAAGCGGTTTATTGCTATTTTCATCTACTCTATAATGGATAATTGCACCATTTTTCCCCGCCCCAGCAATGGTTGCGAAGCTAATATCAACAAGGCTTGGCTCTTCTCTTCTAAAAATTTCTAATTTCTTAACCATGCTGATTTCGTCAATTTGACCTGAATGTGCATTTTCATCAAACCAGTGCAGGAATTTTGCTAGAGCCACTCCATCTAATATATGCGCTTTTTTTATTTCCCTTATTTCATATCGGTTTTTTTGTGCTTTTCTCACTAGAATAGGATCAGGGGCGAAGAATATTTTTTGTTTTGATTTTTGTAAAATATCGGCAATTATGAAGGGAATTATTGATTTATCTAACCAAATTTTCCCCCTTTTTTTAGCTAATTTTTTTATATCTTTAAGAAATTCGTCCCTTATAGCTAAATGTGCTAATTTATCCAGCGCCATCAAACTGTCTTGAGCAATATTTTTTTCTGAGAAGTAAAGGGTCGGCATATTATTATTGGGAATAATAGCAAATGAAAGGACAATGGGGGTATTTGGTACATCGCGCCCGCGCATATTAAACAGCCAGCATATATTTTCCGGTATAGTTAGAATAAGATTGTCAATCTTTTTCTCGCAAAGAATATTTTGTATTTCTTTTATTTTTTCTTGCGCAGTTTTTCCCGTTAATTTTTTGGGTAAAAATTTAATTTCCCCAAAGGGGGGAGAGGGGCGATCAAGCCAAATTTTATCAATCAGATTGTCACTAGGTTTAAGAGTAACAAAATTTTTTAGTTCCTTATTTAGTTTTTCTATTTCCTCATAACTATGATGCCAGCCATCAAAGCCAATAATAGCGCCTTTAGAAAAATTTTTTCTTATCCACTTTTCTATAGTTTCTAGGGGAGTTAATTTTACCTCAAAATAGCTTAAATCTGTCTCTTTAGGTGCTTGTAAAATATAGCGTCCATCAACAAAAAGGGCGGCCTTTTTTTTAGCGATAATTGCCATGCCCGCAGAACCAGTAAAGGCGCTAAGCCAGGCAAGACGTTCATCTGATTTTGGAAGAATTTCTAGGCGATGTTCGTTACTATGCGCCAGCAAATATCCATCTAATTTGTGATTTTTTATTTGTTCTCGCAATAGTGAGAGACGTAAGGGAATGTTTCCCTTGTCGCTTTGAGCGGAAAAATTTTGTAAAAATGACATAAAACCCCTTCCAAATTTCCTTTATTTAACCGTCTTGCTATGCATATTGTGCATAGCTGGCTTTCTCAATCACCTCTAGCTAAAACTACCTTTTAACCATATATTGAGCGCATGGAAAGATAAAGGAGAAGAATTATGCGCAAAGAAAAAGGTTTTTTGAGAAATATGTTTGATGCAATGGTTGAGGGACGTGCGCGCGGTGTTGAGCGCGAGATAGAACAATATCGCAAAGCTATGCGTGTTAAATTTACTAACCTTCTCTAACCATCAGCAAACTTACCCACTCCCCCCTGTTAAATCGTCGTTCTAAATTAAAACCAAAATGCTGATAGGCGGTAATTATATTTGCCGCCTGTTCGCTTAAAATGCCTGATAAAATAAGGGCGCAATTTTTAGCGCAATATTTATCCATATATTTTGCCAGTTTAATTAATGGATCAGCCAAAATATTTGCTATTACTAAATTAAAAGGTGCATTATTCTTTAGGCTTTCATGCTCAAACCCTTCAGCCTTAACTAGATTCACCAAATCGGAAACTTTATTTTCTGCCAAATTTCTTTTAGCAATTTCAATAGCGGTTTCATCATTGTCGCTAGCCCATATTGTTTTATTAAGCCTTTTAGCAATAGCAATGGCTAAAATTCCGCTGCCTGTTCCTAAATCTAAAATTTTTGCGGGATTATTATTGCTAATATATTCCTCAATTGCTTCTAAACAACTAAATGTTGTTTCATGATGGCCAGTGCCAAAGGCTTGGGAGGCTTCTATTTTAATTGCAGTTAATTTGTCGGGTATTTTTTGCTTATTATGGCTGGCATAAATATAAAATTTTCCAGCAATTATTGGTTGCAAATTTTTTAGTGAGTGAGAAACAAAGTCAAAATTTTCATCAATTTTTTCTAGGCAAAATTCCACTCTTTTTTGTAAAATATTATAAGCTATCTTATTAAATAGCTCCATATTGGGCTCTGATTCGCAAAGTGCCTGAAATGTCCAAATATTTTTCTCCTGCTCAAATGCACTCGCACTAAGAGCTAAATCTTCAAATTCAAAAACCTTATCCACTAGCAAAAAAGCTTCTTCTTTACGCAAATTTGTAATTTTTAGGCTTATTATCATGCAAAACTTCAATTTTTAGTGATTATGTCCAGATTTACATTTACTATTTAGTTGATAGAAAAGCTATAAATTTAGCGATAAAATCATTTATTTTGTTAAAGGGTTAAAATTATCAAACAGTTTAGCGCACATAAAAAAAACAGCCATAGACGAATTGAACTAATTGATATTGTTCGTGGGCTAGCGATAATAGGGGTGGTAATTTATCATCTTTTCTTTGATTTAAGGTTAGTGGGCTTTATCCGGCTGGATGTAACGGTTGATCCAATATGGGTTGCTTTTGCTCGTATTTTATCCGGTTCATTTTTATTTTTAACTGGTGTTTCGCTAATATTAGCGCATTTTGAGAGCATAAAATGGAGAAAATTTTTTCGCCGTTTTATAATTATTTTTACCGCCGCAATGTTCATAACATTGGTAACCTACCTTATTTTTCCCTATATGTTTGTTTATTTTGGCATTTTACACGCCATAGCAATTTTTTCTATTTTAGCTTTACCCTTTTTAAGGGCGCCTATTTGGTTAATATTTATTATTGCCCTAATTATTTATTTAATGCCATTTTTTATCTCTAGTCCGATTTTTAATCAGCCAGCGCTATCCTTTATTGGTCTATGGCAAGAGCCGCCCTTAACGGGGGATTTAGTGCCGATTTTTCCTTCTTTTGCAATTGTGTTATTTGGCATGGTCTTTATGCGGCTAGTGCTAAAATATAATATATTACATTATTTAAGCAAAATTTCTGCAGATAAATTTGGTCTAAAACAAATAGCTAATATAGGAAGGTGGAGTTTAATTATTTATTTGCTGCATCAGCCAATATTATTATCTGTTCTTTATCCGCTTTCTATTTATCTAAAGCCAGCAGAGCAGGGAAGGGGGGAAGCATTTTATGGGGCTTGTTTTTCTAACTGTCTGGAAATGGGTAATAATGCGCCATATTGTGCTTCTTATTGTCAATGTTCGCTTGAACTGGTTGAAAAAGAAAATTTATGGGCGATAATAAATTTGCCCGACCCAAATATGGAACAATCAGAAAAAATAATGTCTATTGCCAAATTATGTGATGGGCTAAACCGCTAGAATATCTGTGTTAATCAATATTTCCAATGCGAAACCAATTTTCACTTTTGCACAATAAATTAAAAAAAGTGCAGCCAGTTAGGCGTAATTGATCTTTGTTAATTATTTCAATTTTTCCTAAATAGGTCTTTCCATCTTCTGGATTATAAACTTCCCCATTAAATATTTTCTTTTTCGCATCATATTTGAGAGTCATTATTTTTAAGCCTAATAGTGGGCGGGTCCTTAATGCTGGCTCTTCATTAAAAAAATCGATAATATTTTGCACGCCCATTTCATCAATTTCTTTTTTATATTTTATATAAATCTCATCTCTGATTGCTACTTTGTTAATATAGCCGCAATATCCTTCACTGCAGGGAATAATTTTTATATGCGATTTAACTTCCGTTAGCCAAATTCCAATAATAGAATCGGCTTGCCCATAGGCTTTCATGCTAAGTAGCAGAAAAAAGATCAAAAAATATAATGTTAGGCGCACCAGATTCTGCATAATATTTCGCATAATAGAATATAGTGGCCTATTCTCAAAAATAGTCAAATATTATATTTTATATTATATTTTAACCTGCTCCTCTTTTACAAAACTATCCAAGACCCGTTTTGGCCCGGCACTTTCAAAGTTAATGCTAAGTTTCCTTCCCTCTATATTTGTAATTGTTCCAACGCCAAATTTACGGTGGATAACGCGCTGATCAATGCGAAAATTAGAGGTAAAATTATTGGTTTTTTCATAAAATTTACCCTCAATCACCCTATTATCACTATTTGGATTTGGGATAAATTCATCAAGAATATCCACATTATTGCTAGTGTTAGAACCGGTATCTATATAGTTATTTGCACTTTCTTTTACAAAAGCGCCATGATTTTTATTAATAATAACCGAAGATGGTGGCAATTCATCAATAAATCTTGAAGGAATAGTTGTTTGCCATGAGCCGTGAATGAGGCGGTTTTGCGCAAGTGAAATAAAGGCACGTTTGCGCGCGCGTGTTATTCCGACATAGGCAAGCCGGCGTTCCTCCTCAAGTCCGCTTAATCCATTTTCATCAAGCGATCTTTGACTTGGAAAAAGTCCTTCCTCCCAGCCGGCCAGGAATATATTATCAAATTCTAATCCCTTTGCAGCATGCAGGGTCATAATTGAAACAGCATCTAAACTATCATCGCTCTGTCGCTCTAAAACCAAGGCAATATGTTCTAAAAATTCTTCAAGAGTGGCAAATTCACGCATAAAATTGACCAACTCTTTTAGATTTTCTAACCTTCCCGGAGCATCGGCAGTTTTTTCATTTTGCCAAAAGGCACTATATCCGCTTTCATCAAGCACAGCTTCGGCCAATTCAAAGGGGGGTGTTGTTTTGGCGCGTCTAGACCAATCATCAAATTGATCTATAAGAAAGCTAAGGGTTTTTCGCTGTTTTGCTCCTAATTCTTCCGTTTCAATCAATAGGCGGATAGCCTGCATCATGGAAATATTGTGCGCACGGGCGGTTTTATGTATTAATTGCACGCTTGCTGCACCAATGCCGCGTTTTGGCACATTTATAATTCTTTCCAGCGCCAAATCATAAGTTTGCTGGTGGATTAGACGTAAATAAGCTAGTGAATCGCGAATTTCTCGTCTTTCATAAAATTTTGCTCCTCCAATAACGCGGTAATTTATTCCCCTTTTGATAAATATTTCTTCAAATTCGCGCATTTGCGCGGTGGTTCTAAGCAAAATTGCCATAGAATTAAGCTTTTCACCTTCTCTTTGTAGCTGCTCTATTTGCTCGGCTACAAAATATGCCTCCTCTTCTCCATTCCAGCTTGCGGTTAAAATTAATTTTTCACCATCATTATCACTATTAGCAAATAGGGTTTTACCCAAGCGTCCCTTATTATTGGCGATAATTTTGGAAGCACATTTAAGGATATGAGCGCTAGAGCGATAATTACGCTCTAATTTGACTATTTTGGCTCCCGGAAAATCTTTTTCAAAGCGTAAAATATTGTCAATTTCTGCCCCCCGCCAGCCATAGATTGATTGATCATCATCACCAACAACGCAAATATTTGCTTCATTTGCCTTTTTTCCCTGTGCCAGCAGACGAAGCCATAAATATTGCGCAACATTACTATCCTGATATTCATCAACCAAAATATATTTGAAACGGCGCTGATAAAGGGTAAGAATATCCGGATTTTCTTTGAATAATTTAATGGATAATAATAATAAATCACCAAAATCAGCAGCATTCAGGTCGCTAAGGCGCTGTTGATATTGTTGATATAATTTATCAGCCAGCCCATTGGCAAATAGTGATTTATGAGCACTGCGCAAATCTTTGGGCAGTAGCCCCTTATTTTTCCAACCATCAATAAGAGAAGCAAATTGGCGCGCTGGCCAACGTTTTTCATCAATATTATTGGCTCGCAAAATTTGTTTCATTAATCTAATTTGATCATCACTATCTAAAATTGTGAAATCATTTTTGAGCCCTACTAATTCAGCGTGGCGGCGTAAAATTTTTGCGCCGACCGAATGGAATGTGCCAAGCCATGCCATGCCCTCAAGCGGTATAGAAATTAATTTAGCCACACGTTCTTTCATTTCCATTGCGGCTTTATTGGTGAAAGTTACAGAAATTATTTCATTTGGGCGAGCCAAATTTGAGGCTAAAATATGCGCAATGCGCGTGGTTAGAACTCGCGTTTTACCCGTTCCGGCACCAGCCAGAACTAATAATGGTCCCTCAATATTGAGGACGGCTTCTAATTGTTGCTCATTTAGACCTTGCAAATATTCTTTATTGGTCAATGTTAATTGCGAGCTTAGTGAGAATTTATTATTCGGCATTTTATTCATGATTAGAATCGCTATTTGTTCGCTTATAGCACAGTTACAGCCTAATTTATAAATTAAATGGGGCAAAGAATAGTTTTTGCCTGTTTTCAGAAAATATTTGTCAAATAACATTTTTGTGATGTAAACTGCCCGTGTAAACGCTGAGTTTACCGAAAAGGGAGGGAATAATGAAATTTTTAGAAAAAACAATTATTGGCTCTATTTCAGCCATTTTTATTTTTGCCAATATAGTAGGTGCCGCTAATGGGGAAGGAGGAGTGGGAGATTATCAATATAGCTCTGGCTCCCCCGATTTTGTGCATGGCTTACCTACTAATCCAGAGGAGCCCTGGATTTTAGCTGCTGGCGGTCGCATATATGATAATTGGTGGGAAGCGCTTAATGTAGCCGAGCCAAAGGGAACCCATCCGAGCTATCCTGCCAGCTCGGAAAAAAAGGGCAAAGATAGCTGGCGCTGTAAATCATGTCATGGCTGGGATTATCTGGGTAAAGATGGAATTTATGGCTCAGGCCCAAATTATACGGGAATAATAGGCATTAATGGCGCAAAGGGGAAATCGGTTGAGCAGATTGCTGCAATTATTCGCGATAAAACTCATCTTTACACAACTGATATGATAAATGATGAGCAATTAGGACGAATTGCCGCCTTTGTCAGTCGTGGACAAGTGGATACGCTTAAATATGTTGATATTAAAACTCGTCGGGTTAAAGCCGGAGATATTAATGTTGGGCGTGGTATTTTCCAGACTGTATGTGCTGCTTGTCATGGTTTTGATGGTAGGTTGCTCGATTGGGGAGATGAAGGAACAAGCAAATTTGTTGGCACAGAAGCCAGTGAGTTGGCGGATGAGGTATTACACAAAATATTAAATTCTCATCCCGGAGCTGCAATGATTAATTTACGCGCATTCCCGCTTCAATATTCTGTTGATGTTCTAGCATATGCTGCAACTTTGCCGGTTGACTAACATTTTTACAAAAGGCGCTTAATATGTTCAATATTAGGCGCCTATTTCTAATATTCCTTATATTTTGCTAAATAAATGCTAAATATGTTCTTCGCGGCTCTGATTGACCAGCGCTTTATTATAGTTTGATAGAGCATCAACGTGATACAGCCAGCCAACGGGCTTATGTTTATGTCCATCTAATACTATAAGGCGCGATTTGCCAGAACTATCAAAAGCTCTTAATGCGGTTTCAAGCGTATCGTTGGTGCGAAGCCAGGCTTTTGAACTGGTAATATCAAAATGGGGTAATTCTTCACCTTTGGCAAAGGGAGCCATAATGTCCCTAACCCTTATTTGGCGTGCATAATATTGATGTGGTCCTTCCTCTAACATAATGCCGCGCGTAAAAAGCTGCCAATAAAAGAAACTTCTTCCCATAGCTAATTGCGATAAGCCAGTAGAAATAGAAACGGCTATTAATAGGGCAATGGAAAAGGCAAAGCCGCCCGTTAATTCAAAAATCATAACGGTAGTTGAAATTGGCGCACCAAGCACCGCCGCCGCAACTGCGCCCATACCAATAATCGCATAAAGTGCGCTATCTGAAACCCTATCAGGAAAGACGCTTAGCGCCATAATGCCAAAAGCGCCGCCAGTCATTGCCCCTAAATAAAGCGCGGGCGAAAATACTCCCCCTCCCATGCGCGAGCCAAGAGTTATGGCGGTGGCCATTGTTTTAGCGATAATAAGGGCAAGCATTAGCCATAGATCCATTTCCCCTGTAATCGCGCGATCTGTTGCTTCATAGCCAACGCCAAGAACTTGCGGAAAGGCCAGAGCTATTAAACCAACCAGGAAACCGCCTAAAACAGGACGCATAAAAATTGGTAATTTCATGTGGCGCGACATCCAATCTGTCCCAATAATCGCAGATTGAAATAATATTGCAACCAAAGCACAAACAACACCAAGCAGGGCAAAGGCTGGCACTTCCCAAAATGAAGTTAGGGTAAAATCGGGAACAAAAAAGGCCGGAACATCACCAAACCACATGCGCGAAATCACCGCCGCTGTAACTGCTGCAACTACCAGAGGAACAAAGGCGCTCATTGCAAAATGGGCTAATATAACTTCATGGGCGAATAAAACTCCAGCTATGGGAGCATTAAATGAAGAAGAAATAGCTGCCGCCACTCCGCAAGCCAGCATGGTTCTTCTGGCAGAGGGAGGTAGTTCAAAAAAGCGAAAAAGAGCTCTTGAAACTGCCGCCGCATAAAATACTATTGGTCCTTCGCGGCCTGCCGAACCACCAAAACCAAGCGTTATGGCCGAAATTAGCGTGCCAATAGTTGCATTTTTAAGTTCAAGATTTTTGCTGGAATGAGCGCGCGCCTCAATAACATCGGCAACCCCACCAGCGCGGGCGGAAGGGTGCCAAAAATGTAATATTGTCCCTACCAGCAAACCGCCAAATAAGGGGCCTGCTATTACCGCCCACCATGGTAAGGTTGAAAGCATTAACAAAAAACGTTCGGAATTTGTTCCCACCCATAAATATTGGAATAAACCGATAAGTTGGCGAAATAAAATACCTAGTATTCCTCCTGCAATGCCAGCAATTATCGCTAAAATCCACACCTTTGGCTGCTGTAAAGAAAGAAAAATATCAATATGGGGGCGAACCCAACGATATATGACCATATTTATCTGGTGGATACGTCCGTGCCGGCGTGACATTGATTGTTCCTATTTAATTTATTTTGATATGCTATATCTATTTTCTAAATTATATTTTGATATAGTTTAGTTAGTTTGAAAAAATTCTACCAGACTATATTAGCGAATAATAGTAACGAAACAGAATAACAAACAAGGATTTTATGTTAAATCGGCTTTATATTATTATCGGGATGATGGCGATTATTCTGTTGCTGGGGGCTTTTTTTGCTCCGCTAATGATAGATTGGAATTCTTATCGCGACAGAATGGAATTTATTGCTGAAAAAGCGCTTGGGCAGCCTGTAAAAATTAAGGGTAATATGTCGCTTTCTCTTTTGCCGCAGCCAAAATTAAATTTCAGTAATATTATTATTGGCAAGGATAATGAAATTATTGCAGAAATTTCTAATATAAGCGCCAAATTTTCTTTATTGGATTTTTTCCGCGATAAATATATTATTACCGATCTTTTATTTTCTGATCCGAAGATTTTTCTAAAAATAGATAAAAATGGTCAATTTGTCCGTCCATTAAATATTCCCAAAACGGTCGAACATATAAATCTCTCAATTAATAATGCAAAAATAGAAAATGGCTCTATCGAACTGTTTGATGATCGTATTGGCGAGAAAATAAATGCAAAGAATTTCTTTGGTGAATTGAGCCTGGCTGGCCTGAACGGTCCTTTCACACTTAGTGGAGAGGTTGAATTTTTACAAAAAAAACATAAAGTTAAAATTAATAGTTCAACTCTTAATGAAAATAATGAATTAAAATTATTATTATTTTCTCAATCCCCAGAAAGTGAATATATATTAAAGATAGAAGGCTTGTTAAATATAAATGAATCGCCAAAATTTGCTGGTAATGTTGATTTTAGGCTAAAAAATGCACTTTTTTCGCAAAGAGAGCAACAAAAGTCGCTTGGAATTCGTGGAGATCTAATTGTTGAATCGCAAATAAAGGCCTCTTTAGATGAAATTTTATTTAGAGAATTTACAATTATTCCTGATGAAAATTTGCCTGCAACTCGTCTAACAGGTGCAGCCAGTATTGAATTGGGCTCTAAAAAGGGTTTTTCGGCCGTAATATCTGGAGGAATTATATCGCTTGGCATAAATAATCATATTTTGAATGAAGAAGATAAATCTTTTGCCATTTTGCAAATTTTAAGGGAATTGCCAAATCCACCACTAATACCCATTAACGGGCAGGTCGGAGTTGATATATTAGAGCTGGATTTGGGGAAATTTTCTCTTAGAAATATTCGCCTTGATGCAAGAACAGATGGGAAAGAATGGTTTATTGATGAATTTTCCACTATTATCGCTCCCAATAGTTTGTTAAGATTAAGCGCTGGCAGGCTTACAAGGAAGAATGGGCGACCTATTTTTAGCGGCAATATGCTTGTTAAGGGCGAACAGGCGCATTTATTGGCCAAAAAATGGCGTTTTATTGAGAGTGATAAAAATTTATTAAATATTCCCTTTTCATTAACGGGAGAGGTTAGGCTTAGCGAAAGTGATTTTAGCCTTGATAATGGTCAGTTTGATTTTGCTCAAAGCAGAAATAATATTTCCTTTAATTTTTCTTTTGCTAAAAAATCAGATCTAAACTTAACAGTAAATTTGGGCAAATTTGATAAGGGCCTTTCTGGCGCGCTGATTAAATTATTACCAGATTTAGAAAAAGATAATTCTTTTTCACATAGTTTTTCAGCGCTTAATTTTAATATTTCTGCTGCCCAATTTTTTCTATTAGAAAATAATTTATTTAATGCCCAATTTATTGGCAAATATAATGATAAAGGCATGGATTTTAAGGAAGCTTCCTTTTTTGACGAAACTAATTCAGAATTTAGGCTTGTTGGGCAAATTATAAATAGAAAAGATAAAGAGAGAAAAAATAACCAACAGATTTTTGGACAGGCTAATATTAATCTTGCCTCTAATCCGGAAGGGAAGGGAGTGCCGTTTAATATTTTAAGAAAGTTTAATTTACCTACGAATATTCATTCATTCTTACGGCAAGTTTTTGCCTCCAACTCCCTTAATCTTACCCTTTCGCTTAGCGAGCCGGGAGAAAAAAACAAACAGGAATTATATATAAATGCTAAAAATAATATGAACGGTAAGGATAAATTAGAGGCAGATTTGTCCGTTGAATTTATGGAAGGGATTTTTGCCTATGCTAGCGCTCCGTTGAAAGCAACAATTAATGCTAATATCAGCCCTGAATTTATTGCAAATTATGGCGCTGTTTTTTCTGCAGAATCAATTTTACTAAATGCGGAATTTAACGGCGCAATAATGAATAGTCTTGGAACAAAAATTAAATTTTCCAATGAAGAAGAGCAAATTGAATTTAATGGCGATTTAATTGTTAGTGATTTGGCGAATTTAAGGGGTAAGGGGGAGTTGAATATAAATTTGCACAATATTGTGCCCCTTATTGAATTGATTAAAATAAAGGGCTTTGAAGCTGCCCCTTTTGCAGGGAAAGCAAATTTGAATTTTTCTAAGGATAAAATAAATTTGCGTAATATTACGGGCAAAATTGCTAATATTAAGCTAGATGGAGAAATTGAAAGACAAATTATTGCTAAAAATATCAATATTTCAGGAACATTAAATTTAGAGCAAATTAGATTTAGCGCTTTAGCTGGTTTATTTTCTGGTAATGCTTCTCTGGTTGGTGAGAAATTTGGTGAGAATATGTGGCCTGATGGACTGTTTTCACTAGCTAAAAGCGAGGATAATTCGCGCCTAAATTTATTAATTAGGGCTGATTATATTTCTAAAAATGGGAAAAAAATAGCTGAAAATAGCAAATTTGAATATATTATTGACAATAATAATGTTCATATTCGTGATTTTTCAGCCAAGATAAATGATAAAAATATAAATATTGATTTAACTATTTGTTGTTCATTAGAGCAGGTTCCAAAACAGATTAGCGGACATATTGAATTTAGTGAGCTTGATTTGGCTGATATTTTTGGAAAGCCTTTGGCCAAAAGATTAAAGGGTGTTATAAGCGCCTCAATAGAATTTTCGGCAAATGGAAATTCTTATGCAGAAATTATTACAAATCTTGCTGGCGAGGGGACGGTTAGATTAGATAATGTTGAAATATTTAATCTTAATCCCAATATTTTTGAGCAGTTGGAAATTGAAGAAAATGTTGAAAATTTGCTAAAGGAAGACCTGGAAGCAGATATCTTAGCTCTGCTGAATAAGGGGAGTTTTGGAGCTAAGGAAATAGAAGCAATAATTTCTATTACAGGCGGCAATATTAGGGCTTCTAATATTATCATTAATGAAAAAATGGCGCAGCTTTTTGGTAATTTTCGCCTAAATTTGGCTGATTTTACCATTTTTTCTAATTGGGTGCTTACACCTAAAATTTTAGCCAATACATCTATTTTACTGGATAAAACCAATGCAAAAATTGGCATTAAATTGGAGGATAGCTTATTTCAGCCGAAAATAAGTTTTATTCTTAGCCCAATGATTGATGGCCTTATGGTAAAGGCGCTTGAAATGGAGGTGGATCGGTTAGAGAAATTGCGTCAGGAAGCAGATGAACGTTCAAGAGAAGCGGCAAGGATTAGGTTAAATTTAATGCAAGAACAGGCTAGAATTTTGGAGCAAAAGCGACGCGAGGAAGAAGAAAAAAGATTAGCAGCAGAGGCAGCGAAGGCGGCAGAGCAAGAAGAATATAAAGATGGAATTTTTGAGAATAATCTTGTTTTTGATGGAGATAGTTCGGTGATTGATCTGCTAAATGGGCAGCCCATATTGTTAGAGCCGATCTATTAATAATTCTGCTAAATATTGTAATTTCAACATAAGCTAAATCAGCCTTAACCATTACTGTTTTTTTCTGCAACGGCTGCTTGGGCAAAAGTTGCCATATTATTATGCAAATATAATGCGCTTTTTACAAAAACCGCAGCCAAAGCAGCGCCAGTTCCTTCTCCCAGGCGCATTTCTAAATTAAGAAGCGCTTTTTTTTGCATTTTTTTAAGTGCTTTTTTGTGCGCATTTTCTTTAGAAATATGCGCAAATATACAATGGTCTAGGGCTGATGGATTAATTGCATAAATGACTGCCGCTGCGGCACTCGCAATAAATCCATCAATAATTACCGGAATATTATTGTGCCGCGCAGCTATTATCGCCCCAACCATTGCCGCAAATTCACGCCCGCCAAGCCGCGCTAAAATTTCAAAAGGAGTTGGATTATCGCTTAGATGTAGCGCCAGTCCCTTCTCAACTACAGCTATTTTTCTTTTTAAGCCCTCATCATCAACCCCAGTTCCGCGTCCAACCCATTCTTTGGCCGTGCCGCCAAACAAAGCTGCATAAAGCGCGCTGGCAACTGTCGTATTTCCTATTCCCATTTCCCCAATACAGAGCAAATCAGGATTACCAGCAATTGCCTCCATGCCATAGGCAATGGTTGCCGCACAGCTTTTATTGTCTAATGCCGCCTCAATAGTAAAATCCTTAGTAGCTACTTCCAGCGCTAGCTCAAACACTCTTAAATTTAATTTGTGTAAAGCACAAATTTGCGAAATTGCTGCCCCTCCGGCTCTAAAATTTGCTACCATTTGCGCTGTAACCTCTGTTGGAAAGGCTGAAACTCCCCGCGCTGCAACCCCGTGATTGCCGGCAAAAATAGCCACCATTGGATTATCCAAAGTGGGTTTAGGCTTTCTTTGCCAGCGGGCTAAAAATTCAACCATTTTTTCCAGTTCACCGAGTGAGCCGGCAGGCTTAGTCAATTGTAAATCGCGCTCTTTAACTTTGTTAACCGCATCTTCATCCCCATCAGGAACAGAATGCACTAATAGGTCAAATTCTAAAAATGGCTCTGGTATTTTTTTAGTTTTATAGTTAGACATTATATTCCTAAAATAGAGGTGTTTTGGTGGAAGATAAATATTCGCAGATTCGCAATTTAATTGGCAATGATAAGATAGAGGAAGTTGGGGAAAGCGGTTTTTTCGCCAATATAATAATGGGTATAAGTATGGGTCTTGGTTTTTATTCCATAATTCCGCTTAATCTTAAGAAAATCCCCCCTCTTTCCTTAAAAAAAATGGCTCCTACCTTGCCTATTGTAAGCTTAATAATAGGTTTTTTCCCCGCTCTGATTTTATATTTACTCAGCCTTATTGGTTTGCCGCCTCTTTTGGCTGCCAGTTTGGCTGTTGCTTCTTTTGCATTAATAAGCGGGGCAATGGCCGAAGATGGTCTTGCTGATAGTTTTGATGGGCTTTTTGGTGGCAAAAATATAGCTGAAAGGTTAGAAATTCTCAAAGATAGTAGGCTTGGAACTTATGGAATTTTAGCGCTGATTATCTATGTTTTAGTAAAAATTTTTGCCCTTGCCGCTCTTATATCTATTTCTCCGCTTAGTGCTAGTTTTTTATGGCTTGGGGCAACTATAATGGCGCGCTCTGGAGCAATTTTTTTGCCGCTAAAATTGACACCGGCCCGCTCACATGGCGTTTCGGCCAATATTGGAAAATTAGATAAATTTTCCTTTTATATAGGTCTCATTTTTGCGCTGTTAATTAGCACAATTTTGGTTGCACCATTTGGTGGGTTTTTCGCTATTTTTTTAGCAACTATAATTTTAATTATAATTACCATATTTTGGACATGGCTTTCTAACAAATTAATATTAGGACAAACGGGAGATTTAATCGGAGCGCTGCAAGGACTGCTTGAGATAGGGGCTCTTTGTGTCTTTGTCTTTATTATGAATTTTTAGGTGAATTATGCTTTTTATTGGTGTTGCATTATTAATTTCCATCGCTTTAGCCCTTATAATTTCGGTCGATGCAGGCTCGCTCATTGGTTTAACTCAAGAGCAGACAGGGCAAATTATCGCCCTTATAATGGTTTTGATTTTGGTTGCGGGGGGAGCTTTTTCCAGAAGAATAAAATTATCCGAAATATTAAGAAGCATAATTTTATGGGTGATAATTTTTACCATTGCAATTATTGCCTATATTTATCGCGAAGATATTGGAAAATTTGCCGGCCGTATAGCTGGAGAACTTGCTCCTGCCAGCGCAAATATTTCTTCTGATGCTGGCGCGGCAGCATTTCATCGCTCTTTAGATGGCTCTTTTAAGCTCAATGTAAGGATTAATAATGTCAGGGTAAAAATGATTTTTGATACTGGTGCCAGCCTTGTGGTGCTCAATCACGAAGATGCTGTCAGGGTTGGGTTAAATTTGGGCAATCTTAAATATAATGTGCGAGTGCAAACCGCCAACGGCATTACTAAAGCAGCCAGCGTTGTTTTAGAAAAAATTACAGTCGGTAATATTGAAAGAAATAATATTCGCGCCTTTGTGGCACAGGATGATTTACTGGAAACCTCGCTGTTAGGAATGAGTTTTCTAGAAACTTTAAGCGGATATTCTGTTAAAAATGATGTGTTGGAGCTGATAAATTAATTTTTTACTGGTCAAATTAGAATAATAGTTTATATTAGAATTAACTAATATAATTTGGAGATGATAAATGAGCTATTCATTTGATAAACAAGTTGACCTTTCATTTGACGAGGCAATTGAAAAAGTAACAGCGGCGCTAGCCGAAGAGGGATTTGGGGTGCTCACTACTATTGACGTTAAAGCAACCTTAAAGAAAAAGATAGATGTTGATTTTCGCCCCTATATTATTCTTGGAGCCTGTAATCCTGCCTTTGCGCATAAGGCGCTATTGGCTGAGCCAAATATTGGCACTATGCTGCCATGCAATGTTATTGTGCAGGAGGAAAATGGCAAAGTTTTGGTTAGTGCGGTAGATCCTATGGCTTCCATGCAGGCAATTAGGAATGAACAGCTTGCAGCAATTGCCGGTGAGGTGCGTGAGAAATTACAACGGGTTATAGAAAAATTATAGGCTATTTTGCTCTGCTTCTAGCGGGTAGGGGGTTCATCAGCACTTTACCCCGACTGGGGCAGGGCTGCTCGGTTGATATGAGTAGTTTATAAATAGTCCTCCGTGAAGAATTTTTATTATATTGATATTTTTCGATATTTTGCTCTTATCGGGCATTTAATATTGCCAGATTTTACCTCTCCATATGCAGTTTTTTTGTAATTTTGATGGATATTTTTGCAATTTCCGCCCTCTGCCTCTCGTCCTCGCCCTTACCCTTACCCTTACCCTTACCCTTACCCTAGCCCCCGCTCTCATCATTCCCAATATTTGAATCATAATTATAGCGTTTCAAAGTTCTTTGTTTTGCAAAGTGGAAATAATATTTTATTCCGGTAAGTTAAGTTATTTAATTGTAGAGGATAGGTCTTGGAGGGGTGTAGGGTATGGTTTTGGGGAGTAATTTTGTGGAACTAATTGTGGGGCGTGGACTTTTGAATTTATGCTGGGGTTAAACATTGTGCCATGTTGAGCAAAGCCAAAGTTTTTGTTGTAATTGATGTTAGTAACCGCCCGCCATACACACTATCCTTTTTCTTCACAAATTAAATTTCTGATTTCCAACTTCTGAGCGATAAATCTTCACGGAGGACTAACATATTATTTTAACCAAAGATCTCAACTAAACTATTTTTTTAACCGAAGACCACAACGAAACTATTTCACTGTTGCTAACATATTGTTTTCATTCCACATTCGCCGTACCGTACCGTACGGTACGGTTCGGCAATTATTACTATATTTCAATTGGTTAGCAGTGGGTGTGTTGTCTTAGGTAAGGGGCAGGACTCAAAAATCAAAGGTCGGAAGGTGGAAATCGGGGGGCAGAATCTGCAAAGAAATCGGAATAGATATATATTTTTACTTTGTAAAACAAAGAACTTTGAAACTCTATGATTATAATTCAAATATTGAGAATGGTGAGAGCGGGACTAGAGCAAGGGCTGGGATATGGGCAAGAGAAAGGGTGAGGACGAGAGGCAGAAGGCGGAAATCAGAAATCAGAAACAGCAAAAATATTCATATTCAAATTGCAAGAAAACCACATAAGGGGAGGTAAAATCTGGCAATATTAAATGCCCGACAAGAGCAAAATATCAAGAAATATCAATATAATAAAAATTCTTCACGGACAACTTTATAAATATATTAATAAGGCATGGTTAGTCTATCTTTAGAAAAATTCTCCAATTATTGGCACATGGTCTGATGGTCTTTCATATGAGCGCGGTGCTTTATCAATTCTGGCAGATGTTAGAGCATCACAAGCCAATGGGCTGGCCAATATATGGTCTATTCTCAATCCGTTATTTTTTTTCCATGCCCCTTTTTGAAAGTCCCAAAAACTGTAGATCACTTCATCGCTGACAAGGCGCAAGCAATCTCTTAGGCCGATATTTAGGAGAGTGCGAAATTTTGCCAAACTTTCTTCTCTATATAGCGCATCTCCCCACCACTCTTTGGGATCATATACGTCAATTGGTGCAGGGATAATATTAAAATCGCCGAGTAAAATAAATGGTTCCTCATATGTTAAACGTTCTTTTGCAAAATCAATGAGCCTGTCCATCCATGCTAATTTATAGGGAAACTTATCACTATTAACCGGATTACCATTGGGAAGATAAATATTACAAACTCTGATAACAGTTTTATCAATGGAGAAAACTCCTTCAATCAGTCTAGCTTGTTCTTCCTTTTCGCCTTCTTTGATTAGTCCTAGCCCTTTGCTGGTTTCGCTAAAGGGGATTTTGGATAAAAGCGCAACTCCATTAAAAGATTTTTGCCCATTGACCTTAATATTATAGCCAAGATCTTCAAATTCCATATATGGGAAACTTTCAGAAAGACATTTAATCTCTTGTAAAGCGACAATATCGGGATTGTTTTTTTTGATCCAGTCAAGCACGAGGGGTAGGCGCGCCTTTATCCCATTTACATTCCAGGATATTATCTTCATTTTAATTCCATTTATGTTGCTGCGATTCTATTTCAGCATAGTTTAGTATTATAAATTTTTACAATATTATTTTAACTATTTTAATCAGGAGAAATGCACCATTTATAGCATTAACTATATGGGCAGGGGAAAAGATAATTATGAACTAGCACTAGCGGCGTGAGCGCTCAAAATAGCCCGCAATACAGGAACTATCAATGCCTGATGCTTATTATTTGGAGCATAGGGTCTATTGCCCGCTACAGGACGGGATGCTGGGTTGCGTATCAAGTGCAAAATGATTTCGGGAGGTGAGATAATAGGCAAATTTAATGGATGGTTGTAGAGAATTTATCGGATAGATTATAATCCTCACTCAACCTTAGCTGCATTTGGTATTTTTTGCACCCACTCTTGGCGCATCCATTCTTTGTGCGCCTATTCTTCCTATCCTCAGTGTTCCTAGCTACACTATGCCCATCCTCTGTGCGCCCGGCCTTAGTGCGTCCATGGTGTTTTTCTGGTAGCAAGAAAATTATCAGAATAAGAAACCTGCTTTGGAGTTGGCTCATGTGCCATTTCAACAACATAATCAATATTATGTTTTTCGGCGTAGGCTTTGGCCGCATCAAGAGTTTTAAATTTCAGACGAATTTGCGATTGCATATCAGAAGTAGAATTATAGCCCATTAAAGGTTCAATCTGACATTTTTCTGTTGGCTCAAAACATAAAATCCAAACTAAACCAGCCCCTGCTGACTGCATCGGATTAGGACAGGGACGATAAATTCGCGCACCCATTAGCTTCTCCTAATTATTATCATAGTTAGCAATATTAGCTTTCTAATCTGACGGCAACCTTGCAAACTATCTAATATCACCATTTATACTATTATACTGGCATATGCCTATAAGTTATAAATATACCCAACAATATTGCGTTCGCATATATTCAAAAAATAGCCTCCGACAAACAGTCCCCTAATTATTCAAGTTATTCAAAAAATAGCTTCAACAAACAATTCTCCACCGCTTGAATGGTCGGGGCAGCAGGATTCGAACATGCGACCCCTGGTTCCCAAAACCAGTGCTCTACCAGACTGAGCTATACCCCGAATCTAATCAAACTCCAAGCCGTGAATTACAAAGCATATATTATATAGAACAAGCATGAGTTACACAAGAAAATGAATAAAGACAAGAGTAAAATGATAAAATATTATAACTATATTATTTGACCTTAATGATAAAATATTGCACTCATGAAAAATGGAAAATTCAGAAAATATTTGGCCATTTAGGGTTAATAAAAATAATTATATTTATTTTTGGCTGGCCTGCCTATTTATAATGGTGGTCTTATTTATGTTTGATTCTGCAGCTACTATTTTGGTTGCGGATTTGCCAGCTATTTTGCGAGCTCCCTTTTTTTATATTACGCGTTTGGGAAATTCTGATTGGATTTTAATTCCTTCATTGTTGGGCGCTATTATTGGCTTTGTTGTAGTGAAGTGGAATTTATTTGAAAAATTAAAATATAAAGCCCATTTATTATTTACCTATTGTGGCTTTATTTTTGTTTCGGTTGCTGGAACAGGAATAGTTGCAAATTTAATTAAACGGGCACTGGGGCGCTCAAGGCCTGTTAATTTTGAAGAGGATGGAATTTTTTATTTCCAACCATTTAGCGATTGGACTTATCAGTCTTTTCCTTCGGGTGATACAACAACTATTTTTGCTTTTGCCAGCGCGCTAACATTTATTTTCCCCAAATATAAATATTTATTCTTTTTGGTTGCCATTTTTGTGGGGCTTTCGCGCATTATGGTTGGTGTGCACTTTCCAACGGATGTTTTTGGTGGTATTTTACTTGGCACTTTTGGGGCATATTTTGTGCGTAATATTTTTGTCAGAAAAAACTGGATTAACCTACCGCTCACAAGAGAAATAATTACAAATCAAATAAAGTGAGAAATCTATAAATCAGCCGCATATCTTTTCAGTCCAGCTTCTAAATCTGCTTTTAGATCATCAATATCCTCTAATCCAACATGTATACGCAATAATTGTCCCTTTTCTTTCCATTTTTGTGCGATTCTGATTTTTTCCGGCCAGGCAGGCATAACTAGGCTTTCATATCCGCCCCAAGAAAAACCCAAGCCAAAAAGTTGCAAATTATCAATAAGGCTAGCCAGAGCCTTTTTTGCTGCAGGTTGTAAAATAATTGAAAAAACCGAACCGGATCCGGAAAAGTCGCGCTTAAATATTTTATGGTCGGGGTGAGAGGGTAGGGCGGGGTGCAAAACTCTTTTTACCAAATTTTGTTTTTCCAGCCATGATGCCAATTTAATTGCTCCCTTCATTTGCGCTTGCAAGCGGATGGGTAGAGTGCGCAATCCTCTTGCGATTAGGTAGGCATCATCGGGAGATAAGCATAACCCACTAAGTTGATGAGTTTTTTTAAGTTGGCTCCAATGGCTTTTATTTGCCGAAATTGTTCCCGCCATCACATCGGAATGGCCGGCAAACATTTTGGTTGCGGCATGGACGACAATATCTGCTCCTAGTAAAAGTGGCCTATAATATAGTGGAGTAGCCCAGCTATTATCTATTATGACTGAAATATTATGTTTTTTTGCAATTTTTGCAATTAATGGTAAATTTTGCACTTCAAAAGTTAGAGAGCCAGGACTTTCAAGAAAAATTGTAGAGGTTTTTTCTGTGATAAGTTCTGCAATTTCTTCTCCTATATTGGGGTTAAAATAGATGGTTTTAACACCGAATTTGGCTAATAAATTATCACATAATTTGCGTGTTGGCTCATAAACAGAATCTGAAACTAAAATTTCATCACCCATTTTTGTGCAGCTAAAAATAGCGCTTGTAATAGCAGATAGACCTGAAGGGGCAAGCACGGTTCCCGCTGCTTTTTCTAGTTTTGTGATTATTTTTTCAACAGATTCGCAGCTTGGATTACCCATTCGGCCATAGCTATATTCCTGATCTAAATTTTCAAATTTTTTAAGATTGTCAAATAAAATTGTGGAGCCGCGCGTAATTGGAACATTTACAAGGCCAAAATATTTTTGCGGATCTCTGCCAATATGGGATAGGATAGTTTGGTATGATCGAGTTTTATTTTTGTTTTTTCTCTTCATTTTAGTTTTTCACTGTTCAAATTTTGGATATTTTACAAAAAAACGACACTAAATTGCGTATATTTACAATAAATAGAAAACAAGTCTTGACGATTGCTCTATTTTTATTGTTGTTTACACTTTATCATTGTCGCAATTTTGCGTAGTGATGTCGAGTGTAGATGCAGATCATTCTTTATGTATTCTACATTGGGTTTAACAGGGATAGGAAATTAATATGAAAAATAAAATTGTAACAGTTGCTCTTTCAGCAACATTTGGCCTTATGGCTTCAACAGCAATGGCGGGAACGTTAGAAGATGTTGTGGCTAAGGGCTATATACAATGTGGTGTTACAACCGGTGTGCCTGGCTTTGCATTGCCTGATGAAAATAATAATTGGGCTGGTCTTGACGTTGATTATTGTCGTGCTCTATCGGCAGCGATTTTTAACGATCCAGACAAGGTTCGTTATACACCGCTGAACTCAACCGAGCGCTTTGCAGCCTTATCGTCAGGTGAGGTTGATGTTCTTTCACGTGTTACCACTTGGACAATGAGCCGTGACACTCAGCTAGGGTTCAACTTTGTTGGCGTCATGTTCTATGATGGTCAGGGCTTTATGGTGCGCAAGGAAGATGGCATTAGTTCGGCTTCTGAACTTTCAGGTGCCTCTGTATGTATCCAAACAGGCACAACAACCGAATTAAATGCTGCTGATTATTTTGCAGCAAATGGTTTTGAATATAATCCAATTGTGTTTGTTGAGCGCGATGAGGTTCTGAAAGCCTATGAAGATGGCCGTTGCGATGTGTTCACAACAGATGCTTCTGGTCTTGCTGCAAACCGCTCCAAATTTGCGGATCCAAGTGCTCACGTAATTCTTGATGATATTATTTCTAAAGAGCCGCTTGGGCCAGTTGTTCGTCAGGGTGATGATACATGGTTTAATATTGCCCGCTGGACATATTTCGCGCTTCTAAATGCTGAAGAACTTGGCGTTACTTCTGCCAATGTTGACGAAATGCTAGGCTCAGACAATCCGGCGATTAAGCGTCTATTGGGTGTTGAAGGTGACTTTGGTTCCCCAATGGGACTTAACAAGGATTGGGCTTATCAAATCATTAAAGCGGTAGGCAATTATGGCGAAATTTATGAACGTCATGTCGGTCCAAATACACCACTTGGTCTAGAGCGTGGTCTAAATGCTCTTTGGACACAGGGTGGAATTCAGTATGGTCCGCCTATTCGCTAGACCCTAAATTTTCTCGGCGCTTCTTTTGAGCGCCGAGTTCTATCCTCAGGGTTGAATATATTTAGAAGTTTGTCAGAGAAAAGGGGGGGGCATGGCTGACCAGGATGGTCCCAGAAGGGTTGCGCCTAAGACGGCGTTCTTTAATGATCCAAAAATTAGGAGCATTATTTATCAGCTGATAGTCATGGGGATAATTGTGGCATTTGTGGTAGCGGTTGCCAAAAATACTGCTGCTAACTTGGCTGCGCAAAATAAGACTACAGGCTTTGACTTTTTTGTTCAGCCCTCAGGCTTTGATATATTTTTCACGCTCATTCCCTATGACAGAACTTCCTATTATTGGGAGGCCTTTGTCGTTGGTCTTCTAAATACATTATTAGTTTCGGTAATTGGCGTATTTTTTGCGACTATTTTAGGCTTTATTATCGGAGTAGCGCGCCTTTCCAGCAACTGGATTATAGCAAAATTAGCTATGATTTATGTGGAAATGATGCGTAATATCCCGCTGCTTTTGCAGTTATTCTTCTGGTATACTGCGGTTCTAAAAACCATGCCAAATGTTAAGGGAAGTTTTGTCTGGTTTGAATCTATTGTTCTTAATAATCGCGGACTTTATCTGCCAAAGCCTGTGCCTGATGACAGATTTATTTGGGTTGTTGGCGCTATCACTATCGCCCTTATTGGCACATTTACTCTTAAATATTGGGCGCGGAAACGTCTTGAAAAGACGGGGCAGCGTTTTCCGGTTTTTTGGTCTTCTGTTGGTTTGATAATTGGCTTGCCGGCTATAGTATGGTTGCTATCAGGGACAAATTTAACTTTTGATATTCCAACGCGTCAGGGCTTTAATTATAAGGGGGGCGTTGGTTTGCCGCCTGAATTTATGGCCTTATTATTGGGTCTGGTTCTTTATACTGCGGCCTTTATTGCAGAGATTGTTCGCTCTGGTATTGTCTCGGTAGATAAGGGGCAAACGGAGGCTGCTCAGTCATTGGGTCTAAAAGACGGTGATAGGTTGCGTTTAGTTATTATCCCGCAGGCGATGCGCGTTATTGTGCCACCATTAACCTCACAATTTTTGAATTTAACCAAAAACTCATCTTTAGCGGCTGCCATTGGCTATCCTGACCTGGTCAGTGTGTTTATGCAAACCACGCTCAATCAGACCGGGCGAGCGGTTGAGGTCGTGTTCATTACTATGTCAGTTTATCTGACTTTATCATTATTAACATCGGCATATATGAATTGGTATAATTCACGTGTCGCTATGGTTGAGCGATAGGGGGGATAAATGGCTAAGAATAATACTATTTATGTCAGAGAAGAAATTATTGCCGAGAAACCTGCTCCTAACCTTTCAAAAGGTATTGTTGGCTGGCTCAGAGAAAATCTATTTTCTTCGGTTCTAAATTCTATTTTAACCGTAATTGGTGTTGCCTTTCTCATTTGGGTTGTTCCTATTCTTTATGGTTTTTTGATTGGTAATGCGGTTTGGCCAGGTGAGGGGGTAACCAAAGCAGATTGTCAGGCTCCGGGCGCTGGTGCTTGCTGGGCTTATATTGAAGATAGAATGTCCTTCTTTATTTATGGCTTTTTCCCTCAAGATGCCTATTGGGCAACGCAGGAGGGATTTTTTGCCTCTATCATGGCTTATTGGCGGGTGAATGCGGTATTTTTAGTGGGCATTTTACTTATTGTTCCTCTAATGTGGCCGGATCTTCCATATAAGGGGATAAATGCTATTTTGTTTTTTGCTGTTTATCCTGTCTTTGTTTATTTTATGCTTACTGGTGGCGTTTTTGGTCTGGAGGAAGTGCCAACCGTTAAATGGGGCGGGCTGACTGTAACCCTGATAATAGGATTAGTGGGGATAGTGGTTTCGCTTCCCTTAGGTATAATATTAGCTTTGGGTAGGCAGTCTAAAATGCCTATCATAAAGTCAATTTGTATCATGTTTATTGAGGTTTGGCGCGCGGTTCCGCTAATTTCAGTGTTATTTATGGCTTCAGTTATGTTGCCGCTCTTTATGCCGGTGGGTATGAGTGTTGATAAATTATTGCGCGCTTTAATTGGTGTATCACTATTTTCTTCTGCCTATATGGCTGAGGTTGTGCGTGGGGGATTACAGGCTCTTCCCAAAGGGCAGTTTGAAGCTGCCGCTTCACTTGGTCTGAATTATTGGAAATCTATGTTTTTCATTATTTTGCCGCAGGCCTTAAAACATGTTATTCCGGGCATTGTTAATAGTTTTATTGCCTTGTTCAAAGATACTTCGCTCGTGGCAATTGTTGGTATTTTTGATTTGTTAAAGACTGTCTTAGTCGCCAATCTTAATCTTGACTGGGCTTCAAAAAATCAGGCCATTACAGGCTATTTATTTGCTGCAATGGTATTCTGGGTATTTTGCTATGGTATGTCGCGTTATTCCTTAATGATGGAAAGACGTTTAGATACTGGGCATAGGGATAAATAAGGGTGATATAATGAGTTCACAAACACAACAGACAAAAGCTAAAAAAATAAAACGGGCAGATTCTGACGCTGAGATTGCCATTGATATTATTGATATGAATAAATGGTTTGGTGATTTTCATGTTTTGCGCGATATTAATCTTAGGGTTAGAAAAGGTGAGCGTATTGTTGTTGCCGGCCCTTCCGGATCTGGCAAATCAACCCTTATTCGCTGTATAAACAGATTAGAGGAACATCAGCAGGGGCAGATTATTGTTGATGGGGTTGAGTTAACTTCGGACCTTAAAAGAATTGATGAGGTGCGGCGCGAGGTTGGTATGGTATTTCAGCATTTCAACCTATTCCCACATTTAACAATTATGGAAAATTGCACATTGGCTCCCATGTGGGTGCGCGGCGTTCCAAAGGCTGAGGCTGAAGAAACCGCAATGCATTATCTTGAAAGGGTAAAAATTCCTGAGCAGGCGCAAAAATATCCAGGTCAGCTTTCCGGAGGTCAGCAACAACGTGTGGCTATTGCCCGTTCATTATGCATGAACCCACAAATTATGTTGTTTGACGAACCTACATCGGCGTTGGATCCGGAGATGATTAAAGAGGTGCTTGATGTTATGGTCTCATTGGCTGAAGATGGGATGACTATGATTGTTGTAACGCATGAAATGGGTTTTGCAAGGCAGGTGGCCGATAAGGTTGTATTTATGGATCAGGGACAAATTATTGAAGTCAACGAACCTGAAGAATTTTTTAGTAATCCGCAGCATGAGCGCACAAAGGAGTTTCTCAGTCAAATTTTACATTAAATTATTATATACTCATCTAATAATTCGTGGAGTGAGAGGAGGGCTTTGCCGCTTTGAAAAGCGCGAACTTTAACCGAAATAATATTTATAAAGTTTTTGTTCAGAATAAAATAAATTTGAGATATAATTATATTGCTTATTTTTTAGCTCTGCTATTTAATTGCCATGCTGGTTTAATGGTTTGGGTAGAGCAGATTTAGCGATTAAAGAATTGGTTAAAGTGGTTAATGCGTAATATAAAGGCAAAAATACTAATTATCAGGACGGGGATTATTGCTTTAATCTTCTCATTTTTAATTTTGCCGCTCAATGCTGCCACTTTAGATGATGTGCGTGAGCGCGGTTATTTGATTTGTGGCACTAACCAGTCAATTTCTGGCTTTTCTGTGCGGGGTGAGGATGGCCTTTGGTCTGGTTTTGATGTTGATATTTGTCGCGCAATTTCGGCGGCTATTTTTTTAGATCCAAATAAGGTTGAATTTAGGCCACTTTTTGGAAGTGCTAGATTTTCTGCCCTGCAAACTGGCGAGATTGATGTAATGGTGCGTAATGGCGCCTGGACTATGGGGCGGGACATTTCTTATGGGGTGAGATATGTTGCTACCTCATTTTTTGATGGTCAGTCTTTTCTGGTAAAGCAATCACTTGGCGTAGTTTCGGCATATGAACTTAATAATATTTCGGTTTGTTTGCTTAAAGGTTCTGACGACCAAAAAAATCTACATGAATTTTTCTTTCGGAATCAAATTGAATATAGGGAAATCTTATATGAAGATAGGGCTGATTTTGCGTTAGCATTTAAGTATGGTCTTTGCGATGCATTGTCAGCGCCTGTGAGCTATCTTTATTCTATATTGCGTGATTTACCGGATGCGGCACAATATAGGATTTTGCCGGAGAGAATTTCTAAGCGACCTTTGGGGCCTGTTGTGCGCGATGGGGATGATGAATGGTTTAATATAATTCGCTGGGTATTGTTCACTTTGATTAATGCTGAGGAATTAGGAGCTAGCTCTATTAATGTTAATTCGTTAAAAGAAGTGAAAACTCCAGCCATTAGGCGCTTATTGGGGCTAGAGGGAGATTTTGGAAAATATTTAAGGTTAGAGAAAGAATGGGTGCAAAAACTTCTTTCTTCTGTGGGTAATTATGGTGAAATTTATGAGAGGAATTTCGGCCCGCAAAATGGGATTTCTTTACCTCGTGGCCCTAATGCGCTTTATAAACATGGCGGTCTTTTTTACGCTCCGCCAATTCGTTAGTTAGTCATTTGTAATTATGTGTTTTATTGGTTAACCGGATGCTGTTTAACTTGGATTTATGTAGGGGGGTAATCTCCGGAATATTATTTTAGGATGTGACCATCATAGGATTGCGTGCCAACGATTTTGCACGGATGGCAACTGACTATTCTTGCAGCGATTGAGGATGGTGGTAATTATTTAGCTTGACGCTAACTCATAAATCTTATGCGCCTCATATGTGCCTTGCCTTTGCCAATAAATTCAACTTCGAATGCGTGCGGGGAATAGATTTTCTTTGGGATATCATCACGAGGCTTTTGACTCAATTACTCTCGTTGCTAACTATTTGGGTGTAAGATACAGAAAATTCAGTAATTCTCTCCTCATTATCATTTCCTTCCTGGATTTATTAAAGGGTGAAGGAAGGCCAAGGGAGAGATTTGACGCTCCTCTGTCTTTCTAAACAGGCCATCCTATCATCTCCCCCCAGCGCTTAATCAATCCATCATAATTATCAGGCTGCCTTGCATAAGCTAACTCATCTTTACCTATCTTAACCCAAGCCTGTTTTGACCTTGTCCAAATATGCCCGGCGGGTTTTAGCCAATTTGTATCATCAAAAGTGCCGCCCTTTATATTAAGCGTTGTTGCGTAAGATTTTCGCCGATGAAACAGTCTAGTTCCACAATTTGGGCAGAAGTCGCACTGTAAAATATTGCCAGATGTTGAACCTCGCTCAAATGTCTTCACCTCGCCGTTAATTTCCAAATCATCAATATTGACCCTAACACTCTCGCCAAAGCCAGAAGAGCTTTGTTTTTGGCATTCTGAACAGTGACATATATAAAATACGATTGGTTTACTGCTTAGCTCATATCGCACCGCCCCGCATTGGCAACCACCAGTTAAGGGTAAATTTG
Source organism: Hyphomicrobiales bacterium (assembly GCA_015490455.1). Lineage (GTDB taxonomy): Bacteria > Pseudomonadota > Alphaproteobacteria > Rhizobiales > Devosiaceae > S141-66. The sequence continues at coordinate 54,143 of WFXU01000038.1, forward strand.
GCATTAAAATTTTATCGTGTATTTTATTTTGCATTTAGCATTTCCTTTGACTTAATATTAGCAAATTTTTATAAGTCAGAAAAATAGATATAAATTTATTTAAGAGTGAAATTATGGCAGGACATTCACAATTTAAGAATATTATGCACCGTAAAGGGCGCCAAGATGCAGCCCGTTCAAAATTATTTTCCAAATTATCAAAGGAAATAACCGTTGCGGCAAAACTTGGATTGCCAGACCCTGCAATGAACCCACGCCTTCGCCTTGCGGTGCAAAACGCCAAAGGGCAATCTATGCCCAAAGAAAATATTGAAAGGGCGATAAAAAAGGCTAGTGCTAATGAGGGTGATGATTATGAGGAAATCCGCTATGAGGGTTATGGTCCGGCTGGTGTTGCGATTATTGTTGAGGCTCTAACGGATAATCGCAATCGCACTGCTGCAAATGTTCGGGCGATTTTTTCTAAAAATGGCGGAACGTTAGGGGAGACAAATTCGGTTGCTTTTATGTTTGATAGGGTGGGTGAGATTATCTATCCATTAAGTGCGGGTGAAGCTGATGATATTATGCTAGCAGCGCTTGAAGCGGGGGCAAATGATGTAATATCGGACGAAAATGGGCATATTATCTATTGTGCGTTTGAAAATATTGGCGAGGTTTCAGCCGCTTTAGCAAAAGAAATAGGATCAGAAGCAGAATCGGTAAAGCCGATTTTTAAGCCGCAAAATCAAACGCCAATTGATGCAGAAAAAGGCGCAACCTTAATAAAACTAATAGAAGCGCTTGAAGAAGATGATGATGTGCAAAATGTCTATTCTAACTTTGATATTTCAAAAGAGGATATGGCAAAGATTGAGAACTATTGATAAAGACCAAATAGTTGGGTATGATGGGAGATGGCAAAAAAGAAGAAAATGAGGACGAGCGTCTTAAGGAATTAGTTCCGCTATGGTTATGTAGAGCTGAAATTGCGTCCAATGCTCACTATTTTGCTTCAAACAGATATTTAAGGCTACATTATTATTTGACTTTATCTAATATAATTTCCGCTATTTTTACTCTAGTGCTAGCGAGTAGTTCATTTTTTGAAACTGTGCTTTCTCAAGTTGGTTTATATGCGATTGCATTTTTTAGTGCTACGGTTGTAGCGACTAGTGCTGCTCAGTATATTTTAGACTTTAGACACACCTCAAACAGACATAAATTTTCAGTAAATGAATATTCTAATATAAAAAGGAAGATTGAACGTCTTATTGCATCAGATGAATTGAGCATTGATTCGGTTCATAGAATAAGCAGTACTTTAAATTGGATTGCAAAAAGCTCGCTACATGTAAGAAGAAAATTATGGTTAAAGTCAAAAAAATCATATGGTGAGAGCTATCTAGATATCAAAAAAGCAGAGGATATATTTTTAGAAGTATTGAACAATAACTAGGGAATTATGCATCAAATGACACGGTTGAGACAGTAAGAAAAGAGCTAAGGAAAATTAAAAAAACCGTTGTTTTTTCGCATTACGGATTGGATTAAAAAACATCCAATTTGGTCAATGGTAATTTCTGCATTTGTAGCAATTATTTTCAGTGGCATAGGCTCTTTTCTTGCTTCAGTAATTTACAATGTCATAAATAAAGCAGGATGAATAATCCTGTCCCCAGCTTAGATGGAACTAGAGCAAAGTCAACTTCTGACTCCCGACCTCTGGCTTCCGACTTCTAATTTCTGATTTCCGATTTCCGATCTCCGGCTAAATATTAGGTTTGAAATTTTCTATGATTCTTTCAATATGTTTAGTTGCTTTTTGCGCGCCATTTTCCTGATTTAGCTTTTTACTAAGCTCTTGCGCATTTTTCCTATATTTCTCATTGTTCTGAATATCAAATAGCGCCTTTGTTAATATTTTAGCGTTTAATTTTCTTAAAGAAACTGGGGCAGGGCCACATCCAAGTTCATGCACTCTGTGTCCCCAAAATGGCTGATCATAAGTTTGTGGCAAAATAAAGCTGGGTAATCCAGCGTGTAGGCTAGCCGAAGTTGTGCCAGCTCCACCATGATGAATAGAGGCTGCCATATATTTGAATAATTTATCGTGAGGCGCCTTTTCTATAGCAAAAATATTGGGTGGCAAATTATCAATTTTAATCCCCCCCCAGCCCTTAGAAATGACCGCTCTGCCTCCCCATTTAGCAACTGCCTCTGTCAATATTTTTCCATTTCTTTTTGCGCCAAAGGGCATAGAGCCAAACCCTATATAAACGGGTTTTTCACCCGCTTGTAAAAATTCCTTAAATTCCATAGATGGCTCCCAACCGCTAATATCATTTACTCGCCAAAAGCCGGTTACTTTTGCTTCTTTCGGCCAATCGCGGGGGCGAGGCGAAACATGTTCAGAATAGGCATAAAGAGTTGGTAAATTCTTCCCGTTACTATCCTTAAATAGCCCGCCCTTTTTTCTTGGTTTAAGCCCCATTAATTCCTTACGTAGGCGGTTGCGCGGTAGATCATAATAGGCCTGTTGCACACTTGCCGCAGTATAGGAAAGCCGATTAAAGACAGGCCCCAAATCCGGACCAGAAAAAGTGCAAAAAGGAAATTCCTTAGTATCGTTTAATGGTTGTAATGCAGTCATTATAGCGGGAATATTCAAGGCTTCGGCAATATCAATGCAAAAGGAAGTATTAAGATTAAGTATTATTGCATCGGCGCCAAATGCTATTTTCCAGGTCCTATGGGCAGCTATTTCAACAATATCCTGCCCCTGAACCAATAATGCCGGTAAATTTATCAGCATATTTTGGCTCATTACATTTTCAAATAGGGGCTGTGTTAAAAAAGAGCGAATTGAATCGCCAATATTATGAAATTCTATTTTATAATCATTTGCTAATTGTTCAAAATCTGCCGGTGCGCAAAGTTCTACATCATAACCATGCTTCTTTAGGGCAAGACTTAAGGAAATATATGGTAATACATCTCCTAAAGTTCCAATCGTAACAATAATTATGCGTTTTCCCATATTCCTACTCCTAACGCAACATATAGCGCTCATTAAAGCATTTACAATCTATCATTGTGCGATTAGAAAGCTAAAACACTCAATATAACTTCCGATAATAAAAGGGCAATAGTAAGATGCAACAAATTGTTAAAGCCGCATTATTAGGCGCTTCCGGATATACGGGGGCAGATCTGTTGCGTCTTGCTCTAATGCACCCAAATCTTGAATTTACTGCCCTAAGCGCTAACACTCACGCCGGCAAAGCTATGGGTGAAGTTTTTCCACATTTAGCCAGTAGCAAGCTTCCGGATTTGGTAAAAACAGAAGCGATTGATTGGTCAAATATTGATGTTGTTTTTTGTGGATTACCTCACGGTACAAGCCAAAGGATTATTAGGGATATTTTGGCAAAAAAGCCAAATATTCGCATCATTGATATGTCAGCAGATTATCGGCTTAGAGATGTTAAAACCTATCAAGCAACCTATGATAATCAGCATATTGCGCCAGAATTACAAAAACAAGCCGCCTATGGTTTGAGTGAACATAATAGAGAAGCAATAAAAAATGCCCCGATTATTGCCTGCCCGGGTTGTTATCCTACTGCAACCCTATTGGCTCTATTGCCGCTTGTTAAAGCTGGTTTAATTGATAAAGAAGATATGATAATTGACGCAAAATCTGGCGTTACGGGGGCAGGGCGCTCACCAAAACAAAATATGCTGATGGCAGAAGCGGGCGAAAGCCTTTCTCCCTATGCAGTGGGCAATCATCGCCACGCCCCAGAGATAGAGCAGGAATTAAGCAAGGCTTTTGGCGATGAAGTGGTGGTGAATTTCACTCCCCATCTTATCCCCATGTCGCGCGGAGAGCTAATAACAGCGCATGTTAAGATGAATAAAGGCGTTAATATCAATCAGCTAAGGGCGGCTCTTAAAGCAACTTATAAAGATGAGCCATTTATAAAAATTTTACAAAAAGGCAAAATGCCAACAACGGGCCATGTTCGCGGCTCTAATTTTTGCCATATAAATATTTTTGAGGATAGAATAAAGGGGCGCGCAATCGTGATTGCGGCAATAGATAATTTGGTTAAGGGAAGCGCAGGGCAAGCATTACAGAATTTTAATATTGCCTTTGGGTTTGAAGAAACAACCGCCCTTAAGCAAATGCCATTATTTCCCTAACAATCATTTTTTCTTAATATAGCCCCATCTTTTAAGCGCATATTCAAGCGCGGGGAAAAATTTTGTAAATGTAACTTGCTCTTTACATTCATCATCTTTACAAAATTGGAATTCTTCCCAAATGGAATTTATCTCTCTTCCTTCTCTTATTGCCTTAAGAACAAGGTTTTTTGCCTTTTTATATTTACCGACCCTAGCAGCTATTGCCAAATATCCAGCGCATAATCCGGCGCTTAAGCCTTCTTCATTTTCCAAACAAGCAGCTTTTGCCTCGTCATATTCTTCTAAAAATATTCTATCAAAACGCCTTTCAAAACTAGCATCATAAGGTTGCCCATTATTAAAAGAGAAAATTTGTCTTGGGGGTAATGAATTCGCATAAGAATCAAAACTATATAAAAATGCATTATCATAAGTGACTATTTCAACTATTCCATCGCCATCAATATCTGTTGGATAAAGGAAATCACCATCAAAAAAACCTAAATTTTCAACCTTTAACTGCTCTTTACCTAAATCAACCAGATTAACAATGGCACAACAATGCGCCCCGCCAGAAAAAGATTGAAACATAATTGTTGGCGTTCTGTTCGGCTCAAAAATATAAAGGGAAATATTTGCAAAAGCCCAATCATTAGCTTCAGAAACAACTATAAGCGGTTCTTCATCTTCTCTTTGAATTTGAATAGAAACCTCACTTATCCAATTATCTTCTGCCTTTTTAATTGTTGAGAATTTTATCTTAGTTTTATGAAATTCAAATATAGCACCATTATCTTTTGCTTCTAGCTCTATAGAATCGCCAATATTGAGTGTTCTAATATTTTCATCACCTTGTGCGCTTGCTATGATGTTAAAGGAAATGAAAATAATAATTGCAAATAACCGAAACATGTTTGACACTTTTGCTAAATAATTCATAAAATTAACAGTGGCAGGTTAGAATGAGAATTATCGTAATGTCAAAAGAGAAATATAATGTCTGATAATGAGTTCCATCGCATTAAACGTCTTCCCCCTTACGTGTTTGAACATATCAACCCGATAAAGGCGAAGGCGCGCGCTAATGGCGTTGATATTATTGATTTGGGCATGGGCAATCCTGATCTTGCAACGCCTGAACATATTGTAGAAAAATTGCGCGAAACAGTGCTTAATCCGCGCACGCATCGCTATTCTGCCTCAAAAGGCATTAAGGGGATAAGAAAAGCTCAAGCTAACTATTATCAGCGCCGTTTTGGCGTTAAATTAAATCCGGATACGCAGGTGGTGGCGACTTTAGGCTCAAAAGAGGGTTTTGCCAATATGGCACAAGCAATAACTGCTCCGGGTGACGTGGTGCTTGTTCCAAACCCTACCTATCCTATTCATTCTTTTGGTTTTATTATGTCGGGCGGGGCGGTGCGCTCTATGCCGGCTGAGCCAAATGATAATTTTTTAATGGTTCTTGATAGGGCAGTGCGCCATTCTATCCCTAAGCCTATTGCACTTATTCTTAATTATCCAGCTAACCCAACCGCTTATATTGCTGAATTGGATTGGTATAAGGAAGTGGTAAAATATTGCAAAAAGCACGAGATTTTTATTCTTTCAGATATTGCTTATGCTGAAATTTATTTTGATGATAATCCGCCTCATTCTGTTTTGGAAGTTGAGGGGGCGATGGATATTGCGGTTGAATTTTCTTCTATGTCAAAAACCTATTCTATGCCGGGTTGGCGAGTTGGTTTCGCGGTCGGGAATGAAAGGCTTATTTCAGCGCTTGCTAGGGTGAAATCATATTTAGATTATGGTGCTTTTACCCCCGTTCAGGTGGCAGCAACCGCAGCGCTTAATGGCCCTGATGATTGTATTATAGAAGTTAGGAATATTTATAAAAAACGCCGTGATGTTTTGGTTGAGAGTTTTACTCGTGCTGGCTGGGATATTCCAGCCCCAAGCGCTACCATGTTTGCTTGGGTGCCAATCCCTAAACAATTTGCGCACTTAGGATCATTAGAATTTGCCAAATTATTGATAGAAAAAGCAGATGTTGCTGTCGCCCCGGGTGTTGGCTTTGGTGAATATGGCGATAATCACGTAAGAATTGCACTGGTTGAAAATGAACAACGCATTCGCCAAGCCGCAAGGAATATTAAGAAATTTTTGAGCAGTGTTGAGGGGCAGAGCAATATTTGATTTGAATATTTATAGTGTCTTTTCATAAAATAAGGGGTAGAGTGAATATGATTCTATAGAGTAATTATGATCAGATTTTACTAATAAGGAACTGCTGCAGTGGAAGCATATTTTTCGGAAAAATTGGGTTAGATTATATTGGTATGAATATAATAATTGGAACAATTAAGATCTGATCAGAAAAGAAATTATTACTCACTATTTTAACGTGCAACTCTTCCCAATCATCGTAATAATGAGACTCTGGTTTATTTCCATCATCAAGATTACAGTAACAAATGGTTTCCTCACTTATACACTCATACCAACCATCTAGCTCGCTGGCTAATTGATAATAATTTGATGCTATATATTTACAAGCAAATTCTAGCCGCTTATCACCACCTCGTTTTAACTGGTTAGCATATGTGGATTTTGAAATTCCAAGCAACTTTCTTAATTGTAAATCACTTGCGCCTTTTTCCTTTAGCTCTTTACACTAGTTCTTAAATTGCTTAGGGGGTCATTTATAGTTCCTCTAGGTTCCATGTTAGTCTATATTTTCCCCTACCAATAAACTCTAAATAACCATTATCGCGCAATATCTGTAATTGCTGTCTAATTTTATCCTTGATGTGTTTATTATTGGGGTGTTTCTTACTTAAAATTTTTTCAAACTTATATATATCACTTAGAGAAAATTCTCTTTTGTTCATAGCATCAATGCAGTTCATAATGCTCAAAATCCAACCTTTGGCTTCTGCTTTTTGAGATTTACGCAAGAATAAGGTTTTTTGCCAAGTGTCTAAGACTTGTTGTTTTGGGATTACTTGTTTGTCTTTAATATAAAATATCTTGCCGCTTTGGGGTATTTCACTAAGCAAAATATTACAACCAACCCAACCAGCCCTTCTAGCACTTTCCGACAAGGGTTCTCTTTTTTCAATGATATTTGAAATAACAAAATAGTTAGGCACAACCATAAAGTTAAGAATTTGGAAGTCTATTTTTGCATAATTCATGAAGAAAAAATGTGGATTATTTGGGCTGTTTATTCTTTCTATCATTGAAGAATATGCGCCTGCCGAAACCTTTTTACCCAACAAACCGCTTTTTGATTTTAATTCATATTCTTCTTTGCAATCAGCGCAATAAAAATCTGCTACAGGACGATTATTTTCAAATTCAAAAAGTTTTTTGGCACAATTTGCACAAAATATTTGGTTTAAGACCCAATTTTCAGACATTATTCTAATTTTTTGCGAATTGCTTTTATAATTATTAGCCAATTCAGGGTTTAAGAATTTTTGCATTTTACTTTATTCAGCCTCTATTTGACAGGATAACAATAGGAGAAAGAATATTTCAGTTCCAGTTAATAATAATTTTTCAAAGCGAAATAAAACATAGCCATTTGCGATCATAATAATCCAAAAAACCTGCACCAGATGAACTTATCGGTAGCCTATCAGAATGTAAGATAAGTTTTGGAAAAATAATCTATTTTTATGAC
>WFXU01000039.1 GCA_015490455.1 Hyphomicrobiales bacterium
GAAATATAAATGAAATTGATAGATCTTAATGCCGATATGGGGGAGGGGGCAGAATTTGATGATGAATTAATAAAAATTATTTCTAGCGCTTCCATTGCCTGCGGCGCGCATGGGGGTGATGAAAATTTAATGCGTAAAACTATAAAAAATGCCAAAAAAAATAATGTGATTTGCGGCGCTCATCCGGGTTTTTTTGATAAGGAAAATTTTGGACGCAAAAGATTATTCTTGCCAAAAAATATATTGCAACGGCAAATTAGGGACCAACTTGAAATTATTAAATCTATTGCTGATGAAGAAAATTATGAAATTAAATATGTAAAATTACATGGGGCGCTGGCCAATATGTGTTCGGAAGATGAAGATTTATCTCTTTTAGTTTTTACGCAAATAGCAAATTTTGATGAGAATTTGGCTATTTTAGCATTGGATAAAAGCGCGCAAATTACAGCAGCCAAAAAATTAAATCTTAAAATAATTAAAGAAGCCTATTGTGACAGGCGCTATGATAAAAATGGTTTATTATTAGATCGCTCAAGAAAAAATGCTGTCATAAATAATATTGATGAGGCGGCTAGTCAGGCCGTTAGAATTGCCAAAAGGGGTGAAATTGTCAGCCATGATAATATTATTCTAAAAACCGATGCGCAATCTATTTGTCTTCATTCTGATAATCCAAATTCGCTTTTAATGGCCAGGCAAATTAATAAAGCTCTTAAAAAAGAGAAGATAAAAATCATATCACCCTTGCATAGTTAAAATTTCTGCCTATTAGTCAGGAAAAATGGAGAGATTTATGAGTGCGAAAATAATTAACGGGAAAAATTTTGCGCAAAAATTACGCGCCCATATTGCAAATTACGTGCAACAATTAAAATCAAAACATAATATAACGCCAGGACTTGCGGTAATAATTGTTGGCAATGATCCGGCTTCTAAACTCTATGTGCGCAATAAGGCTAAGCAAACATTAGAAGCGGGCATGAATAGTTTTAAGTATGAGTTGAGGGAGGATATTAAGGAAAAAGAACTTATTGCCCTGATAAATGAACTTAATAATAGAAAAGATGTGCACGCTATTTTGGTGCAAATGCCCCTGCCAAAACATCTAAATGCCACCAATATTATAAATGCTATTGATCCTACAAAAGATGTTGACATGTTTCACCCGCTTAATGCCGGTAAACTTATGACGGGGCAAATTGGGCCGGTTTCTTGCACGCCGCTTGGTTGTTTAATGTTGTTGCGCGATATTCATAATTCGCTCACCGGTAAAAATGCGCTGATTATTGGGCGCTCAAATCTTGTTGGCAAACCAATGGCGCAATTATTATTGCGCGAAAATTGCACCGTAACTATAGCTCATTCTAAAAGCGTTAATCTGCCTAATATTGCAAAACAAGCTGATATTATTATTGCAGCGGTTGGGCGTGAGAAAATGGTAAAGGCCAATTGGGTTAAAGAGGGTGCAACGGTGATTGATGTTGGCATAAATCGCATTGATGCGCCCGAAAGGGGTGAGGGTAAAACCCTCATTGTCGGTGATGTGGACTTTGATGAAGTAAAAGAGATTGCCGGTGCTATTACTCCGGTTCCGGGTGGCGTTGGGCCAATGACCATTGCTTGCCTATTGGCCAACACTGTCACCACCACTTGTTTAATAAACGGGCTTAGGCCTCCCTCTAATTTTACTATTTAGAATATTTTCACTCTTTTAGCTGACAGGATAGACTTTATGCATAATTCAAAATAGGAGCTAGCCAGCGTTCAACTTCTTCTTTGGACATATTTTTTCTTTTCGCATAGTCTAAAACCTGATCGCGCTCAATTTTTGCCACACCAAAATAAAAACTATCGGGATGAGCAAAATAAAGGCCGGAAACAGAAGAGCCAGGCCACATGGCCATACTATCAGTAAGTTTAACTCCAATATTCTCTTTTGCCTTTAACAGGTTAAAAATAGTTATTTTTTCCGTATGATCTGGCTGGCATGGATAACCCGGAGCGGGACGAATTCCGCGATAATTTTCATATAATAATTCATCATCAGCAATATTTTCATCAGGCGCATAGCCCCAAAATTCTTTCCTGACTTTTTGATGCAATCTTTCAGCAAAACTTTCAGCAATCCTATCAGCAAGAGCCTTAACCATAATTGAATGATAATCATCATTTTTACTGATTAAATCTTTTGCGATTTTTTCTTCCTCTTTACCAGCCGTAACCACAAAAGCGCCTATATAGTCCTTTATTTTACTGTCAAATGGGGCGATAAAATCGGAAATACAAAGATTTGCCTTTCCGCTTTTTTTGTTAATTTGCTGTCTTAAGCCATGTAAAATTGCTAATTGCTCTTTTCTTTCATCATTTTTATAAAGAATAATGTCATCAATTAAAGAATTAGCCGCCCAAAAACCAATTACCGCTTTAGGGGTAAACCATTTTTCATCAATTATCTGTTTTAGCATTTTTTGTGCATCATGAAACAGATTACGGGCTGCTTCTCCCTGTTTCTTATCTTCTAATATACCCGGATAGCGTCCCTTCATTTCCCATGCGTGGAAAAAGGGTGTCCAGTCAATAGTTTTTGCCAAATCGCCTAAATCCCAATCAGAAAAAATTTTAACACCCAAAAATTTTGGCTTTGGTGCTTTATAATTTTCCCAATCCAGCTTTAGTGAATTTTTTCTTGCTCCAGCAAGGCTAAGGCGCTGTTTTTTTAATTCAGCATCCTGATATTTTTGCGCGATTTTCTCATATTCCTGTCTGATTGCAGAAATATAATTATTTTTTAATGTGGGTGATAATAATTGAGAGGCAACACCAACTGCTTTACTAGCATCTTCAACATATATTGTCTGCCCATTCTGATAATTGGGATGAATTTTTACAGCCGTATGGGTTTTGGAAGTCGTAGCCCCACCAATTAAAATGGGAATAGAAAAACCATGTCGTTCAAATTCTTTGGCAATATTTACCATTTCATCAAGTGAAGGGGTTATAAGGCCTGAAAGGCCAACAATATCAGCCTTTTTCTCAATTGTTGCTTTAATAATTTCTTCTGTTGGCACCATTACGCCAATGTCAATTACTTCATAATTATTACATTGTAGCACCACTCCAACAATATTTTTGCCAATATCGTGAACATCCCCCTTAACAGTTGCCATTATTATTGTTCCGGCGTTAGTCGCACATTCTTCACCTGCATCTAATTTTTCCTGATTCATAAATGGTGTTAAATAAGCAACGGCCTGTTTCATTACTCGCGCAGATTTAACCACTTGGGGCAAAAACATTTTGCCTGCTCCAAATAGATCGCCAACAATATTCATCCCATCCATTAATGGGCCCTCAATCACTTCTAGAGAGCGGGCAAATTTTTGTCTGGCCTCTTCAACATCTTGCTCTATAAATTGGGTAATTCCATTAACCAGTGCATATTCAATTCTTTTTTCAACCGTTAATTTACGCCATTCCAAATCATTCCTTGCCTTGCTTTTATCTTCGCCCTTAAATTTATCGGCCATTTCAAGCAATCTTTCTGTGCTGTCAGGGCGACGATTAAGCACTACATCTTCGCATAATTGGCGTAAATTTGGCTCTATATTCTCATAAATTGCCAATTGCTCCGCATTCACAATTCCTAAATCCATTCCCGCCTTTATAGCGTGATAAAGAAATACTGAATGCATCGCTTCGCGCACAATATTATTACCGCGAAAAGAAAAAGAAAGATTTGAAACACCACCCGTTACATGGGCAAAGGGAAGATTTTCCTTAATCCACTTAGTAGCCTCAATAAAATCAACCGCATAATTATTATGTTCCTCTATTCCCGTTGCCACAGCAAAAATATTGGGATCAAAAATTATATCTTCGGGAGGAAAGTCCACTTTTTGCAGCAAAATATCATATGCTCTTTTACATATTTCTATTTTTCTTGCAAAACTATCGGCCTGACCTTTCTCATCAAAAGCCATAACTACAGTTGCAGCACCATAACGGCGAATAAGTTTAGCCTGCTGAATAAATATTTCCTCTCCCTCTTTTAAGGAAATTGAATTAACCACCGACTTGCCTTGCACACATTGTAAACCAGCCTCAATTACCTCCCATTTTGAACTATCAATCATAATTGGAACACGGGCAATGTCAGGTTCTGCGGCAATTAAATTCAAAAATTTAACCATTGCCGCCTTTGAATCAAGCAATCCCTCATCCATATTTATATCAATAATTTGCGCTCCTGCCTCAACCTGTTTGCGCGCTACTTCCAGCGCAGCTTCATAATTGGCTTCACTTATTAATTTACGAAATTTTGCAGAGCCAGTAACATTAGTGCGCTCGCCAATATTGGCAAATTTTATTTCCTCGCTAAGCACAAATGGCTCTAATCCTGAAAGACGTAATAGGGGCTGCAAATTAACTAACCTTTTTTTGAATTAGATGATTATTGAAATTTCGTGGAGTTTTGTCCGCTACGGCTTTGGCTATTTTTTTAATATGTTTAGGAGTAGTGCCACAACATCCACCAACAATATTTATTAAACCATCTTTGGCAAATTCACCCAATAATTTAGCGGTCGTTTCTGGCTGCTGATCATATTCGCCAAATTCATTAGGCAAACCGGCATTTGGATAAACGCAAATTGGCGCATCAATATTATTTGCCAATTCCTGCACATAGGGTCGCATTTCCTCAGCCCCTAATCCACAATTTAGGCCAAAGGAAAATGGCTTTACATGCGAAAGAGAGGTCCAAAATGCAATCGCTGTTTGTCCTGATAAAATCCTACCTGATTTATCACTAATTGTTCCAGAAATCATAATTGGCATTTTTATGTTTAGTTCTTCACAAATTTCATCGATCGCAAAAGCGGCAGCTTTTGCATTGAGCGTATCAAAAATTGTTTCAATCAATAAAATATCTACTCCCCCCTTTAATAAAGCCCGCACCTGCTCACCATAGGCAATTTTCAACTCTGTAAATGTGATAGCTCGAAAACCTGGATCATTAACATCAGGAGAAATAGAGGCTGTCCTATTGGTTGGTCCTATCGCGCCGGCAACAAAACGCTCTTTACCATCTATTTTTTGCGCTTCAATTGCGGCCTCTTTTGCCAATTTTGCTCCCATTTCATTTATTTCAAAAACATAGTCTTCTAAGCCGTAATCCGCCTGAGCAATAGAGGTAGCACCAAAACTATTAGTCTCAACAATATCTGCCCCGCTTAAAAAATATGTCAGATGAATATCACGCACAGCTTTAGGCTGAGTAATATTTAGAACATCATTATTACCCTTAAGGGGATTTCCAAAATTTTTGAATTGCTTGCCGCGAAAATCTTCTTCGCTAAAATTATATTTTTGCAACATAGTTCCCATAGCGCCATCCATTATTATGATACGCTCATTCATAGTCTGATAAAGCCTTTTTATTTTTTCAGAATATTCCATAGATTTTTTAATGTTGCATTTTAATTATGCCTGCCAGATTATCATATAAAGACATCTTTATATGTTCACAATGTTTCCCGCAAGCCATTGTGTCATTATCTTATATTTTTTCTTCTTAAGTAAGGCTTAACTATGCTGGAGAACAATATACAAAATTTTGCCAATATTTGTTAATATCAAAATATAAATTATGGGTGTTGGGTATTATGTTGGGCAGACTTGAATTTTCAAGATTAGTTTTTACTAAGTTGTTTAGGAATCTTATTCTTTTAATTTTTTTACTTCCCTTTTTGAGCGCTTGCGGGGTAGGGGGGTTATTCTCTAATAATTCTAATATAAACACAAAGACTAAATTTTCTCCCACCGAATATGGTGTTAAGGCTTCACAAAGAGTAACGACATCTGCAAAAATAAGGAAAGGTGGAGGTAGGTATCAAATTGGCAAACCATATAAAATAGCAGGTAAATGGTATAGGCCAAAAGAAGATCCTAATTATGACAGAACCGGTGTTGCCTCCTGGTATGGACCTAATTTTCATGGTCGCAGAACAGCAAATGGGGAAATATTTGACCAATATGGAATAAGTGCCGCCCATCCAACATTGCCCCTGCCATCCTATGTGCGTGTAACTAATTTAGAAAATAATCGCTCAATCATTGTCCGCGTTAATGATAGGGGGCCATTTGCTAATGGCAGAATTATAGATTTATCAAAACGTGTTGCCCAATTATTGGGAATGGCTGCAAAGGGAACTGCAAGGGTCAGGGTCAAATATGTAGGAGCTGCGCCGCTTGAGGGGGATGATACAAAAATTTTATTGGCATCTTTGAATCGTCCAAGCAAATTAGAACAAAGAAGGGGTAGGGGAATTTTCAGTTTGGCTTCATTGTCGGGGAACAAAAATGCCCCAATTCCTGCCAATAGGACTAAACGTAATGTGAGTTCATATTTTCCCAATAATTTCCCTTTTAGTGTAAATTCTTCCTCTGGTGTTGGTCCTTTATTTTATTCAGCCAGCAATCTTAGCGGGGAAGAAAAAAATAATTTGATAAATAATGCCTTTGCTGCCGTCAATTCTATGGCTGCAAGGTCGGATAATCTAGCCGCCTGGCGTAATATTACTGATCAGGATGCCTTAAAAATCCACATGGAGCTTGGAGTTTTCCTTAATAAAGATAATGCAGAAAAAGTTGCAACCCAATTTGCGCTTCTGGGCGCGGTAGATGAACAAATTGTCACTCTTAGGGGAAACACAGCCATTAAACTGACCTTAACTCAATTAAAAGCTGGTGTTAGCCGTAAAGATGTTATTGATTTGGCATATAAACTTGGGTTAAAAATAAGTCTGGGCTAAAAGCAATATTTTCCGGGCTAAGAAATTGAGGCGCATAATTATCTTTAGTTTTGCTGGGATGTGGGAATAATGAGATTTTTCTTTCGCTTTTTATTATTATTGACAGCGTTTTTTTCTTTTCCCCTATCTCCGCTTTATGCGCAACTTCAATTTGAAACTAAGGCACCCTTTGCCATTTTGATGGATTATCAATCCGGAACTGTTCTGTTTCAGAAACAGGCTGATAGTAAAATGCAGCCGGCAAGCATGGCAAAATTAATGACAATAGCTGTCACATTTAAGTTGTTAAAAGAGGGACGGCTTTCTATGGATGATGAATTTTTCATCTCCGAATATGCTTGGCGCGAAGGGGGGGCTGCTTCTGGTGGCTCAACCATGTTTGCTGAATTAAATTCTAAAATTAGAGTTGAGGATCTGCTTAAATCAGTAATTATTCAATCGGGAAATGATGCTTCAATTGCCTTAGCTGAAGGAATTGCAGGCACTGAAGAAACATTTGCCCTGATGATGAATGAATTAGCCAAAGAAATAGGTCTAGAAAACTCTAATTTTACCAATTCTACCGGTTTGCCAGATGACAATATGTATGTAACAGCGCGAGATTTGGCCAATTTAGCACGCTATATTATAAGGGAATTTCCCCAATATTATTCTATTTTTTCTGAACCAGAGTTTGAATGGAATAATATAAAACAAAAAAATCGTAATAGGCTTTTATCTCTGGGCTTGGGTGTTGACGGGCTTAAGACCGGCCATACTGAAGAATCAGGCTATGGGGAGGTAATATCTTCAACTGCCGGCGGGCGGCGTATTATCGCCGTTTTACATGGTTTACAATCTAAGCAACAAAGAACAGAAGAAGCGAGAAAATTAATCAATTGGGGCACTAGAAGTTTTGAAAATATCAAAGCATATAATAGTGGAGAAATTGTGGGTTATGTGCCGGTTTATGGAGGAGAAAAGGCAAAAGTTGGCCTGGTTGGCGAAGGGGAAATAAACCTTTATTTGCCAAAAGGGTCTAAAAAATGCTTAAAGGCAAGTATTATTTATTCCGCGCCAATTTTACCACCCGTTGAAAGGGGACAAAAATTAGCCAGATTAGAAGTTAAATGTAATAAACAACTTATTCAATCAACCGATCTATATGCGAGAGAATATATTGGCAAAGGGGGTCTGGTTAGAAGAGCAAGCGATGCGCTAAAGGAATTAGCTTTGGGTTGGCTATAATCTTACCATAAAGCTACTGGCACTTTTATGGATTTTCAAGTAAAACATATCTTATGTTAAAAGGAACAAAAGAACAAAATAGCGCGGCTGACACTAAAAAAGGACGTTTTATCACCTTTGAGGGAGGGGAGGGTGTTGGCAAGTCTACCCAAGTTAAATTATTGATAAAAAGATTGCAGCAGGTAGGAGTTTCAACAATTAGAACGCGTGAGCCGGGCGGAACGCCAAAGGCTGAAGCTATTAGAAAATTTATTCTAACCGGAAAATCCGAACAATGGGGAGCAGAAGCGGAGGCTATTTTATTTGCTGCTGCACGCTTAAACCATGTAAATGAATTAATTGCGCCTAATCTTAAATATGGCTGTTGGGTAATTTGCGATCGTTTTCATGATTCAACCAGAGCATATCAGGGGCTAACCGGAGGGGTTGACGAATTATTTATTGGCGCGCTTGAAAAGTTAGCCCTTAATAATCATCAGCCAGATTTGACTATTCTCTTAGATATGGACCCCAAAATAGCGTTTGAACGGGTGGCAAAACGTGAAAAAGAATTTGGCCTAAAGGAAAAATCAGATAGGTTTGAAAAAGAAAATCTTCTCTGGCATCAAAATTTACGCAAAAATTTTCTAAAAATTGCTAAAAATAACCCACATAGAATCAGTGTTTTTTCCGCCGATATGGAACAGGAAAAATTGGCAAAAGCTATTTGGGACGGGATAAGGCAAAAATTCCCGCACGAAACTCTTGGCATTTCTACCTTATAGGAGTTAAAAGTGAGTAATATAGAATTATCTATTGAGGCAGATCAGCTTGAGGGAGTTTTAGCGCCAGAGCAAACAAAAAATTTGATTGGCCATCAGGAACAATTTTTAAGATTAAATAGACAGATTTCCAACGCCAAATTAGCTCATACTATTTTATTACATGGGGAGAGGGGAATTGGAAAGGCCAGTTTTGCATTTTGTTTAGCGCGTAAAATTTTACTCAAAACCGGGTCCGAAAGTGAAGAGCGCATATTTGAGCAAATTGCAAACGGATCGCACCCCAATATTTTCACTCTTAGAAGGAAAAAAAATGAAAATACAAAGGGTTTTTACACCGTAATTCGGGTCGAGGATATTAGGGAATTACAACGTAAAATTCGCCAAACAGCAGGGGTTAAAGCAAGTAAAATATGTATTATTGATTCCATTGATGATTGTAATAAAAATTCGGCCAATGCTTTACTAAAAATATTAGAGGAGCCCCCTAAAAATAGTTTTTTTATCCTTATTTCCCATCAATTTGGTGCTCTATTACCCACCATCAGATCAAGAGCTTATTCCGTTGCACTTAGGCGCTTAAAAAATGAAGAAATAAGAACCATTGTTGAAAATTCTAATATTGCTGCTCAATCCCCATTAATTGATAATGCAATTGAATTGGCAAAGGGAAGCGCAAGACGAGCCTTTGCGGCTTTACAAATTGTGAATATTAATCATCTTAATGATCTACAAAATTGGTTAAACAGCAAAAAATTACAGGAAAATCCCATTCATTTACAAATTATAGCTAATATTATTGCAGCTGGAAAAGCAGAAGAAAATTTTGCTAAAGATATAATTTTAGACTGGATTGCAAATGAAGCAAAATATATTATTAAAAATTCGCCAATGGATAAAAAGCAAATTGCTTCTATTTCAAAATTATGGGAAAAGGCGCAAAGCGAGTTTGAGAAAGCAAAAATATATAATCTTAATAAGGAACAGAGCTTTATCTTAATAATTGACGCGATAAGAGAATATTTGACAAGCAAAACTAATTTTTCAATTGGATAATATGAGTAAGCGAAAATTTTATATTTCTACCCCTATTTTTTATCCCAATGGTGCGCCCCATATTGGCCATGCTTATACGGCAATGGTAAGCGATGTAATTGCGCGTTTTGAACGACTTAAAGGAAGTGATGTATTCTTCTTAACGGGAACGGATGAACATGGTCTAAAAATGCAGCAAACTGCTGCCAAAGAGGGGGTTACGCCTCTAAAATTAGCCACAGAAAATTCCTTGCAATTTCGGCAGATGATGAAATTGCTTAATATTTCTAATAATGATTTTATTCGCACAACCGAACCTCGCCATCATAAAGCATGCCAGGCACTATGGTTAGCTATGCAGGCTAATGGTGATATTTATCTGGATAAATATGCTGGCTGGTATTCTGTGCGTCAAGAGGCATATTTTGATGAAAGTGAAACAAAAATTGGCGAAGATGGAATTAGAAGAGAGCCGCTTGGCTCTCCGGTTGAATGGGTAGAGGAGGAAAGCTATTTTTTTAGGCTTTCTAAATATGGCGATAGATTATTAGAGCATATTGATAAAAATCCTGAGTTTATTTTACCCATTGAAAGGCGTAATGAGGTAGTCAGCTTTATTAAATCGGGCCTACGCGATATTTCCATTTCCAGAACCAATTTTGATTGGGGTATTAAAGTTCCAAATGATGATAAACACGTAATGTATGTCTGGGTTGACGCTTTAACCAACTATATTACGGCAACCGGCTATCCGGATAAAGGAGCTGAGAGAAGCAAATATTGGCCGGCCGATATTCATATGATTGGTAAAGATATTATTCGTTTTCACTCTATTTACTGGCCGGCATTTTTAATGTCGGCGGGAATTAAATTGCCAAAGCGCATTTTTGCGCATGGCTTTTTGTTTAATCGGGGTGAAAAAATGTCTAAATCCGTAGGGAATGTAATTAGTCCGGAATTTTTAGTCAAACAATATGGCCTTGATGCTATCAGATATTTCTTTATGAGTGAAGTTTCTTTGGGACAAGATGGCTCTTATTCTCATAATTCTATTGTTAATCGCATTAATGCTGATTTAGCTAATGATTTGGGTAATTTGGCGCAAAGGTCGCTTTCAATGATTGCCAAATATTGTGATGCTAAAATACCACAAAGAGGAGAACTGCTTAAGAAAGACAAAGAATTACTTCAAGAGGCTGATAGTTTACTTGAAGAATCTATCAAATTTATGGAAAAGCAGGAAATACATAAAATGCTTGCTCTAATTTGGAAATTTATAGCAAATATAAATCGCTATTTTGCTTCTCAACAGCCCTGGTCATTAAGAAAAACCGACATAGTAAGAATGCAAAGCGTGCTTTATGTTAGTGCGGAGGCGCTTAGATATGTAGCAATTTTAATTCAACCAATAATGCCTGAGGCGGCTGCAAAATTACTGGATTTGTTGGCTGTTAGTAAGGAAAAAAGGGATTTTTCTCATCTAAATAAAGAAAATTCCTTAAAAGAGGGAAGCATATTGCCTCAACCGACCGCAATTTTTCCCCGTTTTATAGAGAAAAAACAAAATGCTGATTGATTCTCACTGTCATCTTGATTTTGCCGAACTATATAATGATTTGGATAATGTCATAAAGCGCATGCAGGATGCTTCCGTTGCTGCTTGTCTCACTATTTCAACCAGAATTAAGCAATTTGACAAAATAAAATCCATTGCTGAACATTATGATAATGTCTGGTGTTCTGTTGGCACCCATCCGCATAATGCCGCTGAGGAACTGATTTTTGATGTTGAACATATTGTAAAATTAACAAAACATCCTAAAGTTGTCGCTATTGGGGAGGTGGGGCTTGACTATCATTATCAAAATTCGCCTAAAAAAGCGCAAATAGAGGGTTTCTTACGCCATATAGAAGCGGCAAGGATTACAAAATTACCACTTATAATTCATGCTCGCTCTGCTGACGATGATATGTGCGAAATTTTAGCTAAAGAAATTAAGAGGGGAGAATTTTCGTTCATTTTACATTGTTTTTCCTCTGGTGAGAAATTAGCAAAATTGGGTCTGGATTTAGGCGGTTATATTTCATTTTCCGGCATAATCACCTTTAAGAATGCACAGAATATTCGTGACATTGCTGCCCTTGTTCCTAATGAAAAATTATTAGTAGAGACTGATGCACCATTTTTGGCGCCAACCCCATTTCGTGGCAAGGTAAATGAACCTGCCTTTGTAAAATATTGCGCTTTTACATTAGCAAAAATTAAGAATATTGCTCCTGAGGAAATTGCTGCTATTACTAGCAAAAATTTCAGAAATTTATTTGCCAAAGTAAAATTATAGATGGATAAAAAAGCACAATTTTTTACTGTAACAATTCTTGGCTGCGGCTCTTCAGGGGGCGTTCCTAGAATTGGCAATATTTGGGGAGCGTGTGATAAGAATAATCCCAAAAATCGCCGCCGGCGCTGTTCAATTCTTATTAAAGCTGGCCGCCATGATAGTGACAAAAGCACTAATATTCTTATAGATACGGGCTGCGATATTCGTGAGCAATTATTAGATGCTGATATAAAACATATTGATGCAGTATTTTATACACATGAACATGCCGATCATACGCACGGAATTGATGATTTAAGGGTGCTGGCGCTTACTAAAAAAGAAAAAATTAATGTCTATATGGCGCCATCCTGTGCAGAGCGGCTTATGAGCAGTTTTCCTTATTGCTTTAATACTCCAAAGGGGAGCAATTATAAGCCAATATTGAACGCTGTTCTGATTAATGCGGGTGAAAAAATTACTATAAATGGGGCAGGGGGAGCTATTGAAATTGAGAGTTTTTTGCAAATTCACGGGCAAATTACAACTTTAGGCTATAGAATTGGCAATTTTGCCTATAGTTGTGATATTTCGCAAATGCCAAAATCTTCTTATGCTGCTTTAAGGGGAGTTAAGATTTGGGTGCTAGATGCGTTGCGTTATGATTTACATTTGTGCCATTTTAATGTTGAACAGGCGGTAGCTCTTATTGAAGAGCTAAAGGTGCCAAAAGCATATCTGACCAATTTACATATTGATTTAGATTATGAAAAATTAAAGAACGAATTGCCAAATCATATTGAGCCGGCCTATGATGGTTTGCAAATTAAATGTGATTATGGGTAATTTATGTAATTAGCTTCTTATGAAGAATTTATCGTTCAGAAATCAGAAGGCAGAAGGCAGAAGTCGGAAGTTGAAAAACGCAAAAATATCCATCAAAATTGCAAGAAAACTACACATTAAAGACAAAAAAGACAAAATCTTGCAATATCAAATGCTCAAAAGGAGTAAAATTTCAAGGAATATCAATATATTAAAAATTCTTCACGGACGACTGGTTAAACAGACAATATGAGCTAATTTATATTATATCCTACCCAAACATTATCGCCTTTCTGGCGGAGGAACATCGCTTGTTTGCTTACAATCCACTAGCCAAATATCATATACAGCATGATCTATCGCATTTAGCGCCGGGCTGTCCGCGAACATCCAGCCGGTAAATATTCTAGAAATTTCGCCACGTAGATCTATTTGATCAACCTCAATAAAGGCTGTCGTTAGCTGTTTTTCTGAGGCGGGGCGCGTATAACAGGCGCGCAAAGTTAATTGTAGCGCCCCATATTGGACGGTTTCGTCAACATAAACATCAAATTTTGTTAATCTGCCGGTTATTTTATCAAGACCTGCAAAGGCAGCAATCGGATTGCTAATAGTTTCCGCAAATGCAGCAACAGGTAATAAAACCCAGAGCAAACAAGAAAATAAAATTACAGTAAATTTACTCATCAAATAAAATCACTATTAATTATTCTGGCTTCCAAGCCTCATAATCCGCGCTAATTTTGGCTCTTTTCCCATCTCTTAATAGGCTGCCCTTCGGATGGTAAGCATTTCTGGTGCCAGTAGGATTAGCAATATGGGGTTTTTCCCATTTATGGGGCTGATAATTTTCTTCGTTGGGCAAAATATCAGTTCTATAATGCATCCAGCCATGCCAGCCAGGCGGGATAGCAGAAGCTTCAACTATACCATCATAAACCACCCATCTTTTCTTATTTTTTTTGTCAGTATAATATTTGTTGCCAAATTCATCAGTTCCCACATGCCTACCCTTTAGCCAAGTGCGTAAACCTATGCTCAAAGTTTGCTTATGCCACCAGATAAATAACTCTGCCAGAAATTGTTTCATCTAAATTACCCCTAAAATCAAACAAATGCCTATAAAGCCTCTAGCATATAGTAAGGCCTAAATACAACTTCAAACAATAATTTAGTGTAATTTAATTTGCCAAGCAGCCTGGCTGATTTTTCTAAAAATTATTTTGCAATATTTTATCTATATCATTTTGAATTGCCATCATTTCTGCAAATTGGCTAGCCTGATATTCTCTTGCGCTGGCCATTTGTTTTTTTCGCTCTTCCTCTATTGCAAGCCTTTCCTTTGTCCCCTCAATAACATAATTATTGCCCTCAAGGCGCAACTCACGATGCCCAGCCCTAATCCATCTGATTCGCTCCATTATGGTTGATGGTGATATTGGTTTGGCAATAATTGCGTGCGCACCTAGTTTAAGTGCCTTTTCAACCCAACTTTTTCTTGCCTCAGAAAGCATAACAATTATTGGCACTAGGCAAACGGGATACATATTTTTATTGCGAATCATTTTCAAAAATGAGGGACCATCAAACGGCTTTACATCCCAATCTAATAAAACCAGATCAGGCGGTTCTGCCAAAATGGTAGTTGCGGCACGCTCAGAATTAGAATGAACACGAACTTCCCTTATAGAACAGCTATTTAACATTGCGCGTAACAGGCGCTGCATTTCATTATTAGATTCGATTATAAGAACCGAAATATCGGTTTCATCTGTTACATCTTGTAAATTATTATTATTTTCCTTCGTTTTATTTTTTTTTGTCCTATTTTTTTCCCTTACTCTATTTGGCATTTTGCGTCACTCTTTTACCTATATACTCAACTCAACATTATCCGCAAAATTATGCACTTGACTTTAGAAAAAAGATAGATAGCACGGCTACTATTAGGATTCGCACTTTTTTTCACAAAAAAGTTTGAACTTTATTTTTGTGCACAAAGTAAAGAGATTATAATAATTCCGCATAGTTAGACATAAATTTAGCAGTTAAATTAGTAAAATAACCCACTCCTTCACCACTCTCTTGTAGGCGAAAAAATATTTTTATTTTATTTTTCTATAAATAAATTTTCCCCAATTTTCATAATTTATACACTATATTTAGTTATATTAACAGGGATTCATACTAGGGGTAGTTATTTTGCTAAAGAAAAATCTAAAAATTTATATTGACCAAAATATAAAAATCAGGATACAAAATTTCTGTTTCAGGAAAGCTTTTCTAACTCTTGCGTCAAATTTATTTAGAGTGAAGATAGTTAGTATATTTGCCTATATATTTGCTAGCAAATTGTTAGGTTTAGCTTGTTTTGGGAACAAGAATATTAAGTATTTTTCTTAGGTAGTAAGACCGAGTCCAGTTTTAGGAAAATATTTACAAAGGGGCAGAGGAAAAAGGGGGGAGAGGAAAGAGAGAGGAGCAGAGGAAAAAGGGAATGGGGGAAATAGGAGTGGGATGGAGATAAGATAGGTAGTGAATAGAGAAAAAATATGGTGGGAATGTAGAAATAATAGTTTAGGAAGAAGATGGGAAGAAGAAAAGAGGAGAGGAGAACTAAAGAAGCAAAAATAGGAGTGAATATAGCATAATTTCAAAGCTGGCACACTATAATGGCGATATAATTTGTCTCAGGGACAGCACGCTTTAGAAAGCTGGTTCACTAAAGAATTCGCCTTTTCAATTTTGCAATTATTTCGTTCAATTTGTTCTAAATTGCAAATATGTGGAAGGATTTTGTTAAAAAAGAGCCATAATGTTGGTCTATGGGTGTTTATCACCCGATAATTTGGGGGTTATTAATAATGCGCATTAAGCGTCACTTTACTAAGGCAGGCAGGTCTGCATATTTCGGAATTGATTTTCGCAAAACTAGCAGTGAAATTCGCAATCCAGATGGATCGCTTGTATTTAAGTTAGATGAAATCTTAGTTCCTAGCAATTTTTCACAAGTTGCTGCCGATATTATTGCGCAAAAATATTTTAGAAAGGCAGGCGTTGCTAAATATCTGAAAAAGATTGAAGAAAATAATGTCCCCTCTTGGCTATGGCGCTCTGTTCCCGATGAGGATGCCCTTGCTAAATTACCAGAAAATGAGCGCTTTGGCTCTGAAACAAGCGCAACCCAGCTTTTTGATAGGCTCGCAGGCACATGGACATATTGGGGCTGGAAAGGCGGCTATTTTGACAGTGAAGAAGATGCGCGCGCTTTTTATGATGAAATTCGCTTTATGCTTGCAACGCAAAGAGTTGCCCCCAACTCGCCCCAATGGTTTAATACTGGCCTATATTGGGCTTATGGTATAGATGGGCCAAGTCAGGGACATTATTATGTGGATCCATTTACCAAAAAACTGGTCAAATCCAAGTCAGCCTATGAACATCCCCAGCCCCATGCCTGTTTTATCCAGTCAATAGATGATGATTTGGTTGGAGAAAACGGCATTATGGATCTTTGGGTGCGTGAGGCGCGCTTATTCAAATATGGCTCTGGCACGGGAACCAATTTTTCTTCTTTGCGTGGTTCAGGCGAAGAACTTTCAGGAGGTGGCAAATCTTCTGGCTTAATGTCTTTTCTTAAAATAGGTGACAGGGCTGCTGGCGCCATAAAATCCGGTGGCACAACACGCCGCGCAGCAAAAATGGTTGTGGTTGATATAGATCATCCAGATATAGAGGAATTTATCGGTTGGAAGGTAAAAGAGGAACAAAAAGTAGCCGCCCTTGTTACCGGCTCCAAGATTGTCGCAAAACATCTAAAGGCAATAATGAAAGCTTGCATAAATTGCGAGGGCTCAGGTAATGATTGTTTTGATGTCAAGAAAAATCCTGCCCTTAAACGTGAGGTGATTTTAGCCAAAAAGGCTCTGGTACCAGAAAATTACATTCAACGGGTAATACAATTTGCTCAGCAGGGCTATAAAGATTTAGATTTTCCAGTTTATGACAGCGATTGGGATAGTGAGGCTTATCTTACTGTTTCAGGGCAAAATTCCAATAATTCCATCAGGGTAAGTGATGAATTTCTTAAAGCAGTTGAAGAGGATGGCGAATGGAATTTAACTGCGCGCGTGAATGGGAAAATTATAAAAACTGTTAAGGCGCGCAATTTATGGGAAAATATTGGCTATGCCGCTTGGGCTTGCGCCGATCCGGGCATTCAATATCATACAACTATAAATGATTGGCATACTTGTCCAAAAGCGGGGGAAATTACTGCCTCTAATCCCTGTTCAGAATATATGTTTTTGGACGATACTGCCTGTAATCTGGCTTCCATTAATTTACTCCCCTATCGCAAAAAAAATGGACAATTTGATGTTGATGCATATGAACATACAGTAAGGCTTTGGACTATTGTTTTGGAAATATCTGTGATGATGGCGCAATTCCCATCAAAGCAAATTGCTAAACGCTCTTATGAATATCGCACTTTAGGCTTAGGTTTTGCCAATATTGGTGGTTTACTTATGACCTCTGGCATTCCCTATGACAGCGATGAGGGGCGGGCAATTTGTGGGGCACTAAGCGCCATTCTTACCGGCACATCTTATGCTACTTCAGCTGAAATGGCAAAAGAACTTGGCGCTTTTGCCGATTTTAAGCGCAATAAAAATGATATGCTCAGAGTTATACGTAACCATAGAAATGCTGCCTATGGCAATAAGGAAGGTTATGAGAAATTACATATTACACCCATGCCGTTAGATCATGAGGCTTGTCCTGATAAGAAACTAATTGAAAGAGCAAAAATTGCTTGGGATAATGCGTTAGAGCTTGGCAAAAAATATGGCTATCGTAATGCGCAAATATCTGTCATTGCGCCTACCGGCACTATTGGCCTATTGATGGACTGCGACACAACTGGAATAGAGCCTGATTTTGCGCTAGTTAAATTCAAAAAATTAGCCGGTGGTGGCTATTTTAAGATAATTAACAGGGCGGTGCCCGAAGCGCTTAGAACTCTTGGTTATTCAGAAAGCGAGATTGGTGAAATTGAATCTTATGCGGTAGGGC
>WFXU01000040.1 GCA_015490455.1 Hyphomicrobiales bacterium
ATTTATAACCGTTACAAAGAATATGGTTTGGAGGGCCTGAACGAGCGTTCACGCCGCCCTTACGCCATGCCAACCGGTTGCCGTAACAGGTTGAGCGGGCGATCTGGGTATCAAGAAGGAATATACGAACTGGGGTGTGTCAAAGATCCGTGGGAAGTTGCAACTTATTTATGTTCCCTGATATTCTACGACCTGCCACAAGCACGGTGCATGCGGTTTTAGACCGTAATGGGCTTGTCAAAAGGCGCAGGCACCGGCGTTATAAGGCCGTCTGCATGAATAACAGAAATCAACGCAACCAGTATATTAGGAAAGGCAAAATGCAGGAATTACTCAACCAGATGATAAAATATGGCTTGTCCGGTTCATGAAATATGATTTTTACAATTTTAGGACAGTTCGATGAAACAAGCTGTCGGTTAAAACCAATAAACAACCCGTTTAACAATAATCTCCTTACCATCTCTTAGGAATATACCCGGTTTTTAATGGCGGGTGGGGAGGGATTCGAACCCCCGGAACGCTTGCGCGCTCGCTGGTTTTCAAGACCAGAGCATTCAACCACTCTGCCACCCACCCATATATGCCCATTTAGACCTTCATTTTAATAAAAACAAGTATATTTTATTTATTTTCCTCTTTTTTCTATCCCTCTATCCCCTACCCCTCTACCCCTTTTACCAATAGGTTCCTTATATAAATCTCATTCATTCTCATAATTGAGGCTTATAATTAAGAGAGAAGCCAAATGGGATATTGTAGTAAAATCCTTCTTCCCCATCCCCCTTTCCAAGATTAATTCCTACTGCTTAAAAGCGAAAATGAAAGAAAATTCTAATTTTTTCCAAAAAAACGAAATAATTATCCTCCTATTTTATAAAATTTGGCTAAATTTAACGCCAAAAGCAATAGTATTTGTCGGGTAAATTTATAAAATAAAACAATATGTTATGGATTAATGAGGGTTAATAATGGAAAATTTTACCCCCCTTTCGGCACTTCTAGGTGGAGCTATGATTGGCCTTGCTTCGGCAATTTTATGGATAGGAAATGGCCGAATTGCCGGTATTTCCGGAATTTTTGGTCAATTATTACCACCGGCAAAAACAATAATCTGGCGGTTAATATTTCTGTTTTCAATGATTTTTGCTACCCTTTTAGGATTTAATTTTCTTCCCGATTTAAGTCCGTTGGGCGGACAAAAACTTACAGAAATTAAACTAATTGGCAATCCCTATTGGATTGGCATAGCCGGCTTATTAATTGGTTTAGGAACAAAAATCGGCAATGGTTGCACATCAGGGCACGGTGTTTGCGGGCTTGCAAGATTTTCTCTACGTTCACTCGTTGGAGTGGCGATTTTCTTTTTCTTTG
This sequence comes from Hyphomicrobiales bacterium, assembly GCA_015490455.1. Classification (GTDB taxonomy): domain Bacteria; phylum Pseudomonadota; class Alphaproteobacteria; order Rhizobiales; family Devosiaceae; genus S141-66. The sequence goes on from WFXU01000040.1 coordinate 1,375, forward strand.
CCATCATAACAGTTGCAATTAGCGGAATTGTCTAATGAATGATATTACCAGACCCTCTTATCTTTTAACCGCTGCAATTAGCGGTGCCCTATTTGGCGGCGGATTATATATTTCGCAAATGTTAGATCCGCTCAAAGTTTTACGCTTTCTTGATTTTTTGGCAATTAGCGAAGGAAATTGGGATCCTTCCTTAGCCTTTGTCATTATTGCGGCTATTGGCACTATGTTTATTGGGGTTAAAATTGCCGATAAAAGAAAAGCCCCCCTTTTTAACGGCAAATTTCACTTTCCTGAGTTTAAGAAAATAGATAGTGCCCTAATAATTGGTTCAGCACTATTTGGAATAGGTTGGGGAATGAGCGGCATTTGCCCGGGACCAGCAATTGCCCTAATCGCAATTATGCCCGAAAATCTTTTAATCTTCTTATTTACTATGTTTGCCGGTTCACTATTGGGTTCATTTGTTCTAAAATGGCTTGGAACAAAGGGATATATAGTGAATGGACAAGGAAAAACAAAAATATAAGAGGCTAAAAGAGAGTGAAATAGTCGTGGTTGGCGGCGGTTTAGCCGGCACAGCTGCTGCGCTAAGCCTGGCAAATGCAGGGTTCAGGATTATTCATCTTGCTCCAAACGCACCTAAAGATAAACGCACCTCAGCCTTAATGGGGCCAAGCATTGATTTTCTTCTCTCAACAGGCCTAATTAGCAATGTAGAAAAAATAGGCACTCCCCTAACAAAAATACGCTTGATTGATGCAACAGATAGATTAATACGCTCACCCGAAGCTCTTTTTGATGCACAAGAAGCAGGATATAAAAATTTTGGCTATAATTTTGCAAATAGCTCCCTATTAGCATCTTTTATGCGTAAGGGTAAAAAATTAAAAAACTATGTTAGAATAAGTTCTTATTTTGAGAAATTAAACTATGATGGAAAATATTATACTATTCAAACCAGTGATAAAACAAAAATTAAAACCTTACTAATTATCGGCGCAGATGGTAAAAATTCAGCAATAAGAAAAGCTGCAAATATAGAGATTAAAAAACAAAATTATAAACAATCAGCCCTAGTGTGTGATCTGAAATTATCAAAGCCACTAAATGAAACTTCGGTAGAATTTCATCATAAGCAAGGCCCTTTTACCCTAGTTCCCGCTGGAGGAAATATTGCTAATTTGGTTTGGATTGATGATAATGAAAAATTGCAGCAATTAAAGACAAAAAATAAACTCATATTGGAAAAGGAATTTATTAAATATTCGCAAAATCTCTTCGGCAATATTGAACTAATTAGCGATATTTTTATTTTTCCATTATCCAGTTTTAGGGCTAAAATTTTAGGAAAAAATGGCATAATTTTACTGGGAGAAGCAGCGCATGGCTTTCCTCCCGTTGGCGCACAGGGGCTAAATTTATCGCTCAGAGATATTATCTCTTTATTAGATATTTTAGAGAAAACTAACAAAAATCACAGAGAATGGGCGAAAATAATTTCGCAAAAATATGCGACTATCCGGCAAAAAGACCTTATAGGCACAATTTTTGTGGTTGATAGTTTGTTCAAATCACTATTAGCGGACTTTCTGCCCATACAAGCAATAAGAGCTGGCGGCATATGGATGCTGAAAGAACTGCCAATTCTGCGCAAAAAAATCTTTTCGCTAGGAATTGGCAAACGCTAACAACTCACCACCAAAACCTACATGTCCAGATGGTTTATTGCGAAGAGGAATTATCCTCTTTATTTTGCTGCTGGCGAATCTGTTCGGCCTTATCTTGTAATTGCTGCTCAAGCGCGCTGGCGCCGGTAGATTGTTTTCTAAATTGCTCAAATGTAAGCGCTTCATCAGAATCATAAACAGCAGTAAAGCCAGCAAGATTTATATTCACAACCAGATCTTTATTTTGTCTGGTTTTAGCCGACAAAGTCAATTTGGCGCCTTTCTTTAGACTATTTACATAATTCTCATTAATTACTAATTGCGAAGAACAAGAAATTTTATCGCAAATAACATAGGGCACCCTAATCGGTTTACCCCCATCAATTTGCCAAACCATATTAAACGGCAACAAGACGCCAAGAGGAACTGCAGCAACTGCTAATAATCTGCTTTCCTGACCTGGATCATCGCGCAACATGAATGAACCGTAAAATTGCCCATTATTGAGCACTATTTGGCGCATAATACATGCTTTTTCGCCATTTTCCAACGGCTCACAAATTTTAAGCCAATTATCTTCTGGCCTTGCGACTGAAGATAGCTCTCCCTTTTCAGCGGCACTTTCTGCTCCATTAATTTTATTTTCTTGCGCAAAAGCTGATGGCGAAAAAAAAGTGCCAAAATAAACAGCCAAAGAAAAAGCTAAAACGCTACGCAATAAAAATTTTTTTAATTTCATTTTTTTTCCTAAAATTATCTGGTAGATTTTACCAAATTCCCTACCCGTTCAATGATGAAATTTTGGCAACAAAATGACCAAAATAACTTTCTAAATTATTATTATTTTACTTTTAGTATATTTTTTCTTTTCTAGCTATTTTTTCTAATTTTGCAACAATTGCCCTAACTCCAACTAATCTATCTTCTGCTTTTGGCCATTCTCGGGTGAAAACTATTTTTTGATCTGCCCTTAGACGCACCATTTGGCTTGAATCGGCAATTAAATCCACTAAACCGGCGGGATTGGGAAATTCATTATTTCTCAAACTAATAATTGCTCCCTTTGGGCCGGCTTCAATTTTTTCAATATTGGCTTTGCGACATATTGATTTAATCAATACAATTTTTAACAATGATTTTACCTCATCTGGAAGCGGGCCAAACCTATCAATAAGTTCAGCGCCAAATTCGTCAATTTGCTCGCTCCCCTCCAATTCGCCTAAACGCCGATAAAGCTGCATCCTTACAGGCAAATCCGCAACATAATCATCTGGTATCATTACCGGTAAACCAAGAGAAATTTGTGGCGACCAATGAGAATTATCTTTTCCTTCGTCCACTTCCACTTTCCCCTTTTTCATCGCCATAACCGCTTCTTCTAACATTGATTGATAAAGCTCAAAGCCGACCTCTTTAATATGACCTGATTGTTCATCACCAAGTAAATTACCTGCCCCCCTAATATCTAAATCATGGCTGGCAAGCTCAAAACCCGCTCCAAGATGCTCCAATGATTGTAATATTTCTAATCTTTTTTGTGCCTTTTCTGTAAGTTTCCTATCACCCGGATAGGTAAATATAGCATAGGCTCTTATTTTAGAACGACCTATTCTACCTCTAATTTGATAAAGTTGTGCTAGACCAAATTTATCAGCCCTATGCACAATAAGACTATTGGCATTAGGAATATCAAGACCTGATTCGACAATGCTAGTTGTGAGTAAAACATCATATTTACCATCGTAAAAGCCATTCATAATATCGTCTAATTGATTGGGAGGCATTTGCCCATTGGCAATTATGAAAGAAACCTCAGGAACCTGCTCGCGTAAAAATTTAGCAATTTGTTGTTGATCGCTTATTCGCGGCACCACATAAAAACTTTGTCCAGAGCGATATTTTTCCCTTAATAGCGCCTCTCTAATACTAATTTCATCAAAGGGCATAATAAAGGTTCTAACCGCTAGCCTATCAAGGGGCGGGCTTGCTAATAAAGAAAGAGAGCGAACTCCACTAAGCGCTAATTGCAAAGTGCGCGGAATCGGAGTAGCGCTAAGAGTTAACACATGCACATTAGAGCGTAATTCCTTCAAACGTTCCTTATGCGCCACACCAAAATGCTGCTCTTCATCAACAACCATCAGACCAAGTGAAAAAAATTTGACTGATTTGGATAATAATGCATGGGTGCCAATAACAATATCTATTGTGCCATTAGCTATTCCTTCCCTAACTTGTTTTAATTTCTTTGCCCCCACTAATCTTGAAGCCTGCTCTATTTTAACTGGCAGGCCAGCAAATCTCTCTTTGAATGTTTTATAATGTTGTCGCGCTAAAAGAGTGGTTGGCACAATAATGGCCACTTGCTGCCCACTAAGAGCCACCAAAAAGGCAGCCCTTAAAGCAATTTCCGTTTTGCCAAAGCCAACATCGCCACAAATTAAGCGATCCATAATTTTACCGGAAGTCAAATCGCTAATTACATCCTCTATAGCCTGCAATTGGTCTTCTGTTTCATCAAAGGCAAAACGAGAAATAAATTCTTCATATATAGCCTCATTATATTCAATTGGCTGAGCCTTGCTCATTTCTCGCTCTGCGGCAATTCTAATTAATTGCTCAGCCATATCGCGAATACGTTTTTTTAACTTGGCCTTTTTGGCTTGCCAGGCAGCACCCCCTAGCCTATCAAGCTCAATATTTGCTTGTTCTGAGCCATATCGGCTTAATAAGTCAATATTTTCTACCGGCAAATAAAGCCTATCGTTACGTGCATATTCAATCTCCACACAATCATGAGGCGCGCCCCCTACCTCTATCGCTTTAAGGCCGATAAAACGGCCAATTCCGTGATCTATATGCACAACAATGTCATTTTTTGCCAAAGCGCTGATTTCTGTTAGTGCATTATTTGCTTTGTTTCTTTTGCTAGGGCGGATAAAACGCTCTCCAAGAATATCCTGCTCGCTTAAAACCAAAATATTCTTATGGCGATAGCCGCTTTCAAGCGGCAAAAGTAGAAGCGCAACAACGCCTAAATTTACCTTTCTAGCCATATGCCAATTGGACGCCAAATATGTTTTCAATCCATAATCACTTAAAATTTGCGCCATTCTCTCCCGCGATCCCTTACTCCAGCAGCAAATTATGAGTTTTTTTCCCCGTTTTGCTTCTGATTGGGCTAATTTAGCAACTGAATGAAATATATTAGCCCTACCTCCTTCCCGCATTTTTTGAAAAGAAGGAGCGATAGAGCCACCAATATTTTTAACTTTTATATTGTCAGAACTGATAAGAAAGGGGCTAAGGGCGATAATTTTATTATCAGCAAAAATTTCCCGACGCGAACTATGAATTTCATAAAGTAATTCCGGATTAATTGGCTGGTAAATATTCTCAAATTTATCATCGCCTGATTGAGCATTTTTTCTTGCCCTATAATAATCAATTATTTGCTCTTTTCTCGCATAAAAAGCATTCTCGCTTTGCTCATCCAGCACAAAGGGTGCCATGCCGCAATAATCAACTAGCCTATCTAATTTATCATAAAAAAATGGCAGCCAATGCTCCATTCCCATATAGCGCTGCCCGGAACTTATCGCTTGAAAAAGCGGTTGCTTATTCCTATTAATATTAAAATTCTTGCTAAATTCACGCCTAAAATTTCTTATTGTTTCTTCGGTCAGGCAAACCTCACTTATTGGAGTTAATTCAATAAAATCTTGCCCTTTTAATGTTCTTTGTGTCTTAGGGTCAAATATTCTTATTGATTCTAATTGTGTGCCAAAAAAATCAAGCCTAACCGGCCGTTTATGCCCGGCCAAAAATATATCTATCAGCCCTCCCCTTACACTATATTCCCCCCCCTCGCGCACTATTGGCACGCGTAAATAGCCATTCATATTAGCCCAGTCAATAATTTGCTGACTGTCTATTACTTCGCCAATTTTTAGGCTAAGAGACATTTTGGCGACAAATTGGCGAGGAACTAATTTTTGAATTAAAACATTAACCGTGCTTAACACAATAGCATTCTTTGTCTTTTCATTTATAAGGGTGGATAAAGCGCTCATTCTGGTGGCAAGAGAAACAGCATTTGGAGAAGCCCTATCATAAGGCAGACAGTCCCAAGCAGGAATAGTGATAATTTTTTGCTTTGGCATTAATTGGCATAAAATTTGCTCCATTCTAAGCAATCTTTCACCATCACGCGCTATATAAATTAGCGCAACTTTAGAACTATTATCGCGCTTTATCTGCTCCATAGCTAATTGCGCCAAAATAAAGGGAGCTAATCCATCAGGAACATTAGCTAATATTTCATCAGGAAGGAAAATATTTTTTTGTTCTGTTTTTAGTTGAATTTTATCACCCATTATTATTTTTTTTATTTGTATGAAAATATCTAATCTGCTCTATCAATCCGCTATCAATATGTTCCGGCACAGCTTCTTGTTGCAAAATCCATTTTAATAATTCACCATCTTGCTCATTTATAAAATTCTCTAATTTTTCAATTTGTTCTGCATCATAATTTGCGATATTTGCTCTTACAAAACCCCCTAATAAAATATCCATCTCTTGCGTGCCGCGATGGCTGGCGCGATAAACCAGACGTTTTTTCCTTATTTCTAGCTCTTTATTATCTATTTGCTTATTCATATTTATTAATCCAACCAATATTTGCGCATTTTCTGACTTTTGCTATGCTTGATTTGTAACTAAGAAAAATAAATTGCAATAAATAAATTATGAAAAAAGAGATTAAAGGTGCGTCCTGACTATTTAACCCCATTATTTCGCTCTGTTCGTTCATTTAAGGGAGTTGGCGCACAAATTGAAGCGCTGTTAAAGAAATTTTTTGCCCTAAATGAAGAAGAAGAATTAATTGCTCTTGATTTATTAATGCATATGCCCTCGCAAATTATTGACAGGCGCAGGCAAGTTTCTGTGTTGGAGGCTCAAATTGGCGAAATAGTTACCTTAAAATTACATATTGATGAACATATTGAGCCAATAGGTAAAGATTCTAAAACACCCTATAAAATATTAGCGCATGATAATAGTTCGCCCATTTCCCTAGTATTTTTTCATTATCCTAAAAACTGGCTTAAACGCTCTTTGCCAATTGGACAAATTCGCTATGTTTCAGGTAGAATTGGCTATTTCAATAATGAGAAACAAATTACCCACCCCGATTATATTGTGGCGGAAAGAGATTTGATAAGCCTACCATTGGTTGAGCCTATCTATCCTCTTACTAGCGGGCTTTCTGCGAAGGTTTTGAGAAAAATTATAGTGCAAGCAGCCAATAATTTGCCCCAAATTCCAGATTGGATTGATGAAAAACGCCTCTCCCAATTTGGCTGGCCTTCTTTTAGTGAAGCAATGAAACAGATACATTTACCAGATTCTCCATCTCAAGCTGAAATAAATTCTAAGGCCAGAATGCGTTTAGCATATGATGAATATTTTGCCTCTCAGCTTACCATGCAAATAATTCGCTCAAACTTAATGCGCGAAAGAGGAATAGAGAGAAAATTTAGCGGTAAAATTATCACCAAATTAAAAAATGCCCTCCCCTTCACTCTTACCAGAGGACAGGAAAAAGCAATTGAAGAAATTTTACATGATTTACGAAAAAAAGATAAAATGGCGCGCCTTTTGCAGGGTGATGTTGGCTCTGGAAAAACCATTATTGCCCTAATGGCAATGGCAGCTATAGCTGAAAGCGGGGCGCAATCTGCCTTGATGGCACCAACTGAAATATTAGCAAAACAACATTATAAATCATTAAAACCACTTTGCGATAAGGTTGGGCTAAATATTGCCCTACTTAGCGGAAAACAGACTAAGGCGGAAAGAAAGCCGATTTTAGCAGAGATAAAAAATGGAAAAGTAAATATCATTATTGGCACCCATGCCCTATTTCAAACGGAAGTAGAGTTTAATAATCTTGGTCTTAGTATAATTGATGAACAACATAGATTTGGTGTATATCAGCGCCTTGCCCTATCGAAAAAGGGTAAAATGGCAGATTTATTAGTGATGAGCGCTACACCCATTCCGCGCTCTTTAGTGCTGACCCATTTTGGCGATATGGATATTAGCATATTAAGAGAAAAGCCAGTTGGAAGAAGGGAAATTAAGACTGCCGCTTTGCCTATTTCAAAATATGAACCTGTTATTGAGCGGCTAAAAAGGCAAATTAATGAGGGAGCGCAAGCCTTTTGGGTGTGTCCGCTAATTGAAGAATCAGAATATTTAGACTTGGTTTCCGCGCAAAATAGGTTCATCGCTCTTAAAAAAATATTTGGCAAACAAGTGGCGCTTGTGCATGGTAAAATCAGGAGCGAAGAAAAACAACAAATAATGGAAGATTTTCTGGCCGGCAAAATAAAAATTCTGGTTGCCACAACAGTTATTGAGGTTGGCGTTAATGTTCCCAATGCCAGTATAATGATAATAGAGCATGCTGAGCGTTTTGGTCTTTCGCAATTGCATCAATTACGCGGGCGGGTTGGCAGATCTACTAAGGAGAGCGCTTGTTTACTATTATATAAGCCCCCTTTAGGGGATATAGCCAGAGCGAGAATTGACATAATTTGCAAAAGTCAGGATGGATTTGAAATAGCGGAAAAAGATCTGCAATTACGAGGTCAGGGAGATATTTTGGGCACGCGTCAATCGGGCATGCCTGGCTATCGCTTAGTCATTCCCGATATACATCAATCTTTGTTGCAATATGCACATATTGATGCAAAGCAGCTTATCAGGGAAGATGGTTTTCTTAATTCTGAAAGAGGAAAAACAGCGCGTGCCTGCCTATATATTTTCAGAAAAGAGCAGGCGATTAAATTAATTAAGGCGGGCTAAAAAGTTGTCCGTGAAGAATTATTATACCATCACAATAAGCCAACTAAATTTGATTATTGCTTGAATTTTTCCTTATTTTCAAACATTCCAGATAAATCGTCTAAAATAGGACAATCCGGCCTCTCATCACCATTACAAGCATCAACTAAATGGGTCAGTGTCCTGTGCATATTTTTTAGTTCTGCTAATTTTTTCTCAATAGTTTGTAAATGCGCCAATGCTACCTTTTTTACCTCGCTACTTTCTCTTTCTTTATCCTCATATAAAGACAAAAGCGTGCGGCAATCCTCAATTGAAAAGCCCAATGAGCGAGCGCGGCGCAAAAATTGCAATTTTCCCCCATCATTATCACTATAATCTCGATAGCCATTTTGTAAACGAGCGGGAGAAATAAGCCCTATCTCCTCATAATATCTGATAGTTTTTGCAGGCAAACCGCTTATTTGCGCCACTCTACCAATATTCATCTTTCTCTCCTAAAATCCAAACTATTTCGCAAAAGAAAATCTTTCAATAACCCACAAATAACGCTACTTGTTGCAATAGACTATCCAATCACTAGAAGGTCAAGCAATTATGTTTCACAAAAATGTGAAGTGAAATATTGATTATATCAGATTCTTTCTTTATGATTTTTAGAAATATTTTTCTTGATATTTTATAATTTTACAATTACTGAACATTTACATTCGTTCGGCTGGGGGCTGAACGGAGGGTTGGACGATTATATATGACCTTCGCTGCAAGCGGGCTGGTTCAAAGGGCGAGCTGGTTCAAAGGGCGAGCTGGTTCAAAGGGCGGGCTGGTTTAGAGAAGCGGCAGAGCTTTAGTAAGTAAGTAGGCTTAGCCATATGGATTGAGCAATTGTAAGCCATTGCTGCAAAGACGGTCATGTTAAAATAGTTCAATAAAATATTGGCTCCTAATTTATGGATTTAATATTTGGCCTCCCGTGTCCTCACTTATTGAAGAACGATTTGGCGCCTATTAAGGCTTCAAAAAGGCTTTGCGCTGAACGAATTAAGTTTAACCATATTCAATCTGGCTTTAATTGCTGAATTTAAGCTGATTGACAAAATAGAGAGGCGTCTTTATGGCACTATATGAATTTATTTATCTGGCGCGTCAGGATGTATCTGCTGCGCAGGTTGAGGAAATGACCAAAAATTACACTGAGCTACTAGAAGCTAATGGTGGCAAAGTTACAAAAACCGAATATTGGGGACTAAAATCCTTAGCATATCGCGTTAAGAAAAATCGCAAGGCTCATTATAGTTTGTTAAATATTGATGCGCCCCATTCTGCTGTCGCTGAAATGGAAAGACAAATGCGCATTAATGAAGATATTTTGCGCTTTATGACAATAGCCGTTGACGAATTGGAAGATGGTCCTTCTGTCATGATGCAAAAGCGCGATGATAAGAAATAAATGCGCGATCCGTTTAACCAAAATTAAGAGGTAACTAATGGCAATTCGTAATCTTACCCCAAATCAAGCCAGGCGCCCTTTTCAAAAACGACGCAAAACGTGCCCATTTTCTGGCTCCAACGCCAGCAAAATTGATTATAAAGATATTCGCCTTTTGCAGCGTTTTATTTCAGAAAAGGGTAAAATAGTTCCTAGCCGCATTAGTGCAGTTTCTGCCAAAAAACAGCGCGAATTGGCTAAGGCAATAAAAAGGGCACGCAATCTGGCTCTATTGCCCTTTACAGTGAAATAGCTGCTATTCTTAAACAAAATGGCAATTAGCGAAATAATGGCTAATTAGTAGCAGCAAACTATAGTTGGGAAGATAATCTTCTCTAACCGCTTAAGGCGGGACAGCATTGGAGAAAAAAATGAAAGTTATTTTACTTGAGCGTGTGGGTCGTTATGGATCTATAGGTGATGAAGTAGAGGTAAAGGATGGCTTTGCGCGAAACTATCTTTTGCCACAAGGTAAGGCCTTAAGGGCAACTGAAGAAAACCGTAAATATTTTGCAGCCGAAAGGGCTGCTATTGAGAAACGTAATGCCGAAAAAAGAGAGCAGGCAGCCGGAATTGCCGCTGGTCTTAATGGTCACTCTATCACAATGATAAGACAAGCGGCAGAAACGGGGCAGCTTTACGGCTCTGTTAGCTCACGCGATATTGCTGAAGCCCTAAAAAACGATGGATTTAGCGTGCAGCGCTCTCAAGTTGACCTGACTTCTTCAATTAAAACAGTAGGTATTCACGAAGTTTCACTAAAATTACACGCTGAGGTTGATGTAAAAATTAATGTTAATGTAGCCCGCTCTGAGGACGAGGCCAAACGCCAGGCAGGCGGAGAAGATCTGTTGGTTGTCTCTTATGGTGAGAAAGAAGAAGAACAGGAAGAACAAGACCTTTCTAATATTTTTGAAGATGAGGCCAAACAGCCAAAGAGCGAAGAGGAAAATGGTCAAACTTCAAAAGCCAATATAGATGAAGAAATTAAATCAGAAAAAAATGGCTGATTTTAGAAATTATAAGGGGGAGAAATTATTCTGCCCCTTTTGAATTTACAGATTTTTCCCCACTATTATTCATCTAAATTTATTTATTAGCAATTTTTACTTCAAAGTAGAAAATTTGCATAAACTATGTTTAGATGATTCTATTTTTAGGGAATATTATGGCTGAGATTGCGCAATTACACGCAAATGATGAGAAAAAATATCGCACTGCCCCAAATAATATTGAGGCTGAGCAGGCTCTATTGGGGGCAATTTTAGTCAATAATGAGGCTTTTCATAGAGTTTCTGATTTTTTGCAAGCGAATCATTTTTATGAGCCAATTCATAGGGAAATTTATGAAATTTGCGGCAAAATAATTCGTGCAGGTAAAGTTGCCTCTCCCGTTACTGCAAAAACTTTTTTACCCGATGAGCTGATTGCCGATATTAGCATGGCTCAATATCTTGCCCGCCTCGCATCAAGCGCCACAACGATAATTAACGCTTATGATTATGGGCGATCTATCTATGAATTAGCCCTAAGACGCTCCCTCATAATGATTGGGGAAGAGCTGGTTGAAAATGCCTACCGACCTGATGTTGATATTTCCGCGCATGAACAGATTGAAGAAACAGAAAAGAGCCTTTATGATCTGGCAGAGAGGGGGCGCTATAGCGGCGGATTTGAAGGATTTAGCAAGGCGTTACGCGATGCAATTAATCTAGCAAATGAAGCATATCAGCGAGATGGTTCCCTTAGCGGCATAGCCACAGGTTTAAGCGATTTAGATCGGCTGATGGGAGGGATGCAAAAATCTGATCTCATAATTTTGGCCGCCCGCCCCGCTATGGGTAAGACAGCTTTAGCTACTAATATCGCCTATCACGTTGCTACAAAATATAAATTTGAGGCAAATGCTGATGGCACGGTTAAAACTATTGATGGCGGAATAGTAGGTTTTTTTTCGCTTGAAATGAGTTCAGAACAATTGGCAACACGCATTCTGGCTGAACAGGCGCAAATATCTTCCGCTGATATAAGGCGAGGAAAAATTCATGAAAGCCAATTTGCGAAACTAGTAGAAGTTTCAAATAAAATGGACCAAATACCTCTTTATATTGACGATAGTGGCGGGCTAAATATTTCCCAATTGGTTGCCCGCGCGCGCCGCTTAAAAAGACAAAAGGGATTAGATTTATTAATTATTGATTATTTACAACTTCTTAGCGGCACCTCAAATAATTCTAACATAAATAGGGTGCAGGAATTAACCGAAATAACCACCTCGCTTAAAGCATTGGCCAAAGAATTAGATGTTCCTGTTTTGGCGCTTAGCCAACTTTCAAGGCAGGTTGAAAACCGCGATGATAAACGTCCACAATTAGCAGATTTACGCGAATCAGGTTCAATTGAACAAGATGCGGATGTTGTGCTTTTTGTTTATCGCGATGAATATTACTTAAAAAATAAGGAACCTAAGGAAAATACGCCAGAACATTTGGCATGGATGAATGAAATGGAGGCGGTGCATGGCAAGGCGGATATTATTATTGGCAAGCAAAGACATGGACCTACCGGCACAGTGCAATTAGGGTTTGAGGCACAATTTACTCGTTTTTATAATCTGGCAAAATCTGAATATTTGCCAGAACGATTGGAGTAGTTATTTATGGCAATAAACTCCTCTAGGGGGCTGACAGGTCAGTTGACTATTGACTTGGGGGCTATAGTTAAAAATTATTTGGCGCTGGATGCGATTAGCACAAATTCGCTGACAGGCGCTGTAGTTAAGGCAGATGCTTACGGATGTGGCATGTTACCTGTTGCCAGCGCGCTTTTTCAGGCAGGGGCAAAGTTTTTTTTCGTTGCCACACCAGATGAAGCCATTACTCTACGTAAAGAGCTCAAAGAAGCACATATATTTGTCCTTAATGGTCTTTATCCAAAATCGGCAGAACTTTATAGCCATCAACGCATTATGCCAATATTAAATTCACCGCAAATGCTTGAAGAATGGCTTAACTATTCCATTGCACAAAATAGTTCCTTACCTGCTGCTATCCATTTTGATACTGGCATGAACCGTTTAGGAATAAAGATGGAAGATGTTGAGTGGGTTGTAGAAAAAATAAATAAGGTTGGTTTTGCGCCACAAATGATAATGAGCCACCTTGCATGCGCCGATATTATTGGGCACGAAAAAAATCGTCTGCAACTGGCATTTTTTCAATCTATTGCCGCCAAATTTCCAAATATTCCCGCTTCACTGGCTAATTCTGCCGGCATTATGAGTGGGCGCGCCTATCATTTTCAAATGGTAAGGCCTGGCATTGCTCTTTATGGCGGAAGAGCTATAAATGGCAAGCCAAACCCTATGAAGCCCGTAGTTAAACTCAAAGTTCCTGTAATTCAGGTGCATAAGGCTAAAGCCGGAGATAGCGTAGGCTATGGAGCAAGCTATACGCTTGATAGAAATAGCATAATTGCTATTTTAGCACATGGATATGCTGATGGTTTTTTGCGCTCTGCTTCTGGGACTAATTCCAGGCCGGGTGGGCGTATATTTATAAATGGTAAAATTTTACCCGTTATTGGGCGTGTTTCAATGGATTTAATCGCGGTTGATGTAACTGAATTACATGGAATGGGGCCAAAGCCAGGCGATCTCGTAGAAATATTGGGTGATAATATAACTATTGACGATCAGGCTAGCCTGGCTGGCACAATCAGTTATGAAATTTTAACCAGCCTTAAGGGACGTTATAAAAGAGCCTATATTACACCGAGCACGAATTCTCATGCCTAAGCAAAGAGTAAATTATGTCTGCCAATCTTGCGGATCTATTTATACTAAATGGGCTGGAAGGTGCGATAATTGTGGTGAATGGAACAAAATTATTGAAGAAATAATTAATAGCGGGGTTGGGGCGGGGCCAAAATCAGTTTTGGCAACTGGCAAGCCCGCAAACTTGGCAAATTTAAGCGGAAAAGCCGAAGATGCTGTCCGTATTATTAGTGGTATAAAAGAACTAGATAGAGTAAGTGGAGGAGGTTTTGTCAAAGGCTCTACTTTGCTGGTTGGCGGAGATCCGGGAATTGGTAAATCTACCCTATTATTACAGGCCGCCAGCGCATTGGCAAATAGGGGCAGATCTATCATATATATATCGGGGGAAGAAGCCATTGCGCAGGTCCAGTTACGGGCTAAAAGGCTTGGCCTTGAAAAAAGTGCAGTTAAATTAGCGAGCGAAACTAATGTTGAAACTATTTTAGCAACCTTAGAAAATGAAAAAAATATAGATTTGGTTATTATTGATTCGATTCAAACGCTTTGGACAGAAAGAATTGAAAGCACACCAGGCACAGTAACCCAAGTCAGAACCAGCGCTCAGGCATTAACCCGCTTTGCCAAAAAAAGCGGAGCAAGCGTTATTTTGGTCGGCCACGTCACTAAAGATGGGCAAATTGCCGGCCCAAAACTTGTTGAACATATGGTTGATGGCGTTATTTATTTTGAGGGTGATAATTCACATAGTTACAGAATTTTACGCGCTGTGAAAAACCGCTATGGGGCAACAGATGAAATTGGCGTGTTTGAAATGACGCAAAATGGGCTAAATGAAGTTAATAATCCTTCTTCACTATTTTTAGATCAGCGTGATGATGGGGCTAGCGGTTCGGCTGTATTTGCTGGAATAGAAGGAACGCGCCCAATATTGGTTGAGATACAGGCGCTAGTTGCCCCCTCCCCGCTTGGCACCCCAAGAAGAACCGTTGTTGGCTGGGATAGTTCAAGATTAGCTATGATTATAGCCGTATTGGAAACTCATTGCGGAGTCAAAATTGGGGCAAATGATATATATCTTAACATTGCGGGGGGATTAAAAATCACTGAGCCGGCGGCCGATATGGCGGTAGCTGCCGCGCTAATTTCTTCTTTGAGCGGCTCTCCATTACAAAGGGAAGCGGTATTTTTTGGTGAAATTAGCCTCTCCGGCGCCATTCGCCCGGTTATTCATGCTCCGCTTCGACTTAAAGAAGCTGCAAAATTAGGCTTTAATTGCGCCTTTAGCGGAAAATTACATACACAAAAACAAAAAATATCCGGAATAAAATTAGTGGAATTTGACAATTTACTATCGCTTGTAGGGGCGATAAGCGGTAAGAATAAGTAATATAGGGGTGGGTTTGCTAAAATTATTCTGAAACTTGCTGAATTAATTTTCCTTATTGTTTGCGCTTGACAATCTTAAATTTGGCAAATTTAGCTTTAATATTTAGCCTGTTGAATTTATAGTTTTTAAGTTTGCGCTTTTTAATTTAGGGTTGGCGAATTTATTTTTTGCCGTTAAAGAGGAATAGATAATTATAGGGAAAGAGATTCATGCTAACAGCTTTTGATGTAGCCATCGGGATAATGGTGCTTATCTCGGCAATATTGGCAACTGCTCGTGGTTTTACGCGTGAGGTGCTTTCATTAGCCACTTGGGCGGGTTCTGCTGGGATTGCCATTTGGATGTGGCAATATCGACCGGATATTGCGCGCGGTTATATCCGCGAGGAACTGGTGGCCGATGCGGCAACTATTATTGTGAGCTTTATTGTTTCGCTTATTGTTTTACATCTTATCACTATGCGCATAGCCGATTTTGTTGTTGACTCAAAGGCCGGCCCTCTTGATAGGACGCTTGGCTTTGTTTTTGGAGGTTTACGCGGTTTACTTATTGGGGTTGTTATTGTTGTATTTGGTCAATGGCTAGAATGGGGCGGATTTGAATCTTATGTTGAAGATTCGCGTTCAATTCCGCATTTATCCGCCTTTGGCGATGCTTTAATAAGCGCCCTGCCCGATAATCTTGAACAATCGGTTAGCGAATTTTTGGGCAAAGGAGAAAGCCCAAATGATATAACACCATCAACGCCAATAATTGATGGAACAGATGAGGGAGAAGTTCCGCTTGAAGAGACCGGATAATGTCTGATTATTTCATAAGTGATAATTTACGCGAAGAATGTGGTATTTTTGGCATTTTAGGGCATGAAGATGCCAGTAAGTTGACCGCTTTAGGCCTACATGCCTTACAGCATCGCGGTCAGGAATCGGCTGGCATTGTTAGTTTTGATGGCAAACAATTTCACTCTGAAAAACATATGGGGCTGGTTGGCGATCATTATACAAATGCGCAAACTTTGGCCAATCTTCCGGGTAGTTCGGCCATTGGGCATGTGCGCTATTCTACTACTGGTGATACTGTTCTTAGTAATGTGCAACCGCTTTTTGCCGAATTGGAGGTTGGCGGTATTGCAATTGCCCATAATGGGAATATTACTAATGGGCAAACTTTACGTTCCGAACTAATTAAAAATGGTGCAATTTGCCAAACTACTTCAGATACTGAGGTAATATTACACCTTCTGGCTCAATCCAGAGTAGGAAATGCCCCAAAAAGATTAATTGAAGCACTCAAACAACTTGAAGGCGCCTATTCGCTGGTTGCCATGACCAGATCTAAACTTATTGCTGCGCGAGATCCATTCGGTATAAGGCCGCTTATATATGGCGAATTGGATGGAAAGCCGATTTTTGCTTCAGAAAGCTGCGCTTTAGACATAATAGGGGCTAATTTTATCCGCGATGTTAAAAATGGCGAGGTAATAATTTGTGAAAAACAGTCTGATGGGACTATAAATATAAAATCCATTGAGCCATTTGCAAAAAAACCACAAAGGCTGTGCTTATTTGAATATGTTTATTTTGCCCGCCCTGATTCTATTGTTGAGGGTAGATCTGTATATTCTGTCAGAAAAAATATGGGTAAAAATCTATTTTTAGAAGCGCCGGTTGATGCAGAGGTGGTAGTGCCTGTTCCAGATGGGGGAACTCCGGCGGCAATTGGCTATGCGCAAGCAAGCAATATTCCGTTTGAATATGGTATTATTCGTAATCATTATGTTGGCAGAACCTTTATTGAACCCACACAACAAATTCGCGCGTTAGGGGTTAAATTAAAACATTCCGCCAACAAGGAGCAGATTAATGGTAAAAAAATTGTCTTAATAGATGATTCTATTGTAAGGGGGACTACTTCTCTAAAAATTGTGCGCATGATGCGCGATGCAGGAGCAAAAGAAGTGCATATGCGCGTTGCCTGTCCGATGATAAAATATTCTGACTATTATGGTATTGATACGCCGAACCCGGATAAATTATTGGCTAATCAATATAAGACATTGGAGGAAATGCGCGCATATATTGACGTTGATAGTCTTGCATTTTTGTCGGTTGATGGTCTTTATAATGCCATATGTAACGAACCTAGAAACAACCAGTCACCACAATTTACCGACCATTATTTTACCGGCGATTATCCCACCCCCCTTACCGATCTTAGCGGTAAGAACGGTGTTTCCATGAATAAAATAGCCCTCTTAAAAGAAGCTGTCTAATGTCTCAACAAAAGGATTTAGAAAATAAAATAATAGTCATTACCGGTGCTTCACGTGGCATTGGCAGGGCTGCCTCTGTTGAAGCGGCCAAAAGGGGAGCGCATATTATTGCCTGTGCGCGCACAAAGGGAGCTTTAGAGGAGCTGGATGATGAAATAAATAATTTAGGCGGCTCTGCAACTCTTGTTCCTTTTTCGTTGCGCGATTTTGAGGCGATTGATAATTTGGGCGCGCAAATTTTTAAGAGATTTGGAAGAATTGACGCCTTAATTGGCAATGCCGGCATGCTTGGAACTCTTAGTCCCGTTGCACATTTTTCACCTAAAGACTTTGAAAATGTTGTGTATGTAAATTTTATTGCTAATTTTCGCCTAATTCGCTCTATGGATCTATTATTACGCAAATCTGACACACCAAGACTTGTTTTTGTCTCTTCAGAAGCGGCAAAAAGCTGCAAACCATTTTGGGGACTTTATGCAGCCTCTAAGGCAGCTCTTGACGCTCTAATTAAGTCTTATGCTTTAGAAAATGCTAATATGAATATTAGAGCTAACATATTTTATCCCGGAGCGGTAAGAACAGCTATGCGCGCAAAAGCAATGCCTGGCGAAGATCCAAATACCCTCCCCCACCCTAATGAAATTGCCCCTCTCTTAATTAATATGGTTTCACCCAAATTTACAAAAACCGGTAAGATTTTTAATGCTGCAACTAATAAATTTAGCGATTTATGAATATTATAATTTACACTGAAACGGCAAACCCCCGTTTAACCCCATCACGCGCTAACATTGTTGTAATCCATCTTTTTACATTAGGATAATTCTCAATATTAACTCCCTGTTTTTCGTGCACCCTTGCCCAACCAATAGAGGCAATATCAACAATTGAAAATTCATCGCAAATATATTCCTTACCTTTAAGCTGCCTATCAAGCACGCCATAGAGCCTATTTGCTTCATCAACATAGCGTTTAATCGCATATGGATGCTTTTCTTTGGCAAAAAAATTAAAATGATGCGCCTGCCCTAACATAGGGCCAAATCCGGCAACTTGCCAAAATAGCCATTCATCAACCAATATTTGTTTACGCTCATCTTGCGGGTAAAATTTGTTAAATTTTTTGCCTAAATATTTTAATATGGCTCCCGATTCAAAAATTGAAATCGGTCTATTATCTGGCCCTTGAGGGTCAACTATTGCGGGAATTTTATTATTCGGGGAAATGGCCAAAAATTCAGGGGCAAATTGTTCCCCTTTATGAAAATCAACAATAATAACATTATATGGAACGGCCAATTCCTCTAACATTATAGAGATTTTATAACCATTTGGCGTTGTAAAAAAATATAAATCTATAGGTTCTGTTTGCTTAGGTTCAAAATTCATTTTGTTTCTTTCTTCTATGTTTCATTAACATATTAACGTAAATATGATGAATAATATATATATTAGACATTTTTCTTCACTAAATATATGAGCAATGAATGGAATTTTTAATATTATTGGCAGCGGGAATTTTAGCAGGGGCAATTAATTCGCTAGCGGGGGGCGGATCTTTTGTTTTATTCCCTTCTCTTTTATTAGTTGGCGTGCCACCAGTCATGGCTAACGCAACCAATAGTTTTGCTGCTCTACCCGGATATATTAGTGGCGCTATTGGCTTTTGGAATGATATAAAAAAACATAAAGAAAAAATCTTACCCTATTCAATATTTGCCTTTATTGGCGGATTTTTAGGAGCAGAATTATTATTACAGGTAAGTGATGAACAATTTAGCATAATTGTTCCCTATTTAATGGCTATAGCTGTCTTTTTATTTGCTTTTGGCAATAAAATTAACAGTTGGGTCTCCTCTTATGCTGATAAAGCAATATCCTCAAAAAGAATTTTTTCAATATTTTTATTCTTTTTATTATTGCTAATTTGTATTTATGGCGGTTTTTTTAATGCCGGGCTGGGGATTATTTTGCTGGCTTTTTTTGCCCTTTCTGGCTTACAAAATATTCACACAATGAATGGGATAAAATTATTACTCTCTTCCATTGTGTCCTTAATTGCAGTAGTTCGTTTTGCTTTGGCCGGCTCCATTGCCTGGCAGGAAGGGCTTACAGCCTTTGCTGGAACTCTAATGGGCGGCTATTTGGCGGCCAGATTAATGCATTTTTTACCGCCCTCAATTTTGCGCATGTTAATTATTATTTATGGGATAATATTGGTAATTATATTTTTTCAGCAGGCCTATTTTAGTTAAACAGTTTACTATATATTTTGCCCTAAATTCTTTTGAACACTCCTTCGCACTATTCATATCCCATATATAGACATAAAATTGGAAAGAAGCCCATCGGCGCAAAATTTAGGAAACTAATAAATATATGAAAATAAAATGAAGTCTGATTGCAAAATATGCTAAAAATTGTAAAAAGTTACAGGTAAATTTATATTAGGCCGATATTTGTGAGTCTAAATAAGGTATTTTAAGTTGAGTAATTTTTCTTTTAATCTGTTAGCGACAGATAATAAGGCGAGGTGCGGTGAAATTTTAACCGCTCGGGGAATTATTAGAACCCCTGCCTTTATGCCAGTAGGAACGGCAGCTACAGTTAAGGCACTTTATCCCGAACAGGTGCGAGAGCTGGGTGCAGATATTATTCTAGGCAATACTTATCACTTAATGTTACGACCCGGCGCCGAGCGCATAAATAGGCTTGGCGGGCTACATAAATTTATGGACTGGCAATATCCAATTTTAACCGATAGTGGTGGTTTTCAGGTAATGTCTCTGGCAAATTTACGTAAAATAAGCGAAAAAGGCGTAAAATTTCGCTCTCATATTGATGGGCAAGAATATGAATTAACTCCTGAGCGATCTATTGAAATTCAAAAATTACTCAATAGCGATATTATTATGCAGCTTGATGAATGTATTAATTTACCGGCTCCGCTTGAGGAAATAGAAAGAGCAATGGAATTATCGCTTCGCTGGGCTGAACGTTCAAAAATTGCTTTTAATAATAGCGAAAAAAACGCACTATTTGCTATCGTTCAAGGGGGAGATAATATTAAATTGCGGGCTAATTCGGCCGCATCTTTAATAAATATTGGGTTTGATGGCTATGCAATAGGCGGTCTAGCAGTTGGGGAACCACAAGCAACTATGTTTAATGTGCTTACAGATATTGTGCCAATTTTACCGTCCAATAAGCCTCATTATTTAATGGGTGTAGGTAAGCCAGATGATATATTGGGAGGGATTGAGCGCGGCATAGATATGTTTGACTGTGTGCATCCAACAAGAGCGGGACGACATGGCAGAGTTTATACACAATATGGGTCGATTAATCTAAAAAATGCCCGTCATAAAGATGATTACCGCCCCCTTGATGCACAATCGGACAACCCCAATTGTGTTCGTTTTTCGCGCGCTTATTTACATCATTTGGTAAAATCTCAGGAAATATTGGGTGCTATGATTTTATCACAAATAAATTTAGCCTATTATCAAAAACTTATGAGAGAGGCTAGAGAAGCAATAATGGGCGGTAAATTTAATGATTTTGCGGCAAAAGTAAGAGAAGGATGGCAAAGGGGTGATATTCGCCCATTGGGATAGTAATTATGAATATAAATAGAGAAGAATTATTTGCTGATTTAACTTATCATAAGGAGCGGCTGCAAAATTTATCTATGCAGCAACTATTTGTAAGGGAAAAGCAAAGATTTACTCATTATTCTATATTGGCTTGCGATATTTTATTAGATTTTTCTAAAAACCTGATTGATAAAGAGGCGTTAGAAGCATTATTTGATGTTGCACGAAAAGTAAATATTGAACAAAGACGCAGCGATATGATTAATGCTAAACCGATAAATTTAACCGAAAATCGCCCAGCATTACATATGGCCCTGCGCTATCGCGGAAAGAAAAAAATTCTCGTTAATAATCAGAATATTATGGATGATGTAGAAGCTGTTCTGAAGCAGATGGAGCATTTTAGCAATGGCATTATTAGTGGTGATATATTAGGGGCTGAAGGCGATAAATTTACCGATATTGTCAATATTGGTATTGGCGGCTCTGATCTGGGGCCACAAATGGTTACAAAAGCGCTAAAGCCCTATCATAAGAAGGGGTTAAGGGCGCATTTTATATCCAATATTGATGGTTCACAAATTGCCGACCTGCTTTTGCAGTTAAACCCCAAAACCACCCTTTTTATTGTCGCATCAAAAAGTTTTACAACCGATGAGACTATGACCAATGCCAGAACGGCGCGTCAATGGTTGGTGGATAATTTAGGCAAGAAAGCAATAAAAGCACATTTTGTAGCAATTTCAACCAATCTTTCAGCTTGTAGCGAATTTGGCATTAAGGAGGAACATATTTTCATATTTTGGGACTGGGTGGGAGGGCGCTATTCTATTTGGTCTTCAATTGGCCTAATAGTCTCAATTATGATTGGGTTTGAAAATTTTATAAAATTTCTTCATGGGGCATATTTAATGGATAAACATTTCCTAAATGCGCCAATTGAAAAAAATATGCCAATAATTCTGGCTCTTATTGGAATTTTTTACCGCAATATATGGAATTTTCCAACCCTAGCAATAGTTCCATATGACCAACGGCTAAGCCGATTTGCGCCATTTTTGCAGCAATTAGATATGGAATCAAATGGTAAATCTGTTTCTTTAAGCGGAAAAAGAATTAAATATAAAACCGGCCCCATAGTTTGGGGCGAAGTTGGAACAAATTCGCAACATGCTTTTTTTCAACTATTACATCAAGGAACGGATATTGTGCCGACTGATTTCTTATTGGCGGCTAATTCGCATGAAGATTTACCCGAACATCACAATAAGTTAGTTGCCAATTGCCTTGCTCAATCTAGGGCGCTTATGATCGGTAAAAACCTTAAACAAGTGAAAGAAGAATTAAGAAATCAGGGCTTAAATAAAGAGCAAATAGAAAAATTAGCGCCGCATAAAATATTTGCCGGTAACCGCCCCTCAAACACAATTTTTTATCCCAAACTAACTCCGCAAATTTTGGGTTCTCTCATTGCGCTATATGAACATAAAATATTTACCCAAGCTATTATTTGGAATATAAATCCATTTGATCAATGGGGGGTGGAGTTAGGCAAGGAATTAGCCAAAAATATCTGGCATAATATTAATTCTGATAAAGCCGGTAAAGAATTAGACGCTTCAACGGCGGGCTTATTGGCATATTTTAACCAAAATAAAAAATAAAAGTAAAATTATTTTTCAAATTTGAATTTTAATTGTTGACACTTATTTTCAACTCATTATGTTCCGCGCAGTAATTGGCAAAATTATTTATATATTAGCATTTTATTTTTATTTATAATTTGCGATTATTGGTTTAGAATATTGCCGACTATGCGCCCGTAGCTCAGTGGTAGAGCATCCGACTTTTAATCGGACGGTCGAAAGTTCGAATCTTTCCGGGCGTACCATTCCTTTTCTTTTTAGTTGGAGCATTTCTTGATTAGATTAGATTGGATTATTTGAGCGTTTTTCGCATTTTCTGACAAGGCACATTTTCGCCATTGTCTGATTGAGTATAAGCAAATTGTAACAGGCCTAACAAAGCGCGAAAAACCGCCCCTTATAGGTGGGGAAACGTAGAAGGTGGGACATATTGATATTATTGATATTATTGATATTATTGATATTAGATTTTCTAACGAACATGAAAACGAAACTGTTGCATAAAATCCGTTTAACAATAATCCGCATACCAACCATCTCTCAGGTATAAACTCTATACTATCTCTTAACTATAAACTCTACCCCATCCCTCAGGTGTAAATTCTATACCACCTATCGACTATAGGCTCTATACCATCTCTCAGGAATATACCCCGCCCTCATGGTGCCGGCAGAGAGACTCGAACTCCCGACCCTCTGATTACAAATCAGATGCTCTACCAACTGAGCTATACCGGCTATATTTGGCTTGCTATCACCAGCGTTGAATAAGTTCAAGGGGTAATAATTATTTTTTGCAAAAACTTTGTGCACACTATACTCTTTTATCATTTTGCCATGCGTGCTAATTAATAGCTCTCAGTTTATCGGAGTCTGCTATATGTCAAATTTTTATGAAAAAATTGCCTTTTGCGCTAGCGATTCCCCAAAAGCACAAAGGGCTATGAAAAAATTAATTCAAAAATATGGTCAATCCGACTTTGCCACAGCGCAGATAGTTGTCGCGCTTGGCGGAGATGGTTTTATGCTACAAACATTACATAAAACTATGGATTATAAAATTCCGGTCTATGGCATGCATTGCGGCTCTGTTGGTTTTTTAATGAATGACTTCCATGATAAAGACCTTATTGAAAGACTAATAAAAGCGCGACCAAAAGATATTTATCCTCTTTATATGAATGTATTAGATAGGGATAATATTGAGCATCACGCTCTGGCGCTTAATGAGGTTTCTTTATTTCGCACTTCTTATCAAGCGGCAAAAATAAAAATAATTATTGATGGTAAGATTAGGCTAAAAGAGTTAATTTGCGATGGGGTTTTATTGGCTACTCCTGCCGGATCAACCGCTTATAATCTCTCTGCTCACGGACCCATTTTGCCTATTGATTCTCCATTATTGGCGCTTACCCCAATTTCGCCATTTCGTCCCAGACGCTGGCGCGGAGCAATTTTACATAATAGTGCAAAAGTTAGTTTTAGAACCATTGAACCCGAAAAAAGGCCTGTTAGCGCTGTTGCCGATAATAGGGAATTTAAGAATATAACTAGAGTTGATGTGCGTGAGGATAGATCAAAAAAAGTAACATTATTATTCGATCCAGAACATGGGCTAGAAGAAAGAGTTCTTAACGAACAGTTTCAATTTTAGTTGCTAATAGTGCTTAAGTTGTTTCTCGCTTGTTAAAAAACAAATTAGCGGATAGAATTTTGTTGTTCTATCTTGGGTAAATAATGGCAAATATAACGCAAAAAGTGGACAATTTTGCTAAAAAAAAGACGAAAAGTCCCACTAGTGATAATAATGCAGAAAAAAATGAACCTGGCCGCCTGCTGGAGATAATTGAGCCCGATAGGCGTCTGCTTGATAATATTAAATATATAGAGCTTAAAAATGGAGCGCTTCATCCAATTGAAAAGGCCGAACGCCAGCTCGAAATTATGTCTGTAGAATTCTCAGACTGGTTAAGAGATGAAATAGATTATCTTGTTAAATGCTGGAGAAAATTAAAACAACAGCCTGATGAACCAGAGGCATTTTCTGAATTTAGTAAAGCCCTGCATGTTATTAAGGGCAATGCAGAAATGTTAAATAATGAAAAGGCAGGAAGACTTGCTGCTACACTTTCGCGCCTGATTGAGAGAACCTGCTACATAAAAGAGCATATTGAAACTATTGAATTGATAGTTCAGGCGATTAATATTTGTGCCGGCAGGAAAGATTGCAAGAAATTTGACGAGGTTAAAAACGGGTTTGAGGAAATAATTGAAAAAAAAATTACTGCATTGCAAATTTGAAATTACACTTTCAAATATTAGTAGAAAATACAGATGATAAATATCGGAATGACATTAGGGTTGGTTGAAATCGAACATTTAGTTAAGAAACATGTTCAGATATTTGCAAAACTAAATGCAGTGATAATAAGCGGATATAAGGTCATAAATCTACATAGGTGCAGCTCCGCGAGATATAGCAACTAACCCCGTTCTGACCACTTCCACTAAACCAAGCGGCATCATCAGATTAATAAATTGCTCAATTTTATTGGGCTTACCGGTGATTTCAAACACGAAGCTGGAAGTAGAAGCATCAACAACCTGCGCGCGAAAAGCATCGGCAATACGTAAAGCCTCAACCCTATTTTCACCGGTCCCGGCAACTTTTACCAGAGCTAATTCTCTCTCCAACGGCTCTCCTTCTTCGGTTAAATCATGAACCTTATGCACCGGAACTAAACGTTCAAGCTGTAATTTTATTTGTGCTAATATTTTGGGGCGAGCAACTGTAACCACAGTAATGCGACTTAGGCCTTTTTCATGTTCGGTCTCTGAAACGGTCAGACTATCAATATTAAAGCCGCGCGCTGAAAATAATCCGGCAATTCGGGCTAAAATTCCCGGCTCATTATCAACCAGAACAGAAAGAGTGTGCCGCTCGGGTTTTGCCGTTGGTTTTGTGATAAAATAAGCTGAACCGCTTGGCTGCAAATGTGCATTCATTTTTTTCTCCTTAGCTAAACTAAAGTGCGCCCCTTTTCATCAATTACATTTTCTATATTTTTTGTCTCCGGCAGAATCATTTCATTATGCGCTTTGCCGGAAGGTATCATGGGCAAGCAATTTTCTTCGCGCGAGACTCGACAATCAAATAATACAGGCCCATCATAGGCAAGCATTTCCTTTATTGCATCATCAAGCTCATTTGGATTTTCACATCTAATCCCCTTACCCCCCATAGCCTGCGCCAATTGCACAAAGTCAGGAAGGCTTTCTGAATAGGATTGTGAATAGCGCGATCCGTGTAATAATTGCTGCCACTGGCGCACCATACCCATATATTCATTATTAAGGATAAATATTTTTACTGGCAGACGAAATTGGACAGCCGTTGAAAATTCCTGACAAGTCATTTGCACCGATGCCTCACCGGCAATATCTATGACTAGCGCGTCAGGATGCGCAATTTGCACGCCAATTGCTGCTGGCAAGCCATATCCCATTGTTCCTAGACCGCCAGAAGTCATAAAATGATTTGGTTTTTCAAAGGGGAAATATTGTGCTGCCCACATTTGGTGTTGTCCAACTTCAGTTGTAATATAAGTATCCTTATCTTTTGTGGCTTCTGCCAAACGCTGAATTGCATATTGCGGCTTTATAATTTTATCAGAATTTTCAAATCTGAGCGATTTAACCTCTCGCCATTTTTCAATTTGCTTAAACCAGTCAGCAATTTCACTTATGCGGCTTTTATCGGTTTTTTCACGCCAAATTCTAATCATTTCAGAAATTACGCGATTACAATCGCCGATAATTGGCAGGTCAATATGCACGGTCTTGCCTATGGAAGATGGATCAATATCAACATGAATTTTAGTTGAATTTGGCGAAAATCTATCTAATCGCCCGGTAATTCTATCATCAAATCTGGCTCCCAAACAAATCATCAAATCACATTCATGCATAGCCATATTGGCTTCATAAGTCCCATGCATTCCTAGCATTCCAAGCCACTGACTATTTGAGGCAGGAAATGCCCCAAGCCCCATCAGAGTGGAAGTTACGGGAAAGCCGGTTAATTTGGCCAATTCGCGCAAATTTTTGCTGGCCTCTGGCCCTGAATTTATAATTCCCCCGCCAGTATAAAATATTGGCTTTTTTGCTTTAAGCATAAGGTTGACTGACTCTTCAATCGCCCCCAAATCCCCATCTAAATGCGGCTTATAGCTTTGATGGTCGCTTAAATTTGCCGGTTTCATATATTCGCCAATCGCAAATTGCACATCTTTGGGAATATCAACCACAACGGGTCCCGGACGGCCTGAAGAAGCAATATAAAAGGCTTCGTGCAAAATACGCGGCAAATCCTCAATTTTTTTAACCAAATAATTATGTTTAGTGCAATTTCTGGTAATGCCTACAGTATCACATTCTTGAAAAGCATCCGTGCCAATTAGTGGAGTTGGAACCTGTCCTGAAATACAAACTAACGGGATAGAATCTAGCAATGCATCGGTCAGGCCGGTGACAGCATTGGTTGCTCCAGGCCCTGAAGTAACCAAAACAACGCCAACTTTACCCGAAGAGCGAGCATAGCCCTCTGCCATATGGGTTGCCCCCTGTTCATGGCGCACCAAAATATGTTTTATATCTTCTTGCTGAAAAAGCACATCATATATTGGCAATACTGCCCCTCCCGGATAGCCAAATATATATTCAACATTTTGATCTTTTAGCGCTCTAATTACCATTTCAGCGCCGCTCATCTGCTCAGCCATTTATTTGTTCCTTAAATAATCTTCACTTTATTACCAGTTCAAAATTTACATATAAAAAAGGCTCCCTTTAGGAGCCCAAACGCGCATCACTTTACGGGAATTATTAACCCGCAAATCCGATGCGCTGCATAATAACCACAAGAATAAATTTTTCCATATTCTGCCCTAATGATAGAGAAATAAGCTTTGGGTAAAAACTATGCAGAAAAATTAAATTGGTCAAGAGGGTAAACTATTTTTCTTTGCAAATGATGAATGCGTAATTGGTATTCCAGCGGCTGGCTGTAAAGAACATTATCCACAATTATAGCCCTCCCGCTCCTAAAGGCGGCCATTTCCACTAATCATAAATAAGGCTATATAATTGGTGCTAAGCTATTCTTTTACGTTTTAACCTCCAAATATTTACAGAAGCTGCAAATTGCAACAAGCTTACCAAAATAACAATTATTGCAAAAGGCCACTGCAAGAAATTTGGCTCCGGCGTTGCTCTATGGAAATCTAAAAAATGGATATAAAGAAAATATGCCGTATGGATAATAATAAGCCACCACAATATATAGGCGCCCTGCTGTATGAATTTCCAAACAGATCCACTTAATATTCTCTGGCTCCAATTGGAAGAGGTTAACGCCAAAACAAGCCCATAAAAAAGCGCGATAATCCCGATAATATTTGCCAGGCCAAAGCCTTTGGCAAACATTACATAAACCCCGCTTGGGTGCAGTTCAAAACCAAATAGTCTCAAAAAATCCCAATTCACCCAACCAACCAGAATAATAATAGTATGGATAATAGCGAGTAAAACTCCGTAAATGCCTAATTCACGCCGCCAGGCAGTAAGGTTAAAGGGCAATTTTACCAAACGCGAAAACGGACCAATAGCCATTGAAATCGCTATTAATATAAAACTCATATCACCAATAGCGCGATTCCATCTATGCATATCCGACCATTGGGCACGCATCTCTAAAAATAAATAGACCCCTAGCACCGCAAATAGCAGAACAACAAAATGCCTGACCCTCCAATCAATTGCGAAGGGTTTAGTATGCTTTACCAATTTTTTCACCAAAATATATCCCTTATATTTAACTGTCTATCCTATCTAATGCGCTTCACCTTCGGCGTGTTCTTCTAACATTTCCAGCGCTTCAGGTGACAAATCAGCCTTAGAGAAATTTTCTTGCACTTCCTTTGAATGAAGAAAGGCTATAATATCGGCTAGCTCTCTACCCGTAAATAATATTTGTCCACCTTCCATACTCTCTTCTTGAGCATAAATCATTGCCGGAGCTCCACGCCACATTCTTGCAGCCATGTCAAACGGGTTCATTACTTCGTGCATTGTAGTCGCATCAAGAGACGGCGCGTCCTCCCCGCCAATTCCATTAACCGCGTGACAAGCAACACAACCCTTGGAAACAAATAATAATTTTCCACGCTCCGGATCCATCTTAGGAATTGCTAGCCCATCTGACATTTTAATCACATCTTCGCCTTCTAATTCACTTTTTGGAGTTAAAACCTCATCGGCCTCCTCCCCACCAACTGCCTCACTGGCAACCGGCGCACTTTTTTTGTCATCATGCCCCTTTTTGCCGGGTGAAGCAAATGACGAAATAGAGAGCATAATCGCAACAACCCCTATTATGGATATTATAATCTTGTTCATCATCGTTCTATCCTTAAAATTATTTAGCTATCGTGTCTGTAATATTGGATTAACCGCATTACATACATGGAAATTAAACCTTCCACCTACGATAAGCTCAACTACAAATTTTCGTGAACAAGGATTAATTCAACCCTAAATTTATTATCACTAAAAAATTCAGGGTTGAAAATCTTAATTTTTGACTTGCACCATTTGATGGGCTGTTGCCCCTACTTCAATTTTATTTTTTATTTCAAGGCTATTTTGGTCTACAACCCAAACTATTGGCGCATCGGCACTGGAAATATAAAGTTCATTTGTCCCTTTAATAGTTGTTATATGATAGGGACTTGGGGAGAGGGTTTTTTCTTTTTTCTCCGCAGTTTCACTGTCTAATAAAACAAGTTTATCATCACCTCTGACTGCTACAAAAACCGTCTTATCATCTTCGGAAACATCAACCCCGTGCAAATTATCCCCAACCTGCACGGTTTTGCTAATGGATAAATCATCTATTGAAATAAATGATACTGAACCATCGCTAACATTATTTACATATAGTGTTTTACCATCGTTAGATAGCGCAATATGTTCAGGGGAAGCACCCACCACAATATTGCGTTCAACAATTAAATTGGCCATGTCAATTACCGAAATAGTGTTATTTCCCGCATTGCTGACAAAAAGCCTACTATTATCATTGCTAAAACTTGCATAATTTGGAAAATCCCCCGTTGCAATAGTCTTAAGAAGAGTAAAATTATTCAAATCAATAATGGAAATAGAACCTTCAGCAACAAGCGTTACGACCGCATATTTTCCGTCATTGCTAATCGCAACATGATGCACAGCACCCGGCACATCTATTAAACGTTTAATATTATTATCAGCAGTGCTAATCACAGAGACCGTGCTAATATTATCATAGGGTGGATTTGCGGCCTTGTTTGCGGCTTTATTTCCGCCTTGATTAGGGTGATGGACTGCGTGATCTGCCGCAGATACGCCTTCGGGCTTAGCTGGCGCCTTATCTCCCGGTTCTCTTGCCTCATTGCTCCCCGCCAGCAATAATTTACCATCTGGAGTAGCTGCAAGGCCGTGAACAGAAGGAAGATTTGAAATTTTGCCAATAATTTCACCATTATCCTGCTCAGCAATAAGAACATTATTTTCCCCTCCCATCGGAATATAAATTAAACCGCTAGCATTCGCGCTAAGGGAGGTGCCCAAAATTGCCGCTATGGTGAGGTAATATTTTCCAGCAATCAAATTTGATATTTTCATATTGCGCCTTTCATAAATGAAATGAATAATTATTCTCATTCATAAAAGTTCCACCGGCTGGAAGCTCAATAGCGCAAATGCGAAAAATAAGCCTATTATTAAAAAAACAGATAAAAATATCGTTACTTAATTATATTGCGGTTATGTTACGGTATTTCACGCGCCTAATGTTACGAATATGTCGTGGACAACACGCTATAGAAATGAAAAATTATGCTATTAAATAATTTAGCGTAAATTGCTGCAAAATTCCTCAATTCTCTCTATTGCCTTTTGTAAGTCTTTTTTTGCGGCTGCGTAAGAAATTCTAATGTGATTTTCTAACCCAAATGCGCTGCCCTGCACTATTGCCACTTTTGCCTCCTCAAGCAGGGAAAGCACAAAATCTTCATCATTTCTAATTATTCTACCCCCCTTAGTAATTTTTCCTAATAAATTCTCAATGGAGGGGAATAAATAAAATGCGCCCTCAGGTAGCAAACAGCTAATTCCCTTAATATTATTAAGTTTAGCCACCATAAAATTACGCCTATCGGTAAATTCTTTAAGCCATTTTGTTAAAAAATCCTGTTCTCCGTTCAGCGCCTCAACAGCCGCCCATTGTGTGATTGAGCAAGTGGCGCTGGTTGATTGAGCTTGCAATTTTTCCATTTGTTTTATCAAGTTAGCCGGCGCGGCACAATAGCCAAGCCGCCAGCCGGTCATGGCGTGTGATTTAGAAAGACCATTCATTGTTACTATTCTATCGGAAATTTCTGGTGCAACTTCGGCCATAGTGGCAAATTTAACCTTTCCATAAATGAGCTTTTCATAAATATCATCACTAAATACCCAAATATTGGGATATTTCTTTAATATTTCAGCCAGAGCTTTTAGCTCCTCCTTTGTATAGACTGCGCCGCTAGGGTTAGAAGGAGAATTTATTATCAGCCACTTAGTTTTAGAGCTGATTGCGGCCTCTAATTTCTTTGGGGTCAGCTTAAAGCCGTCATTTATGTCTGTCTCAACAAAAATCGGCTTTGCACCACAAAAGCGCACTATTTCCGGATAGGAAACCCA
>WFXU01000041.1 GCA_015490455.1 Hyphomicrobiales bacterium
TTCGTCTACCCTTTGAGCCATCTGAATAATTTAGGGCAATATCCAGAATAGGCCTGAAACCTTCAAAGTCAACAATTTTGTCTAATTCCAGTAAAGGATCGCCCGCATCTAACAATCGCTTCAAATGATCCAATAAATCAAAAAATCCAAGCTGTTTCATAGTGCCACCTCCTTTGACAACGGTAAAATCACAAAACGCTCAAAAAAGATAGGGTAAATGGGGGTGTCCAGGTTGTTTCACCTTCACTAACCCACTGATTTTACTGTGTATTTGTCGAACCGCACCGTACGGTACGGCAAATATTTCTATATATCAATTAGTTAGTGGTGGGTGTGTTGGTTTTAAGTAAGGGGTAAGGAGCCAGAAATCGGAAATCAGAAGGCGGGAGTCAGAAGTCGGAGGGCAGAGGACAGTTGACATCAGAAGTTGGAGATTGCAAAAATATCTATACAAAACTGCAAGAAAACTACACTAAATGCGAATGCAACGGCGAAGCCTATGAAAAAATTAGTGTTATCCTTTCACCCGTTCACCCCTTTACCAAAATTGGAACTAATATGTATCCGCCTTCCGACTTCTGACTTTCGCAAATATCGATAAAAATTCTTCACGAAGGACTCATCAAGTTGAAAAGGAAGGGTGTTTGATCATGATGAGGCTAGGTGTAAAAACCTCATTGCGAGAGGATCGCTGCACCCATGCACATGAGGCAGTTGCAAATATCCTCATGTGCAAACTCAAATAGCACAAATTTAACAGACAATCCGGGCTTGAACCACAATCCAGGAAGACTATCCCAAATATGTAGCCATAGGAGATAAAATTCTACTGTCGAACCGGTGACGGTTGGCCATCTTAATCCGCCTACAGATAAGCCGCAATCATTCTGCTTAAGCGTAGCTTTTGCCTAAATCCCATCCTAGCTGCCACCAGCTACAACTTCCTCCCTTTCCTCAAGTGGATCAAGACTATTTGGTTCAAAATTTGGATAACGCTAATATCCAATTATTTACCAAAAATCGCACAGTTCACGGCCAAAAATAAAATGGTGCTGCTGGAGAGATTTGAACTCTCGGCCTCTCCATTACCAATGGAGTGCTCTACCCCTGAGCTACAGCAGCTTAAAATAAATAATATTTGCACTCTGTGCCACAGCTATTAATTTGCTGCAACAATAAAATCAAATTAAACTTGCAGTAAACTCATCTAATCAGTAAATTTTATTAGTCAAAAAAATAATTAAATTCGCAGATTTACAATGAAGAATAAATTAAATTCACAAAATAGGGAAAAAATTTTAGCAAAAAAATTACGGGAAAATTTGTTAAAACGAAAAAAACAGGCTAAAATTCGGCACAAAAAATCGCTCCCTACCAATAATAATATTAATATAAATGAAAGATAGAGTAATTTTAGGCCATAATTGCCTATCAAGCTGGCATAAATTACAATTTTAGCGACAAAATGTGGAAGAAAATATGGATAAAATAAGAATAATAGGTGGCAATCCCCTAAATGGAGAAATAATAATTTCAGGTGCTAAAAATGCCGCTCTTCCGCTCATGATTGCTTCTTTATTAAGCGAAGAAAATTTAATTTTAGAAAATATTCCCTCTCTTGCCGATGTTAGGCAACTTAAACTTATCTTACAAAATCATGGCTGCGAAATTGAGGAACTGGCCAGCAAAGATAATAATAGCGGCATGAAAATAAGTTTTAATAATAGAAATATTAATAATATTTGCGCTCCCTATGAACTTGTTGCAAAAATGCGTGCTAGCTTTTGGGTTATAGGCCCGCTTTTAGCCAGAATGGGTGAAGCGCGCGTTTCTTTGCCGGGCGGTTGCGCCATTGGCACTAGGCCGGTAGATTTTTTTCTTGATGGACTAAGACAACTTGGCGCACAGATAGAAATAAGAGATGGCTATGTTTTAGCCAAAGCCCCAAAGGGCGGTCTAATAGGCAATAGGGTAAGATTTCCAAAAATTTCAGTTGGGGCAACCCATACAATAATGATGGCAGCGGTCTTGGCTAATGGCACAACAATAATTGAAAATGCCGCAAAAGAGCCGGAAGTTGCTGATTTGGCAAATTGTTTAGTAAAAATGGGCGCTAAAATTTCTGGTATTAATACTCATATCTTAACTATTGAAGGGGTTGATAAACTTTCTGGCACAACTCATAAAACTCTGCCCGATCGCATAGAAAGCGGAACTTATTTAATGGCAGCGGCAATGAGTGGAGGGGAAATATTACTCAAAAATACCAATAGTAAATATTTAGAAACACCAATAAATATTTTACGACAAAATGGGGTGCAAATTAGCGAAGAAAAAGACACAATAAGAATAAAGGCCAATGGAGCTGGTTTACGCCCTATAGATATTGAAACGGAGGAATTTCCCGGATTTCCAACCGATTTACAGGCTCAATATATGGCCCTGATGACGCGCTCGGCAGGAATTGCCAAAATCAAAGAAACAATTTTTGAAAATCGCTTTATGCATGTTGCAGAATTAGCGCGCTTTGGCGCCAATATTAAAGTTAAAGGACAAGTAGCAACAGTTTATGGAGTGCCAATATTACATGGGGCGCAAGTTATGGCGACCGATTTACGCGCTTCTGTTTCATTAGTAATTGCCGCCCTTGCCGCTAGAGGTGAAACAATTATATCGCGTATTTATCATTTAGATAGAGGTTTTGAGCGTTTAGAAGAAAAGCTGACAAATTGCGGGGCACAAGTTGAAAGAATTAAATAGGTTGATTTTTTTGTTTTTTTTACCAAATAAATATAGTTCGCCAAATTTGGAATATTGGAAAAATGTGTAAAATTAAATTATTAGCACTAGATGAAGAAGATTTACAAATAATTTCTGCTCATTTGCAGGACGCTATTGTGCGCGTTGGCGATATTAGCTTTACTAAATCTGATAATAAATTTGCCATGTTACTTAGCCGCTTTATTTGGGAAAATGTGCAAAATCCTTCCTTCAAAAAAAAGGAAGCTAAAAGATGTTGCGCAGCTCTTCATTTTGACAATGTAAAATCTGTTAAGAGCAATTCCATTAATCTTAAGGCCAAAGCTGGAGTGTTAGAATTATTGGCGATTATTTTTGAAAGAACCAAATATCCTTCGGGTAAAATAATTCTTACCTTTGCCGGAGGGGGAGCGATTTGCCTTGAAGTGGAAACTATTGAAGCACGCCTTATGGATCTTGGCGCAAGTTGGACAGCAAAAACTATCCCCACGCATGAAGGATAAATTATGCCACTAATTTTTACTGAAAATGATATTGATTTTGAACAAAAATTTAACTCCCTAATTTCTGCCAATTCAGATATTTCAGATAATATTAAAAAGACAGTTTCTGATATTCTGACAAATGTCAAAGAAAAGGGTGATGAAGCCCTTTTTGCATATAGTAAAAAATTTGACCATATAGAATTGAATAAGGATAATTTACGTTTTTCAAAAAGGGAAATAGAAGAGGCTTATAATAGGCTTGATGGACGGATTATTGAAAGTTTGGAATTTGCTTATGAGAGAATATTTGCTCACCACGCAAAACAATTGCCAAAAACTCATATTTATCAGGATGATATTGGTGTAAAATTGGGCACAAAATGGAGCGCTATTGAGAAGGTCGGCCTTTATGTTCCAGGTGGATTAGCTTCTTATCCTTCCTCAGTATTGATGAATGCAATTCCGGCAAAAATTGCGGGCGTTAAACGTTTGGCAATGGTGGTTCCAACCCCAAATGGCGAAGTTAATCCGGCTATTTTAGCTGCCGCTAAAATTTGTGCAATAGATGAAATTTATAAAATTGGTGGAGCTCAGGCAATTGCCGCCCTTAGTTTTGGCACTGATTTAATAAGGGCGGTGGATAAGATTGTGGGGCCAGGAAATGCTTATGTAGCCGAAGCCAAAAGGCAGGTCTTTGGTATAGTTGGGATTGATATGATTGCTGGCCCTTCAGAAGTTTTAATTATTGC
This sequence comes from Hyphomicrobiales bacterium, assembly GCA_015490455.1. Lineage (GTDB taxonomy): Bacteria > Pseudomonadota > Alphaproteobacteria > Rhizobiales > Devosiaceae > S141-66. The sequence goes on from WFXU01000041.1 coordinate 3,995, forward strand.
CGATAATTCGGCTAATCCTACATGGATTGCTGCTGACTTATTGGCGCAATCCGAACATGGGGCGGGGGCACGTTCTGTTCTTATTACAATAGATGGCAAGCTGGCAAAGGAGGTTGAAAAAGAGGTTAAACGCCAGCTAGCTCAATTAACACGGCAAAAAATTACTAAAGAAGCATGGGAAAAACATGGCGCAATTATTACAGTTAATAAATTAGAAAAGGCTTTTTTTCTTTCCAATTTATATGCTCCGGAACATTTAGAATTAGCTCTTGAGGGGGCAGAGCAATATATTGAACAAATTAAAAATGCCGGAGCAATATTTTTAGGACAATATACGCCCGAAGCAATTGGCGATTATGTTGGGGGTTCAAACCATGTTTTGCCTACCGCCCGCTCGGCACGTTTTACATCTGGTTTGGGGGTATTGGACTTTATGAAAAGAAGCTCTATTCTTGGCTGTAATAGCAAGAATTTACGCGCCCTTAGCAAAGATACAATAAATTTAGCTAATATTGAAGGGCTTGACGCTCATGCCCGCTCGGTTGCAATCAGATTAAATTAATTGGATTAACTGAATGAAGCGTGAATTTGACGAAAAAAGCGACCATATTATTTCCATAACTCTTGATCCTTCAACCATAACCCCAATAAATCCTGACGAAATTCATGAGCGCAAAGCAGCAATTTATGATTTAATTGAGGAGAATAAATTTTATCCAGCGCGGGTAAAGGCGAAAGGCCCCTATGCTCTTCATCTTTCTATTATTGGCAATTATTTGGTATTAGATGTTCGCAATCCGGCAGATTTTTCACCCATTTCCGCCCACTATCTATCCCTCACCCCATTTAGAGGTCTGATAGAGGATTATTTTCGTATAAGGGAACAATATTTTGAGGCAATAAAAAATGCGCAAATTTATCAAATTGAAGCGGTTGATATGGGTAGGCGCGGCCTGCATAATGAGGCGGCCGAATTATTGATGACTAGATTACAAAATAAGCTAATAATGGATCATCAAACAGCCCGCCGCCTTTTTACTCTAATTTGCGCGGTGCAGCCATTAGCCGCTCGCTCCAGTGAAAAAGAAAGTAAATTACCAACTTGCCTATTTGTCTGTTCAATGAATTCTGTCCGTTCGCCAATGGCAGCGGCATTAGCACGCAAAAATTTTCCAAACCAACTTATTGCCCGCTCGGCAGGGGCTTTTTCTGGAAAGGCCGATAGTTTTGTGCATGAAGTAATGCAAGAAATAAATATTGATATGTCGGTTCACACTCCACATATTTTATCTGAATTAGCGGCAACAAAATTTGATATAGTAATTACTCTTTCTGAAAAGGCCAAAAGGGCTATAAAAAATATTAATTTTTCCATCGGGGCTTTAGATCATTGGGAAGTGAGAGATCCTACTCTTTATGAGGGCAGCAGAGAAAATAAACTTGCATCTTACAGAAAATTACGCGATGAGCTTGATTTATTGCTAAAAACAAAACTGACCTCCCTATTAAAGGCGGTTCACAAAGGGAGTTAAATAATTTAGATAGCAATATAAAGCAATATGAATCATAAGTTAAAAATGTGAATATTGCCAGAATAAAAATATTTGATATATTTATGCAACTATAAATTGGAGAAATAATGGCGAAAGAAGAAATGCTCGAATTTCCGGGCGTAGTGATGGAATTATTACCTAATGCTACTTTCAGAGTGAAGCTGGAAAATGACCATGAAATTATAGCTCATACGGCGGGGCGTATGCGCAAAAATAGAATTCGTGTCCTAGCGGGGGACAAAGTATTAGTTGAAATGACCCCCTATGACCTTACAAAGGGGCGAATTACTTATCGTTTTAAGTAATAAAATTAATATAGACCATAGACAATAATTTTGGAGTTACAGGGGTTATAAATGGCAATTCGCCCAAATCTTATTTTAGCTTCTGCTTCGCCGCGTCGTTTGGCCTTATTAAATCAAATTGGCGTTGAACCTGAATTTTTACTACCGACAGATATTGATGAAACTCCTGAAAAAGGCGAGTTACCAAGAAAATTAGCCGCTCGCCTGGCTGAAACAAAGGCGCGTGCTGCGCAAAAAAAGGCGCTACAGGCTAACTATCCGGCAAATTCACTGGTTTTAGGCGCAGATACGGTTGTTTCAGTTGGCAGGCGTATTTTGCCAAAGGCTGAAATGATGGAAGAGGCGCGAGCCTGTCTTAATTTACTTTCTGGCCGCTCTCATAGGGTGCACACAGCCCTTTGTTTACTGACTCCAGCCGGAGCAGCGCGCAAAAGAATTGTTGAAACAAGAATACGTTTTAAGCGACTAACCGCCAGAGAAATAGAAGGATATCTTGCTTCAGCTGAATGGCAAGGGAAAGCGGGGGGTTATGCAATTCAGGGAATTGCCGGTTGTTTCGTGATAAAATTATCAGGCTCTTATCACGGAGTTATGGGAATGCCGCTTTATGAAACAATGTCCCTACTTAATGGGGAAAATTATCAAATTCAATCTGGCTGGGGCGCGCAGGCTAATTTGGGAGCAGTTTAGATGGATAGAAAAATATCAATATTAAGGACAAAAAAGCCCTGCCCCATATGTAAAAAACAATCACAACAAAAATATCACCCCTTTTGTTCAAAGCGCTGTGCAAATATAGATCTTAATCGCTGGCTTAGTGGAGCCTATATTATTCGTGCCCCAGAAAATGAGGAGGAAAAAGAAGGATAGATAAAAATTTGAACTTTCCTAAATATGCCTCTGGACACAATTAAATCTTCGGCCTATAAACCAGCAATGTTTGACAATTATTAGCGGCAGCTTATTGTCAGTAGCCCGGGTAGCTCAGGGGTAGAGCAGTGGACTGAAAATCCTCGTGTCGGTGGTTCAAATCCGCCCCCGGGCACCATTTTTGGAGGGTATATTCCTAAGAGATGGTAAAAAGATTATTGTTAAACGGGTTGTCGATTTGACCTTGCCCTTATAAATAGATTCAAAATTATGTAGAGTCTGCTTAATTTTATTGGAACAGATTTAACGAAATTGAAAAAATTTAACAAAGAGCAAATATTTCTAATATTACACTAGCAAGAAAGCGGCATAATTATGGCTAAAATATGCCACAAGCACAGTATTTTACGCGTTCGCGCTGCTGGAGCCGGCTATCAAAGAAAAGGCCAGTGAACTAGGGCAAGACATAAAAGATCGCCAGCGTGAGTGCTCAAAACAGTTCGCAATCTAGAAATATCAGCGCCTGGTGCTGGGGCGTGTTAAAAAATCCTGCGCCCGCTAGAGGACGGACTGATAAGGCTTCTTTATGCCTCACACTAGCGAGTAATTTGCGACAATTATATAGCCCAAAGATGAAAATAGAAATTTAATATATAGAAATATATTTCACTATTGCCCAATTACTAACCTAAGATTAACCATGCATTGTTAGCATTGGGGAAGAGTATTTTAGTAAAGTTAAGCAAATGGCAGCTAGTTCATCTCCAATAATAAAAGATAAGAATGAGAAAAAACTAAAGGGGTTTACTATTCTTATTCCCGCCCCCATTGTAGGTTTTTCACTATTGGCTCTGATAGCAATTATTCTTTTGTCTTTAGCCTCATGGTCGGTTGGTGATCCTTCGCTTTCTTATGCCACTAATGGGGAGAGTAAAAATTTATTGGGTGATTTCGGTGCGAGCATTGCCGATATTGCTTTTCAGTTTTTTGGTTTGACGGCACTATTTATTCTTATTCCACCAACATTTTGGAGCTGGAATTTAATCAAACAAAACCCAATGAAACGCCCATCATTACAAATTATTAGTTGGATCAGTGCAATAATTGTCCTAAGCGGCCTATTTGCCTTTATTGCCCCTCCAAAAACATGGCCATTACCAAGCGGGCTTGGCGGCCTTTTGGGTGATGGTTTTATTGCTCTTTCTTCTTTTATCGGCATAATTGATGATAATAGCCCCCATTCGCTAATATATGCTGCTATTCTTCTAGCGCCAGCCATTGCCCTAGCCTATTTAGCCATAGGATTTGGCATAAAGAAAAGAATAAAAAATATCACTCCCCTTGAAGATGAAAAAAATAGATTTGGAATATTTGATGTAATAATAGGGGGGATTGTGCATATAATCTTTGCCATGAAAACAGCATGGCGGCGCGCTTGGAGTAAAAAATCAACTTTGCAAACTAATAATAAATTTGCGGATTCAGATATGGAACGCAATGAGCCAAGATTGCAGCCAGATTATCAGACAAATTTATATGAGAATGATTTTAGCGATAATATTGCTACCCATGCTCCAATTGATCCAATTCCGGCATTTTTAACTGAAAATAATGATTATAACGCCCGTCAATCGGTTGAAAATACCGATATTAATAATAGACGCCACATTGGTGCTCCGCCAGCCAGAACAAAGGTCAGGAGAGAACAAACAGCTACCCCTGTAAAAAATGGTTTTGAACTACCTAAATTAGACCTATTATCAAAACCAAAAATTAATTCTGTTCCAAGAGAGCACCGCCCTGACATGTTAGAGGCGAGGGCACGCCAATTAGAAAGTGTTTTGGCAGATTTTGGCGTAAAGGGCGATATTACCAATGTGCGACCCGGCCCGGTTGTTACACTTTATGAATTAGAGCCTGCTCCGGGCATAAAATCTTCGCGTGTAATATCGCTAGCTGACGATATTGCCCGCTCTATGAGTGCAATTTCCACGCGTATTGCGGTTGTTCCCGGTAGAAATGCCATTGGCATAGAATTGCCGAACCAACAACGTGAAACAGTATATTTACGCGAAATGTTAGCTTCAGAAGATTTTGCAAAAGCTAAGGGCAAATTAAATATTTGTCTGGGTAAGACTATTGGTGGAGAACCAGTTATTGCCGATCTGGCTAAAATGCCACATTTGCTTGTTGCTGGCACAACGGGCTCGGGTAAATCTGTTGCAATAAATACAATGGTTTTATCGCTTCTTTATCGTTTAACGCCAGAACAATGCCGCCTAATTATGATAGACCCGAAAATGCTTGAACTATCTGTCTATGATGGCATTCCGCATTTATTATCTCCGGTTGTCACCGACCCAGCAAAGGCGGTCACCGCGCTAAAATGGGCGGTAAGGGAGATGGAAGACAGATATCGCAAAATGAGCAAAATTGGGGTTAGAAATATTGAAACTTTTAATAAGCGCGTCAGAGATGCCGCAAAAAGGGGCGAAATAATCACCCGCACAGTACAAACTGGCTTTAATAAGGAAACGGGTGAACCCATTTATGAAAGCGAAAGTTTTGATTTAGAACCTTTGCCCTTCATTGTTATAATTGTTGACGAAATGGCTGATTTAATGATGGTGGCTGGTAAGGATATTGAGGGAACAATTCAGCGCCTAGCGCAAATGGCACGCGCGGCAGGTATTCACCTAATTACTGCGACCCAACGCCCTTCTGTTGATGTTATTACTGGCACAATCAAAGCTAATTTCCCAACCAGAATTTCTTTTCAGGTTACTTCAAAAATTGATTCACGCACAATTTTGGGCGAGATGGGCGCAGAACAATTATTGGGAATGGGCGATATGCTTTATATGGCCGGAGGCGGCAGAACTTCGCGTCTGCATGGCCCCTTCTGCTCCGATAGAGAAGTTGAAACTGTAGTTAATCACCTAAAAACTCAAGGCACACCCGATTATCTTGAAACAATTACCGAAGAAGTTGAAGAAGAAGGTTCTTTTTTAGAAAATGGGACATTTGCCGGCTCGGGTAATGAATTATATGATAAGGCCGTAAATATTGTTCTTAGCGATAAAAAGGCCTCAACTTCCTATTTACAGCGCCGCCTCTCAATTGGCTATAATCGCGCTGCTAGCCTAATTGAAAAAATGGAGCAGGAAGGCATTATTTCTCCAGCCAATCACGCCGGAAAACGCGAAATTTTAGTCGGCGATGGCATAGAATAGATGAAATAGGTAAATGGAAACAAAAAAGAAACCTGGCAGCAAAATTACTCTGGGATTACTATGCGGCTATTTTGTAGTTTGTGAAGAATTATTGTTTAGAAATCAGAAGGCAGAAATATAGCAGTTTCAATTTACGTGAATGGATGGAAAGGGTAACACTAATTCTTTCATAGCCTTCGCTGTTGCATTCGCATTTATGCGTAGTTTTCGCAATTTTGTCTCCCGATTCCCGTCTTCCACTTTCTGATTTCTGACTTCTGAGCGATAAATCTTCACGGTCGACGAAATGACCTTCTCAAAACGCAAGGCATATATAAAACGGCTGGTGCTGAGAAATATTAATGGTTTATGGAAAACTATCGGCAACCTCCTCAAACTATTCTTAAAATCGAAAATGCATAAACTACTCCAACGAAAGCGGATATGGCGCAAATCAAAATAAACTGGAAATGTCTTGGCCAAAATTAAACCGAACAGACTTAACTATTAACATACTGTTTTTGTTATGCTTGACGCATGCATAAAATGTAATATATCATTTAGGAGAGGAGTTTTTGAAATATTTACTTGGGAGGGGAAGATAGTTCGAAATCTTATATTAATGTCTATTTTGTCAGCTTTGCTTATATTAGGCTGGCAAATATCAGTTAGGGCAGGCGAAGAAATTGAGAAGGGAGCAAAGGTTTTTCGCACATGCATGTCTTGCCATATGGTTGGTGAGGGGGCTCGCAATAAGACTGGTCCTCACTTAAATGGCTTATTTGGCAGACCCGCCGGCTCGGTGGAAGGATTTAAATATTCAGAAGCAATGAAAAGAGCTGGCGCAGGCGGTCTGGTTTGGGATATTGAGCATATTAACTGGTTCATTGAAAATCCCAAATCGCTTGTTTCTGGCACTAGAATGATTTTTAGAGGAATTAAGAATCCAGAGGATAGAGCCAATTTAATGGCTTTTTTGCGTCAGTTCTCTGATAATCCAAGAGATATTCCAGAAGCAGAACCAACAAAGGCGCCAAGTGACCCAGACGTTCATCCCTCAATTTTGGCAATTAAGGGCGATAAAGCATATGGAGAATATCTTTCGGGCGAATGTATAACTTGCCATCAGATAGATGGATCGGTTGATGGCATACCATCTATTACTGGCTGGCTAGAGGAGGATTTTGTAACAGCCCTACATGCTTATAAAAATGATCATCGCCCACACGAAGTAATGCGCATGATAGCAAAAAGGCTTTCCGATGAGGAGATAGCGGCTCTTGCAGCATATTTTGCTGAGCAATAAGTTTCTACAATAGCAAAGGAGAAGTATGATGAAATTAAACAGACGTGGCTTTATACAGGGAACTGTAGCAACGGCCGCAGCTCTTAGCTCACCTATGGTTTTAGCGGGAGGGCATGGCAAACCAAAAGTTGTAGTTATTGGTGGAGGTGCAGGTGGCGCTACAGTTGCACGATATTTAGCAAAAGATAGTAAGGGAGCAATTGATGTAACTTTAATCGAGCCAACCAGAACATATTATACTTGTTTCTTTTCAAATTTATATATTGGTGGTTTTCGCGATTTTGCTTCTATTGGTCATACTTATGGTAAATTAGCTTCGGAATATGGAATAAATATTGTGCATGACTGGGCTATTGGAGTGGATAGGGACGCTAAAACGGTAAGTTTGGCAGGCGGCCATGTTCTTCCTTATGATGCTTTGGTTATTTCGCCAGGTATTGATTTTGTTGAAGATTCCGTTCCTGGCTGGGATATAAGCGCGCAAAATGCTATGCCGCATGCTTATAAGGCTGGCTCGCAAACCCAATTATTAAAGGCACAGATTGAGGCAATGCCAGAGGGGGGAACTTATGCTATGATTGCACCTCCAAACCCATATCGTTGCCCACCAGGCCCTTATGAAAGGGTTTCTATGGTTGCCTATCTTTTGAAGCAGATTAATCCTAGCGCAAAAATTTTAATTTTTGATCCTAAAATTAAATTTTCTAAACAAGGATTATTTGAAGAAGGCTGGAATAAATATTATTCCGGTATGATTGAGCGTGTAGATCCCGATTTTGGCGGTGCCAATGTTGAGGTGCGCCCTGATTCTATGGAGCTTGTGGTTGATGGCGAAGTGCAAAAGGTAGATGTTTGTAATGTTATACCGGCACAAAAGGCCGGACAAATAGCCCATATTGCAGGCATCACAGATGATAAGGGATGGGCTCCGGTCTATGCGCATGATATGCGTTCAAAATTGGACGATAATATTTATGTTCTTGGCGATTCAAGTGCGCAGGGTGATATGCCAAAATCTGGTTTTTCTGCTAACTCACAAGCAAAGGTGTGCGCAATGGCCATTCGTGCAGCCCTTACTGGAAGCGCTAAATTCAAAGCAAAATTCTCAAATACTTGCTGGTCGCTTATTGGCAAGGATGATGGTGTTAAAGTTGGCGCTGCCTATGAGGCAACAGACGAAAAAATTGCCAAAACTTCCGGCTTTATCTCACAAACTGGAGAAGATGCAGCTTTACGTAAGCAGACTTATGAAGAATCAATTGGCTGGTATGAAGGAATTACTGCCGATATGTTTGGTTAATATAAATAAATTAGGGGAGCTAGGGCTCCCCTTCTTAATATCATACTATATACTATAATCTATAATATTGAATCTCTTTATAGACATATATTGGCGGTTTATTTTACCTTTAATTTGGCTGTTTTCTCAAAAACAGAACCCTCATCATCTTTCCATATGCAAAGCAATTCTCCGCTTTCCTCTGCTTTCATAGTAAATTCTAAAAATGGATCTGATGAGACTGAACCCTCCAATTTTATATTTATTATAGGCTTCCCATTAAAACTTGCATCAAAACTATGAATAATCATTCTAGGGATTTTTTCTCCAGTTTTAGCATCGCGCCTAAAACCAGAATGCATCACATGTTTAATCAAAGTTTTAACAGTAATAATCTCTCCTTTACTAGCCGATTTTGGTATTTTAATTCGCGGTTTAGCACTCATTATAATTCTCCCCTTTAGGCGCAACCGCCAATTGTAACTTTAACATTTTTAGCAATTTGCCGAAAAGATCCATCTTTCATTTTAGCTACTACGATTAAATCCTGCGTTTCAGCCAAACGGATCCTGGTAGCAGCTCGTGATTTACCGGATAGTTCAAGAAAATTAAACTGAATTACCTTTTTATTTGGATTATTGGGCGCGACAACCATAATTGAGCTAGCCCCCTCAGCTTCAACCCCTATTGGTACTGCAGCTCCATTTTCAGCAATTTCATCAACATCCAAAATAATGCCACCCTCACTTGGAACAGACCCAGCGGTAAATTCGTCAATTATTTCCTGCACCTCATCGCTAAGTGCAATAGCTCCCTTTATTGGCAAAAGCGATATTATCATAAACGCGCCCCCGCTTCCTAACGCCTGCCTTCTTGATAGATTCATATATTCCTCCAATAATTTTCCAGATAATTCAGGAAACATACCTAATATAGAATGTTTTTTATGATAAATCTACTTTAATAAAATATTTTTTATTGGCAATTTACTGGAAAAAAATGGTATATATAATTATGGAGGATTTTATGATGAGCTTTTTTAGCAAAGTGTGGAGGGTTTCTTCTTTTTTCGTTTTCTTTATATTTGTCTCTATATTGCCCTTGCAGGCAGAAACTAATTTACTAATGTTTGAAAAAGATGGTTGCTATTGGTGCGAGCAATGGCGCCAGGAGGTTGGCAAAGTTTATGACAAGACTAAAGAGGGAAAACAGGCTCCGCTTATTGTAATTAATGTGGCAAATCCAATACCAGAAAAATATGAATTAAAATCAGCAATTTTTTACTCCCCAACCTTTGTTCTTGTGCAGAACAATAAGGAATTTGCCCGCATTGAGGGCTATCCGGGTGAAGAATTTTTCTGGGCCAGCCTAGAGCAAATATTAAGTGAGCTAAATAAATAATTATTCATTTATGAGCTGGAACAGAGCTGACGGTGGACACATTATTATTTCCTACGCCTCATCAATAAGGGCGTATTTGCCTCTATTGGTAAAAGCGACATTTTCCATGATAGTTTAGTAATGGCCTGAGACTAGGCAAATCGCTCCATTGATTTAATTCCGATAACCCCACCCAGCACAATGGAAATAAAACTTATAACAGAGCCAATAGCCAAAGTTGAAATGCCAGAAAGGCCTTGCCCAACTGTGCAGCCAAGCGCCAAAACCCCGCCAACTCCCATAAGGGCAGCTCCAAAGAGGTTAAAGTAAGTATCCCTAACACTAGCAAAACTAGCCAAATTAAAACTATTATTGCTGATTGATGCTATAAATGCTCCCAATAAAGCACCAATCAAGGTGACAACCCCAAATCCCGGAGCACCAAGAGCTGTAAAGCGCATTAAATAATCTAATGTGTCTCCAGTTGGCCGCACAAAACTCAACGAAGAGGGGGGAATCGGATCTGCTGCAAAATCATCATAAGCCAACCCCGTTAATGCCCAGCCAGCCAGGACGCAGGCACCAATACCAATTCCTGCAATTAAATGGTTTGGTGAAGTCCTAAAACCCTTATCTTTCAGGCTATAAAACAGCAAGGCACCGGCAAAGATCAGAACAGTGATAAGACCAGCCATCTCAACGCTAAGACCTGTCAATTTTGCAAATAATTCACCAATTCCCTGTGTCTCAAGACCATATTCTGTCATATCAATTGTGACAGGAGAAAATATCATGACTCTAAGGGGACCCAATAATCCTCCTATTGTCATAAAACCAAAAATTCCTGTTACTATTAACACTATGAGAGAACGCAAATCCCCTCCCCCAGCTCTAGCTAAATTTTTGCTTAGGCACCCTCCAGCATAAACCATTCCTATGCCGAACATAAGACCACCCACAATATTTGCTGCCCAAGAAAAATTACTGGACATATACATAGTGTCACTAGTTGAGAAAATTCCAAAATATTGCAAAATGGCTACCCCCAAAATAGCGATAGCTATTGCCAATATCCATGAACGGAAACGACGAAAATCACCAAATGTGAGCATATCAGAAATAGAGCCCATTGTGCAAAAATTGGTTCTTAAAATAATAAAACCAAAAATAAAGCCAATTAATAATCCGCCAAAACCAATATAAAAATCCGCCCCCTCAACTATTATTTCTTTCAGCCCTTCAAGCATTTATTCCCCCATAATTAAATATGCCAGAAATTATATATATTTTTATATAAATTTCAATATTTCATTCTGGATACCTATTTTTCACATAGGGGCTAATCAAAATATTATTTTGCTAATGGCTTAAAATAAAACTCCCCCCACATTGGTGGGAGGAGAGGAGGGAGGGTTATTCCAAATTACTTGGAATATTTGCATATTTAGAATTCAGGATAGGCTTCAACCCCAATTTCAGACTTGTCTAGTCCCAAAGATTCTTCTTCTTCACTAGCGCGCAACCCTATTACTAATTTGATAATTGACCACACGATTAAAGAAGCGATAAAGGTGAAGGCGCCTATTGAGATAACACCTACTGCCTGGATCAAGAATGTTCCCGAACCTGATAAAGGTGTTGCCATTGTGCCCCAAATTCCAGCGAAAAGGTGCACAGGGATTGCGCCAACAACATCATCAATCTTGAACTTATCCAACAATGGGACTGTAAATACAACAATCAATCCACCAACTGCACCAATGAACAAAGTAAGAGGCACGCTTGGAGCAAGTGGTTCTGCTGTAATTGAAACCAGACCTGCTAATGCGCCGTTAATAACCATTGTAACGTCAACTTTTTTATAAATAAGCTGAACGGCAATCATAGCGGTGATGGCGCCTGACGCAGCAGCTAGATTTGTATTAGCAAAAATACGGGAAACATCAGCCGCATCGGCAATAGTTCCCATTGCTAATTGTGAGGCTCCGTTAAAGCCGAACCAACCCAGCCACAGGATAAACATACCCAAAGTTGCTAGCGGAATGGAGGAACCGGGCATTGGCGTTACTGAACCATCTGCGCCATATTTACCTGCACGCGCCCCAAGCAAAATAACCCCGGCCAAAGCCGCCCAGCCACCAACTGAGTGAACCAAAGTTGAACCAGCAAAATCAGAAAAACCTAATTCAGCTAACCAACCGCCGCCCCATTGCCACATGCCGGTAATTGGATAAAGAAGGCCGGTTAAAACTACAGTAAAGGCCAAAAATGCCCATAATCTAATACGTTCGGCAACCGCACCAGATACAATTGAAGCGGTAGTTGCAACAAATACCATTTGGAAGAACCAATCCGATGCGACTGAATAGCCATCTTCAGCGGTATCAGCTCCAGGAGCAGGGAAATTATAAGGCCCGAAAGTTCCAATAAAGCCGCCAGCTGGTCCGCCATACATTACATTGTAACCGACAAGCCAGAACATTATGCCTGCTATGGAATAAAGGGCAATATTTTTTAACCCTTGCATGGAAACATTTTTCTTACGCACTAAACCCATTTCCAGCATGGCAAAGCCGGCAGCCATCCACATTACCAAAAAGCCGCCAATTAAAAATAAAAGAGTGTTAAAAATTTTCGCATCGCGATCACCAAAAGTTTCCGCGACAATTTGGGCTACGGCTTCAGCGCCAGCCTTTGCTGCTTCTTCAGCAGTTGCGCCATCCTCAAGAGCTGCAGCGCTGGCAGCATCAGAAATAGATTTCAAACTGTCAGTTACAATCGAGTTTACATCAACATCTTGCGCAAAAGAGGGTGCGCTAAAGGTCAACGCCGCAAATATTGCAAATATTGTTGCCAGTAAAGCCAAAGGCAATTTCAAATTTATATTTTTCATTATATTCTCCAAATATTACAGTGCGCTATCGCCGGTTTCACCAGTGCGAATGCGAGTTACTTGTTCAATATCAAGGACGAAAATTTTTCCATCGCCAATTTTGCCAGATTGTGCCGTTTCGCGGATAATATTGACAATATTATCAACCATGTCGGCTTTTACGGCAATTTCAAGCTTGAGCTTTGGAATAAAATTAACCGAATATTCTGCTCCGCGATAAATCTCAGTATGTCCCTTTTGCCGACCATATCCCTTTACTTCGGTTAAGGTCATACCATGAACGTCGGCAGCATTTAATGCCTCCCTGACGCTTTCAAGCCGTGAGGGCTTTATTATTGCAACTATAAGTTTCATTTGCTTTCCTTTGCTTTCCATTGCTAAAAGTTAATTTTTCCTAAATGCTGTAAAACAAAATATGTGCCAGATTCAGATTTTAAGGGATAAGCAATTGAATTGACTAAGAAAATTTTGAGAAAGCAAAAATTTTGCTGGAGGAGAAATATTATAAAAACAGTAATTTGCCTAAAATTTAATCACTATATTAG
>WFXU01000042.1 GCA_015490455.1 Hyphomicrobiales bacterium
AGTCAGAATAGCCAAAACCCGGAACATAGGTAGAATTATACCCACCAGAACTAGAGGAACTGCTAGAGCCTGAAGAACTTGAAGAACTGGAGGAGCTAGAACTAGAGGAAGATGAATCATCATCATTATCACCGGAGGAGTCGTTGTTAGACGAACCTCTATAAGTTTCGTCCAAAACATTTAGCAAAGAGACAAACTTATCCGATGTATCGGGAAGCACGCTATTTTCAAGAAAATCAACCATAGATTTAATTTGATCTGGAGTATAACCTTCGCGCAAAGCCTTCTCAATTTGATCGCGAAGCACACCGCCATTAAGATCTCGCCTTTGTATCAACTCATCATCTAATATTTGATCAACTAACGACTGCCCAGCCTGAGTGCGCTCCGCAGCATTATCAACCAATCCCATGTCGCCAATTTGATGGTCAGATTGATTGTCGGGGGTATTTTCTTTGTCTTCGCTAAAAATATTACCTTCCATGACATCATCTAATGAGTTGCCCTGCAATAAATCAGCTATTGCTTTATCTTGTTCTTCTTTTGTTTCAAGAGAGTGAAACCAGTCTTTGAAATCTGGAATTAATAAGGCATCTTCAAGGTCATTGCCAGAGCCTAACGTAATTTCAATTAATCCAGCACGATTTGGCAAAACATCATGGACATCCACACCAACTGCTTTGAGAGCTGATGCAATTGTTGAATTGGAGTTTTGAGAGGTTGCACGATAAGGAATATCAGCTTCACCTATTTCTCGCACCCGCTGCGTTATAGCTATCAGCTTATCTAAAACAGCATCACCATTTTCATCGCTGAATATTACCACACTACCTCTTTCTTCGCGGCTTGTTGCAATATCCACACCCACAGGTCGCTTGTCCTCACTGCTAGCTATTGGCACGAGTACTTCAACTTTAATCGATCCGAAATTAAGTGGATTATCATTTTCCGGACCGCCGCGAATAACAAATTCTTCGCCCTCATTATTTACATAAACAAGATAAAGATGATTAACGCCAAGTCGTGCTTCGGTTGCTTCAATTCTAATTTCTGCCATAATATTCCCTTTTCAATATGTATGTTGGTTCAAATTAATCTACTTGTAGGACTTTGCCAGATTGATCTACCCAGACAATTGCCAACAATCCTTCTGATGCAAAATATTGTGCGCCCAATTGATCCAAATTAGGTTTCTTTTCCACTCTATATCTCGCAATATTAGCTGTTTTTTTCGCAATATTATCTGAAACATCAAATCCACTAAACCGCAAATATTCACTCAAACTACCCCAATCTAGAAAACGAGACGCAGCTAAACTATGAATTACTTTTGCGATTACATCTTCGCTAGAAACATATTCTGCTTTTAACTCAATGTTTCGTTTAGCAAAATTCTCATCGTCAATAGTTACATTAAATTCTTTTTCAAGTAATTTACCCGTTCCATCAACATAAAACACCAAATTCCAACGATTTACATTTTTATATGGCAAATCACATTTAACAAATATTCCAATGAGCTTGGCTTTTGACATCACCACTTCATTATTCATAAAAACATACTTGCCATTTTCAATTTTTGGTATAGGCAGTTCAATTATTTTCTCACCTCTTATTTCTTCCAATGGAAATACTGCAAGTTGCTTGCGTAATTGCTTTTCACTCATACCGACAGGGAATAATGCAAGGATTTCTGGTTTGATTTTTTCATAATCCGTGATTGCGTAATCGCATAGACTTGGTATCTGCTTCTCCAAGCTCCAGCCTTGCAATTGACTAGTAGATGCAGTTTTATTTTTCTCCAATGCATTCACCCCCAAATATCCAATTAGCAACACAGCAAGAACTGCGAATATAGCCTTTTTACTATGTTTCCCTATCCAATTCATCACGCCACCCTCAAATATTCAAATCTATTATTATCATTTGCGGCGCAATAGCTGCTACCACCGCCACCGCCCGCATCGCCAACGGTTAGCTCATTATCAGCGTTCCACCCGCCGCCACCTGCGCCAGAACCAGAGGAGCTAGAAGAACTGCTAGAGCCTGAAGAACTAGAAGAGCTGCTTGAACTAACTGAACTTGAAGAAGATGAATCATCATCATTATCATCGGAGGAGTTATCGTTAGACGAACCAGTCAACTCATTATCATTCGGCCAACCACCATTTATAGATGCTTCTGTGTTAAGCTTAACATCACCAAGCCCACGCAAACCATCCATATTGTCTAAATCAGAGTTTAGACCTTGTAAGAAATCGACTATTTCTTTTGCCTTATCTGCACTTTTTTGGGCATTAATCTCTTCCGCAACATAATCAAATCTATCTTGAAATGTTTCGTATGTTCCAACTACCAGACTTCCAGTTCTATCATCACCTCTTTCACCATTCATGTTGCTTGCAGGGGTGAGAAGAGAAACACCCCCAATATTGATAAATGGGAAAAATTCAACGCGAGAATCTAAGATATCTTTTGCTTCTTTGGCATATTTTGTATAATCATCAATTCTACCTAGATGATCAAAAAAACTATAATCCTCATCAAGATCAGGACCTATTATACCCAAAAGATTGCCTGCCAATCCAAGGGGCTCTCCCACCTCAGGAAAACCTCCTATAGTTGCCAAGGTGCCAGCAAAATCTACAAGAGCAGGTAACGCCTCAACGGCAGTATCCCAGCCAATAACTCCAGTATGATATTGCACAACATTCTGGCTTAATTCTACAATGTTAAATAGTTCATCATCTGAAAGGGCATGGAGATTTATATTTTCAAACCCAGTTTCATAAAGTTCTCTGATTGTGTGATATTCTTGATAATATATGTCTGTGCTGTTTTCGCTCATGATAACCCCCAATTTGTTAATTTATTTGTTAACCGCTATTTTGCTGAACAATATTCCAGCTTATATGTTGCTAATGATGATAACGCTACTTTGGCTTGGCTCGGTTTTACATTAAATCTAATGCGTGCAAATCTATTACTTACTTGGGTACCCGCATCACAAACTTGATTAATAGTTCGTGATTTAATTCCTAACCGATTTAATTCAGCCTCTCTAATTTTTGCGTATTTTGCTGCTCTTTCAGGGCTACCTACAGAACTACCCGTAGTCTCCAATTCAGAAATTGTTTGCTTATTTAATGCCTGACCAATTTCAAAATCAATCTGGGACATAGCTGCTGCAATTTCATATCTATAATTCCATATAATTGATGTATCCCTATAATACTCGCTTGGATCAACTATGCTTACATTATCATCTGACAACTCTGTCAAATCCACTATTCTAGTACTGTAAATAGTATCACCACGCACAGCTGGCGGGTTGCAGGGGCGCAAATATTTTGTCTTTATGACCAAAGTGCATTGGTTAAGTTTTACGCTTTGAAGTTTAGCTACGATGGAGTCATTAATGGCAGAAGATATTATATTTTCAACAATTTTTGCCTTCTCTTCTTGAGTTTTATCCCCAAAATCATACCGCTCCCATTTTAGCTTATCTTTCAAAAAGAAAAAGGCAAATGAACTAGATATGCCAAAAAAACTAAGCAACAAAATTGCCAAAAGAAAATTTGTAAAAACCCATCTTGAAATTATCTTAATCCAATCCATCACGCCGCCTCCAAATATTCAATTTGATTTTCATTGTCATTGGCAATATTATTATCATTCGGCCAACCGCTATTTATAGATGCTTCTGTGTTAAGCTTAATAGAGCCTAATTGATCGGGGTTAAAACCATTATTAAAACTACCCCTCTCGCTAATTGGAATGGAGCTTAGACCACTTTCTTGCATTACTCTATCCGCCATTACATCCAGCGCATTAGTCTCAAAACCTTGACGGATTAAACCAAACACACCATCAGGACGAGCTGATGAATATTGACCTACTGGGACATATGGAACAGATAATTCAAGATATTGCTGAAGAGAAATTTCTCTAACTGATGTAAATCCAAGTTTAAGTTGTGCGCCTGCATTGGTCTCAACACTTGCGGTTCCTAAATTAGCACCACTAAACCCAACAGGAATGCCGTTCCATGTTTCTAGCCCAAACTCAACACCGCCACCAACTCCCATATTTTGCTCATAACCTATAGAAAGACCATTTAGGGCTAATGCATCTCCAGAAAATACATAACTATCAGCAGAAACAGAAACGGGAAGCGCAGAATAGCCAATAGTTAAATCTGTTGAGTTTTATATAATATCTACCACTATCATCCTTAAGAATAGCAGTTGATAATTCAAAGCCAAATCCTTGACCAGGCAAATTCCCTTCAAGTGAAACCCCTTTTCCAGTACCACCCATTTTAACCTCCAAATGTTTTTCCAAAATTAGCTAATGCTAAACCTAATGAAAAAAAAGTATATATTTGAAAAATATAATGTTTTCTAAAAAGATTATTAGTGTATTTATGGCTTGTAAAAACTGAAATAATATCATACCAGGTCGGGAATCTTCCTTTTCCAAATTTTATGTATAAAATATAACCCACAATCCATTGCCCAAAATAGACATAATCAATGCGAATTTCTGACATAAATCCTCCCCTTAGTAACATGATAAATGTGTGTTTGCGTTTGTATTAACTATGAAATAAAGCAACGAAAGCCCAGTATAAAGAGCAAACCAAAAATGATCTTTAGCCTGTTTCAAACGCTTAGAAAAATCAAACCAACCAATAGACATCATAAATGCCCTTAAACTTGGCAGACTCCCTTTGCCAAATTTAATATAGAGCGCATAGACGA
>WFXU01000043.1 GCA_015490455.1 Hyphomicrobiales bacterium
ATTTAGAAACTTGGTTCATTCGCGGTGGTTCAGCAGGTGCTGCAACTTATAAATTCCTACAACCCGGCATATATGTATATCTCAGTCACAATTTAATTGAGGCAGTATTGCTTGGTGCAGCAGCCCATGTGGTTATTGAGGGTGAGTGGGACGATGATTTAATGAAACAAGTAAAAAAACCCAGCCCAATAGCTTAATTTCATTGTTGAAGGGCGGATTGTTTGTTTGCCCTTTAATTTGGGTTTGTTTTTTTGAATATTAGCTAAAAATAATTAGCATTTATAATCTTTATAGGTCACACTAATATCAATCTGATTAGGGTGATTTATATGTTTATTTTGCTTTTTAATATGTATAAGATTGGCGTCAGGCCTTTTTTCTCAATTAAAAAATCAAATATATATTATATATTAAAGAGTAAAATATTAAATGCACCTATTAAGCGCGCAATCAGGAGAAATACAGCAAGAGGGCGAGGCAATAGACCTTGAGCAAAGCCCTAGTGATATTATTTTTGCTTCTTTTGCCGATAGTGAATTAGCGGCGATTGCCAAAATAATTGATGAAACAAAAGAGAATAATCTACGCTTAGTAAATCTACAAAAATTAAGCCATAATTTTTCTATTGATTTATGGCTAGAAAAAACCGCCCAATTTGCCAAAATAATTATTTTACGCTTATTGGGTGGCGTAAGTTATTGGCAATATGGTATTGATGAATTATCCGCCCTTGCGAGTAATAAAAATATTAAATTAGTATTTTTACCGGGTGAGGCTAATTTTGATGAAATATTATTTGCGCGCTCAAATATTGGGGCTAAGGATTATCAATATTTACATCAAATATTTACCGCAGGTGGTGAAAAAAATATGCGCCTTTTTCTTAAGGCCGCCAATGATTTGGCAAACGGCAAAAAACTTAAAAAACAAAAAATAAATCCCTTTCCTCGCTTTGCTCTTTATTCACCCAAAAAGGGAATATTAGATTTTGAAAAAATAGATTATTTCTTAAATGAGAATAAAAATTATGTGCCGATTATTTTTTATCGTGCGGCAATTGAAGGGGCAGGAACAAAAACATTAGATTATTTAATAAAGCGATTAAAAAAAGCGAAATTAACGCCAATTCCAATAATGATTTCTACGCTAAAGGAGGGGGCGTGTATTCGTTTTGTCAAAAAAATCTTAAACCTTTATCCGCCAGAAATTATATTAAACCTAAGCGGCTTTGCGCTTAATATTGATAAAATAAAAGCAAAGCAAAATCCCTTTTTTAATATTGATGCGCCTATTTTGCAGCTCATTCAGGCTAATAGTGAAAAAAGAGTTTGGCAGAAAAATAAACAAGGCTTAAGCGCTAAAGACCTTGCTATGCAAATTACCCTGCCAGAGATTGATGGGCGTTTTGGCTGTTTAATTATTGGGCATAAGGAAAAATCTATTTGGCATGAAAAAACGCAAACTAATTTAATAAGTTATCAGCCATTAAAGGGCGGCATAAAAAGGGCAGTCAACTTAGCAAAAAATTATGTAAATTTACGCCAAAAATCTAATAAAGATAAAAAAATAGCGCTTATTTTAGCCAATTATCCTATTCGTGATGGTCGTATTGCCAATGGGGTGGGCTATGACGCGCCACAATCTAGCATTAAGATTATGAAAGCGCTTAAACAGGCCGATTATGACATTAAAAACCTTCCCAAAAACGGCAATCAGCTAATTGAAGCACTGCAAAAAGGACCAACCAATGCCAATCCCAAAAGGGGGGAGAGCGAGGCTATTTTATCGCTTGAACTTTATCAAAAATTATTTGGAACTTTACCTAAAAAAATTCAAAAACAAGTAATGAAACGCTGGGGAAAGGCAGAAAAAGACCCGTTTTATCGAAAAGATGGTTTTCATTTACCAGTGATTATTTTTGGTAAATTTGCTGTTTTACTGCAACCCTCTCGCGGCTATAATTTAGATATAAAGGCAAGTTATCATGACCCGGATTTAGTTCCCCCTCACGCCTATATTGCCAGCTATTTATGGCTTAGAAAAATCTTTAGGGCTGATGCGTTTATTCATAATGGTAAACATGGCAACCTTGAATGGCTACCGGGCAAGGCAACAGCGCTTGATAAGGAAAGCTACCCATTAGCGCTTTGGGGGGCATTGCCGCATTTTTACCCATTTATCGTCAATGATCCGGGAGAAGGGACACAAGCCAAAAGACGAGCTGGGGCGGTGATAATAGATCATTTAATCCCGCCCTTAACTAGGGCTGAAACTTACGGGCCATTAAAAGATTTAGAAAGCCTATTAGACGAATATTATGCCGCCTTAGGCATGGATAAACGCCGCTTAATTCACCTTAAAAAACGCATTTTAGATTATACTAAAGATATAAATTTAGATAAAGATTTAGCCCTGCCAAAGGACGAAGACTTAGCACTTGGTGAAATAGATAATTATCTTTGCGAACTTAAAGAAGCGCAAATCAGAAATGGTTTACATATTTTTGGGCAAAGCCCTGTGGGTAAATTAGAAACAGATTTAATTGTTGCGCTTGCTCGTGTGCCACGTGGCGAGGGTAAAGAAAATGCTTCCCTCATCAGAGCTTTAAGCGATGATCTAAAATTAGGCTTTGATCCATTAAATGCAAAATTGGGCGAGAAATATAAGGGACCTAAGCCAAATGAATTGAAAGAACTTTCAAAAGATATTTGGCGCAATAATGGCGATTGCATTGAGCGGCTTGAAATGCTCGCTGCTAAATATATTGAGGGTAAAAAATTGCCCGATAATTTTAGCAATAGTAAGCCAGTATTAGAGCAGATAGAAAATATAATCCGCCCCAAAATTGCAGCTTGCGGAACAAATGAAATTAAAGCGCTGATTGATGGATTAAACGGTAAATTTATCAAGCCCGGCAGTTCTGGTGCGCCCTCTCGCGGGCGAATAGATGTGTTACCTACGGGGCGCAATTTTTATTCAATTGATAATCGTGCTGTGCCAACCCAAACTTCGTGGGAATTGGGGCAGAAATCGGCTGAAAATCTTGTTAATAGACATTTTCAAGAATATGGAAACTATCTTAAATCAATCGCCCTTAGCGCTTGGGGAACCGCCAATATGCGAACGGGTGGTGATGATATTGCCCAAGCCTTAGCGCTTATTGGCGCAAAGCCAAAATGGGATTTTGCCTCTATGCGGGTAAGTGGGTTTGAAATTATCCCGCTTGCTAAATTAAATCGCCCCCGTGTTGACGTAACCTTAAAAATTTCAGGCTTTTTTCGTGATGCTTTCCCAGAGCTTATTGCGCTTTTTGATAGTGCGGTGAGAGCAATTGGCGCACTTGATGAGCCAATTGAGCAAAATCCAATAGCTGAAAAAATGAAGCAAGATACGCTTAATTTAATGGCAAATGGCTTAAGTGAAAATGAAGCCGCTTTAAGTGCTGGGCATAGGGTTTTTGGTGCAAAGCCGGGTGCTTATGGCGCTGGTTTACAAGGGTTAATGGATAGTGGAACTTGGGATAAAAGGAGTGATTTAAGTAAGGCTTTCATCAATTGGGGGCAATATGCTTATGGGGCAAAATCTAGCGGTATTGCAGAGCGTGAGCGCTTTATTAACCTATTAGCAAATGTTGAAGCGGTGGTGCATAATCAGGATAATCGTGAACATGATTTGCTTGATAGTGATGATTATTATCAATTTGAGGGTGGGCTTATTGCCAGCATTGAAAATATAAAGGGGCAAAAGCCCTTTGCCTATCATAATGATCATTCACGCCCTGAAAATCCTAAAATTCGCACTCTTGAAGAAGAAATATCATTTGTGATGCGCTCAAGAGTAGTTAATCCAAAATGGATTAACGGCGTTATGCGTCATGGCTATAAGGGGGCATTTGAAATTATTGCTAGCGTTGATTATATGTTTGCCTTTGCCGCAACCACAGGGGCGGTAAAAAGCCATCATTTTGATTTGGCATTTGATGCTTTTATAATGAATGAAAATGTGGCAGATTTTATCAAACAAAATAACAGACATGGATTTGAAGAATTAAAAAATAAATTTAATGAAGCAATAAGGCGTGGTTTTTGGCAACCAAAATCAAATTCTGCTTTTGAAAAATTGAGAGAAAATAATGAATAAATCACCCAAAAAAACCGACCTAATGAGCGAAACTGAAAAAAACGAATATCACGCCAAAAAAATGGCAAAGAAAAAGCAAGCGCGCGAAAAAATATTAGCCACCAAGACTAAAGAAAAAGGCTTAATAATTGTGCATACGGGCAAGGGTAAGGGTAAATCAACTGCTGCTTTCGGTATGGTTTTCAGGGCGCTCGGGCATGGTTTTAACATTGGCATTGTGCAATTTATTAAGGGAAAATGGGAAACGGGAGAGCGCACTATTTTAGAAAAATTCCCGGAGCAAATAAGCATAAAGGCAATGGGTAGCGGTTTTACTTGGGAAACGCAAAATAGAGAACAAGATATAAAGGCAGCAAAAGCAGCATGGGAGGAAGCGAAAAAACTTATATTAGATAAAAGCAAAAAAATGGTGCTGCTTGATGAATTAAATATCTGCCTAAGATATGATTATTTAGATATAGGTGAAGTGATTAAATTTTTGCAAAATAAACCAAAAGATACACATGTGATAATCACAGGACGTAATGCCAAAGAAGAATTGATAGAAATAGCCGATTTAGTTACCGAAATGAATATGATTAAACACCCCTTTAGATCGGGCATAAAGGCGCAAAGGGGAATTGAATTTTAATCCCCTATTCTCTTAACCAGATATATATATCTTTTCCGTCCTTATCTTTTGCTCTTAAAATTGGGGTTAATTGGTTAGCAATAATTTTTGCATCATAAGCCGATTTATAGCGCTTATCATTCTTATCTATAATTTCTATAGTTAAGGTGCCGGCGCTTTTATATTTTATTTCAATTTTGGGCTCTGAATATATTGGCTCAACCTTTCCATTTATAGTGTGAGTGCCAATTATTATTTCTGGCGAAATAGATTGTTCAGCCATTCTTTCAATATTATCATCTAAAATAATAAACTTTTGTTTGCCCTTTTCTAAAGTTATTTCAGCCGCTCTTAATAGTGCAAAATCCTTCACCTTTTGGTGCGGGGTTGACCTAACTCCCTCAACCTTTATGCGAAATATATTATCAGCAAGCTGCAATTGCGAATAAAAACCTCTTGGAATATTAGCGCTACAGGCAGCCAGAAAAATAATAAGAAGAATAGATAATATAATTTGATAAATTTTGCTCATTTGTTCCACCTGAAAATAATAGCTAATATTAAATGAGGATATTTTATGACTGATTGTATTTTACTGCATATTTTATTAAAGCAAATTGGCCGAATATGAAACGAATATGAAATATGATATGGAAGAAATATTTTGATAAAATCAAGCTTAGAACTGGTTGAGCAGGCAAATAAAGAAATAATAACAATATCTATTAATAGGGCAAAAAATCTGCTTGGGCGTGATGACGCGCTTTTTGTGGACTTACGCGACATTCGCGAAATTGAAATGAGCGGTAAAATCGCCGGAGCGCTGCACGCCCCGCGCGGTATGATTGAATTTTGGATAGATCCAAATTCCCCCTATCATAAAAAAGAATTTGCCTTTGGTAAAAAAATAATTTTTTATTGTGCAGCTGGTTGGCGCTCTGCCCTAACCACAAAAATGGTGCAGGATATGGGGCTAAAAAATGTCTGTCATTTAGAAGGTGGCTTTGATAAATGGAAAAAAGAGAGCGGAAAAATTGAAAAAGCAAAACAGCAACAAATAGATAATGATTATGCTAAAAAAGCAATAAAGGCACTTAAACAAATAAAGGCAGATAAGCGCTTAACAAAACAAATTTCCTTCATTTTAGAGATTGATAAATTAAAACAGATTTGGCGCCAAACCCCATTACTTGATTATTCTCGTAAAGAAAATGACGCCGAACATTCTTGGCAATTAGCCATGATGGCAATAATTTTATTTGAATATGCGCCAAAGGAAGTTGATATTTTAACCGTTCTAAAAATGTTGCTAATTCACGATATTGTAGAAATTGATGCGGGTGATAATCCTGCTTATTCTAATGTTAGCAAAGCTGAGCAGCATGAGGCAGAGCAAAAAGCAGCCAAGAGATTATTTGGCCTATTGCCTGATGATTTAGCAAAAGAATTAAAGGCACTTTGGCAGGAATTTGAAGAAATGAAAACGCCCAACGCCTTATTTGCCAGAGCAATAGACAGGTTACAGCCATTTTTACATAATTATTTTACCGATGGCAAAATGTGGCTTAGACACGAAATTAATTCTCTAAAAGTGGCAAAAAGAATGGAAATTATTAAAAGAGGCGCACCAAAATTACATAATTTAGTAGAAAAATTAATAAAAAATGCCGTTGAGAAAAATTATTTGAATAGCTAATTTAACGCTTGCTTATTGCTCTGTTCATATTTACAAATATTTATCAAGCAACGTTCCTTAAGGATCTGAAACTAGTCTGGTGCGGTTGACCCAAATAGGGAACCAATTCCAGAGTTGCGACAAATCTAAATGGATGTTGCCCTTTTAATTATCGCATTTATTTAGTGAAAACCAGTTGTGTTTTCCTACAAATGCTAACAAAAGAGGTAAACATGAAAAATCTAACTACTATTATTACTGGTTTTATTATTTTTCTCCTTCCAACTAACGGCTTTGCTCATGGCGGGCATATAGAAGAGGTAGATGGTCACACCCATTCATTTATTGATCTTTTAGTAATGTCCCTTGTTCCGGCCATTATAATAGCTGCTCTATTGCTATTATTTGTCTTTGCCTGGAAAAAATTAAATGGCTAAGATAGATTTACCGCCCAAAACGGGTATTATGTTGTGTGGGCATGGCTCACGCAATAAAT
The DNA here is from genome assembly GCA_015490455.1 of Hyphomicrobiales bacterium. Taxonomy (GTDB): domain Bacteria; phylum Pseudomonadota; class Alphaproteobacteria; order Rhizobiales; family Devosiaceae; genus S141-66. Next base: position 6,922 of record WFXU01000043.1, read on the forward strand.
TAGCTATAAATCAATTTGCCAATCTAAAAGAGCGCATTAGACAATTATTGCCCGATGTGCCGATTGAATATGGCTATCTTGAATTTGCTAACCCGGTTATTCATGTCGGCTTAGATAAGTTGCGAAAACAGGGAATAAAGCATGTGCTTGCCCTGCCGGGCATGTTATTTGCTGCAGGACATGCAAAAAATGATATTCCTTCAGTCTTAAATGGCTATCAGGCAAAATATAGTGATTTTTCTATCACTTATGGGCGTGAGCTTGGCATAGATGCTAAAATGATACGCGCGGCAGCAAAGCGAATTGAGGAAGCTGAAAAAAGCTCAAATAAAAATATATCGCGCCATGACACCTTATTAATGTTGGTAGGGCGTGGCTCATCTGACGTTGATGCAAATTCTAACGCTACTAAAGTAATGCGCATGTTAGTAGAGGGCATGGGCTTTGGTTGGGGGGAAACTGCTTATTCTGGCGTAACTTTCCCACTTGTTGCTCCAGCTTTAGAAAAGTCAGCTTTATTGGGCTTTAAGCGAATTATCATTTTTCCTTATTTTCTTTTTACCGGCGTATTAGTGAAAAGAATTTATAAAAGCGTTGATGAAGTGGCAAAAAAATTCCCGCAAATTGAAATGATAAAAGCGCCTTACTTAAATGATGATGATTTGGTGGTTGAAACTTTTATAGATAGGATAAGAGAAATATTAGAGGGACAAAATTTAATGAATTGCGCCCTTTGTAAATATCGTGAGCAGATCTTGGGCTTTGAAGATGAGGTGGGGGCAAAACAAGAAAGCCATCACCACCATGTTGAAGGCATTGGCGGCGGCTTAGAAAATTGCCCATGTAAGGGCGATTGTGATGCTTCATGTCGTGATGAAGAATTTTGTAAAAAACACGGGCTACTTTTTACGCCAATTCACAGCCATGATCATTCGCATAATAATGGGCATAGTCATACACATGACCATGCGCATCACCCATATCCGCATGCTGACCACCCATTGGGGCCAATTACCCTTAAGAAGAAATAGCAAATGGATTATATTAAAAATCCAAAAGAAATTTATCAAAAAAGTTTTGCCATTATTAAAAATGAGGCGGATTTAAGCCGGCTTAAAAAAGGCGAACAAGAAGTGGCAATAAGGCTTATCCATTCTTGTGGCATGGTGGATATTATAGATGATTTAGTGTTTAGCAAAGGGGCGGTTGAAGAGGGACAAAAAGCGCTTAACAAGGGCGCACCAATAATTTGTGATGTTAAAATGGTGGCAAAGGGCATTATTGTTCGTAATCTTAAACATGAAAATGAGATTATTTGTGGGCTTGATATGAAAGAGGCAAAAAAATTTGCCATAAAAAATAATATTACCAGATCGGCGGCAGGCTTTGAAATATTAAAAAGTAAAATAAATGGCGCAATCATCGTGATTGGCAATGCCCCAACGGCGCTTTTTCATTTGCTTGAAATGATTGAAAATGAGCAGGCAAAGCCAGCGTTAATTTTGGGCTTTCCCGTCGGTTTTGTTGGTGCAAAAGAGAGTAAACAAGCATTGATTGATAAGAATTTAGGCGTGCCATATATCACATTAAAAGGGCGGCGAGGTGGCAGCGCAATGGCAGCCGCAGCCTTAAACGGCATAGCTAAGGGCTTGGCAACATGAAAGATTGGCTAAATATTATTGGTATGAGTGAAAGGGGGATTGATGAAGTTCCCTTAAAGGCAAGAGCGGTTTTGGAGCAAGCAAAATATATTCTTGGCGCAAAAAGATTGCTTGATAAAATTACTTATATTGAAGGGCAAAAGTTGATTGAATGGCAAACTCCTTTTAGTGCTAATATTGAACAAATCACCAAATTACAAGGTAAAGAGGTAGTAATTTTAGCAACTGGCGATGCTAATTGGTATGGAATTGGTGCTAGCCTATTAAAATATTTTAACGCTAAAGAATTTAATATTTTTCCTAATATTTCTTCCTTTCAATTGGCCGCTAGTAAATTGCATTGGCCGATGCAAAATATAGATTGCATTTCTTTACATGGCAGAAAAGTTGAAAATCTACACCCATTTTTACAGCCAAAAAATAGAATTTTAGCGCTTACCTCTGATAGTAACACTCTGATTGAAGTGGCAAAATTATTAAAACAACGTGGTTATGAAAATTCTACTCTTACGGTTTTTGAAAATCTTGGCAGCAAAGATGAAAGAGTGATTAGTTTTTTAGCTATTGAAGCTAAAAAACAAAAAATTGCTGATTTTTATCTGTTAGCGATTGATTGCGTGGCTGAAAAAAATGCACCGCTATTGCCAAAAATTGCAGGACTTCCTGATGAGGCTTTTATCTCTGATGGGCAGCTAACAAAAAGTGAAGTAAGGGCTATAACAATCGCTAAATTAGCTCCCTTTAATGAGGCGCTTTTATGGGATATTGGCGCAGGATCTGGCTCCGTTGCAATTGAATTTATGCGTAGCGCGCGGGGTGCAAAGGCAATATGTTTTGAAAAAAATAAAAAACGCATAAAATATATAGAACAAAATCGCCTTAATCTTGGCGTGCCAAATCTAAAAATTATCAGCGGCGATGCGCTTGAAAATATCACTAATCAACCTAGCCCTGATGCAATATTTTTGGGTGGCGATATTAAAAATGAAAAATTGTTTGAAGCCTGTTTTAGGGCGCTAAAAATAGGTGGGCGAATTGTCGCTAATGCTGTTACCATTGAAGGGGAAATGGCACTGCTAGCAAGGCATAAAAATTTGGGTGGTAAATTGATAAAAATTGATATTTCAAAAGCAAAGCGGAAGGGTAAATATCAAATTTTTGCAAATAAAAAGAGCATCATCCAATGGTTTATTATTAAAGGGCAAGAATAATGAGCGCCACCTTAGCCACCTTATATATTGTTGGGGTTGGGCCGGGTGAAGCGGAATTGCTTACTCTTAAAGCGGCAAGAATTTTATGCAATAGTAAAATTATTGCCTATGGACAAAAGGAAAATGAGCAATCTATTGCATTAAATATTGTTAAAGATTTTTTGCCGCAAGGGGCAAAAACATTGCCAATAAATATCCCGATGAAAATAGAGCGTGAACCAGCGCAATTTGCCTATGATGCGGGGGCAAAGCAAATCCTTAAATATTTACGTCAAGGTAAAGATGTTACCTATATTTGTGAGGGTGATGCGCTTTTTTATGGCTCAG
>WFXU01000044.1 GCA_015490455.1 Hyphomicrobiales bacterium
GGACTAAATTATTATAGTTGGTAGATTTGTTTTCTTAAGCCAGCTATGCAAAAATTGCATGGGATATATATTTTACCCTAATAATACCGACTATTTTGGCATTATCATCATAATAATTTCCGCAAATATTGACCAGTATAAGATTTTTCACATTGAGAAATATCTTCGGGCGTGCCAACAGCAACAATTTCGCCCCCTCCATCACCCCCTTCAGGTCCAAGATCAATCACCCAGTCAGCAGTCTTTATGACATCAAGATTATGCTCAATTACAATAACACTATTTCCCCCATCAACCAATTCATGCAAAACATCCAGCAATTTAGCTACATCATGAAAATGTAAACCCGTTGTTGGTTCATCAAGCACATATAATGTTCTACCGGTAGCGCGTTTAGCAAGTTCCTTGCTTAATTTTACCCTTTGCGCCTCTCCTCCCGAAAGTGTAGTTGCTGGCTGACCTATTTTTATATAACCCAGCCCCACCCGCTGTAAAGTTCTCATTTTATCGCGAATAGAAGGAATAGCAGCAAAAAACTCCACCCCCTCATCGACGCTCATTTCCAAAATATCTGATATATTCTTGCCCTTATATTCTACTTCTAATGTCTCGCGATTATAACGCTTTCCATCACAAACATCACAATTTACATAAATATCAGGCAGGAAATGCATCTCTATCTTAAGCACTCCATCACCTTTACATTTTTCACAACGCCCACCCTTAACATTAAAGGAAAATCTGCCCGGACCATAACCCCTGGCCTTTGCCTCAGGCAGTCCGGCAAACCATTCACGAATTGGAGTAAAGGCGCCAGTATAGGTCGCCGGATTAGAGCGCGGAGTGCGCCCAATTGGCGATTGATCTATATCTATTACCTTGTCTAAAAATTCTAAACCAAGCAATTTTTTATATTTAGCCGGAACCAGTCTTGCACCGTTCAATCTTCGGGCAATAGCCCTATATAAAGTATCTATTATAAGGGTTGATTTGCCACCTCCCGACACGCCAGTAATGGCCGTGAATGTGCCAAGAAAAATATCAACCGAGAGATTTTTTAGATTATTCCCGCTTGCTCCTTCAAGGCGTAATTTTCTCATATTTTGAATTTTTCGCCGCTCAGCTGGAACCGCAATTTTTAATTTACCAGCAAGATATTTACCGGTTAAACTTTTTTCGCAATTAATAATATTATCTATTGTTCCCTTAGCAACAATTTCTCCACCATTTATCCCAGCACCCGGCCCAATATCTACCAAATAATCAGCGCTTAATATTGCTTCCTCATCATGCTCAACCACAATTAACGTATTGCCCAAATCCCGAAGGCGACAAAGACTTTCCAATAATCTTTTATTATCTCGCTGATGAAGACCAATTGAAGGTTCATCAAGCACATATAATACGCCCGTTAAGCCCGAGCCAATTTGCGATGCTAAGCGAATGCGCTGGCTTTCTCCGCCCGATAGCGAAGCAGACCCACGCGAAAGCGTTAAATATTCAAGCCCGACATCATTTAAGAATTTTAACCTGTCTGTAATTTCTTTTAAGATTAGTTTGCCAATAGTCCTTTGCGTTTCATTAAGAAATCCGGGTAAATTATTAAACCACTCATATGCCTGCCTGATTGACATTTCACTTATCTGGGCAATATTTAACCCGGCTATTTTCACCGCTAAAGCTTCCTCCTTTAAGCGATAGCCATGACAAGACTCACAAGGCGCGCTAGACATATATTTTTCTATTTCCTCGCGCATCATTACGCTATCTGTCTCTTTATAACGTCTTGAGAGATTACCAACCACCCCTTCAAATATTTTCCTGGTTTTATAGGTGCGTAAACCATCATCATAAATAAAATTTATTTCTTCTTTTCCCGAACCAAATAAAATTACATTTTGCACCCTTTTATCTAACTGCTCAAATGGAATATTCATATCGGCACCATAGTGCCCCACTATCGCCCTTAGGGTTTGCATATAATAAGGAGAAGAAGTCTTTGACCAGGCTAAAATAGCGCCATTTGCCAGCGATTTTTTCTTATCCGGCACTATCATATCGGCATCAACCTCGCTCTTAAAACCCAGCCCGTCACATTTAGGACAGGCCCCATGCGGATTATTAAAAGAAAATAGGCGCGGCTCTATTTCGGCAATAGTAAAACCGGAAACAGGACAGGCAAATTTTTCTGAAAAAATTATTCTTTCATTATCGCCATTTTTATCAATTTTGTCCGCTAATTCTGCAATAGCTATACCGTCCGCTAATTTAAGGGCAATTTCAAAACTATTGGCCAAACGCGATTTGATGTTTTTTTTAACAATCAGCCTATCAACTACAACATCAATATTATGTTTAATATTTTTATCTAATTGGGGAACATCTTCAATTTCATAAAATTTTCCATCAATTTTAAGGCGCAAAAATCCGCGCTTTAATAAATTGGATATTTCTTTTTTATATTCACCTTTGCGGGAACGAATAATAGGAGCCAATAAATAAATCCTCGTTCCCTCTTCTAAGGCAAGCACTTTATCAACCATTTGCGAAATAGTCTGACTTTCTATTATTTTTCCGGTTGCAGGTGAATAGGGCACGCCAATACGCGCAAATAATAAGCGTAAATAATCATATATTTCTGTAACTGTGCCTACGGTAGAGCGTGGATTTTTTGAAGTTGTTTTCTGCTCAATTGAAATGGCCGGTGAAAGACCGTCAATTTGCTCAACATCAGGCTTTTGCATCATTTCCAAAAATTGTCTCGCATAGGCTGAAAGACTTTCAACATAACGGCGCTGCCCTTCCGCATAAATTGTATCAAAGGCGAGTGAAGATTTGCCAGAGCCAGAAAGGCCGGTCATTACGATCAATTTATCACGCGGTAAGCTAATATTGATATTTTTTAGATTATGCTCCTTAGCGCCTTTTATAATTATTTCTTTATTTTGAGTTAAATTATTAGCCATTTGCTGAACTTAAATTGCTGATATATTGCGGTTTGAACTATCCGATTCCCAACTGAACATAATAGAACAATAATTAATTTCTAGCCGAAATATACATATTTATTATTTTCTTGACATTTACACCAAAAAGAACATAAAGAGAACATAGTGCAAGAAAAATATAAAGAAAAGAGAAAATTTCATATTTCTGTGGACGAATTGTAAAACAAAATATTTATAATGGATAGGTAGTTGTTAGTTTATCAAGACAAGTCTATCTTACTGCAAAATATTGAAAGGGATTATTATGGCCGCTAGTGTGAACAAAGTTATTTTAATTGGAAATTTGGGAGCAGATCCCGAAGTTAGGCAAACTTCAACGGGCAAGCCGGTCGTTACTCTTTCAATTGCCACTTCAGAAAGTTGGAAAGATAAAAATACGGGGGAGCGCAAAGAAAGAACCGAATGGCACCGAGTGGTTATTTTTAGTGAAGGTTTGGCTAGAGTTGCCGAACAATATTTAAGAAAAGGTTCAAAAGTTTATATAGAGGGGCAGTTGCAAACCAGAAAATGGCAGGATAAGGATGGTAATGATAGATATACTACCGAAATTGTTCTACAGGGCTTTAATTCAGCACTGACAATGCTTGATTCTCGGGGTGATAATGTTGGAGCTAATTTTCCTAATGAACAATTTGGCACTTCTCCCACTGCAAATAGCCCCGCTTTTGACAATAGCGAAATAGATGATGATATCCCATTTTAGCCCACTTTCAAAATGGGCTTTCACATATGCACACATCAAATGTCGTGCCAATATATATTTCATCAATTGAAGGAATGTAATTAGAGTGTTTATATCTCATCCTTTTGTCAGCTTTGTTAAAGCCTTTGGCAGTAAATCTATCAAATCATCAGCGATTAAACCGCTAGAATTAAAAATATTACCCAATTCGCCATGAATATAGGTCCCGGCAAGAGCAGCTTTTAAGCTTGGCATTTTTTGCGCTAAAAGCCCACCAATTATTCCCGCTAAAACGTCACCCGAGCCGGCAGTTGCTAGGTTTGCTGGCGCATTAATATTTATTGCAGCAAAATCATCAGGGCTGGCTATGATAGTATCAGCGCCTTTAAGCACAATAATAGCGCCACTCTCTTTTGCTGCCATTTTTGCTCTGCTTAATTTATCGCCAGTAATATTGGGGAATATTCTGTTAAATTCGCCCTCATGCGGGGTAAGAATAACCGAATCCTTTGCTCTTTGTTTAATCAGGATAAATAATTCATCTGGATTATTAGCAAAATTGCTTAACCCGTCGGCATCTAATAATATTTTTGCATTTGAATTAAGTGCACTTAATATTAGTTCCTTATTTTTTTCACTAATCCCCAAAGCCGGTCCTATAATGCACGCATTAAACCTCTTATCTTTTAACAGCTCAGAAAAATCTTCACTATTTTTTATTTCTTTTAACATTATGGAGCTTAATTGCGTCGCGTGCACCAATAAAGCCGCCCTCTCACCCACTAAAGAAACTAAACCCGCCCCAACTCTTAGTGCTGCCTTTGCCGCTAGGCGCGCCGCGCCCCCATGTAATTCATCGCCAGAAACAATAAGCGCATGCCCGAAATCATATTTATGCGAATTTAATTTCCTTTTTGGCAGATGCCATAAATTATCATTATTAACAAAGCAATTAACTTCTATTTCTTGTAAGATTCTTTCATCAATGCCAATATTTTTAATTACCAATTGCCCGCAATATTCTCTTCCGGGCAATAGATAATGTCCCGGCTTGGCGTGAAAAAAACTTATGGTTTTATTTGCCCTTATGGCTATTGCCCTCACCTCTCCAGTTGCCCCATCAATGCCTGAGGGAATATCTATGGCAATGATTGGCTTATTGCTTTTATTTGCTGCATCAATGGCTTTGGCAAATTTACCTTCAATATTGCGAGAAAGCCCAGCACCAAATATTGCATCAATGATCAAATCGGCATTTTTTAGCAATTTATCGTCAAATTGCTTTATCTCACCATTAAACCTTTGAGCATTGATTTTAGCATCACCTTTAAGGTGTGCCACATCAGATAAGAGCGCTACTTCAACCTTCCAGCCTTTGGCACGCAAAAGCCGAGCCACAACAAAACCATCACCGCCATTATTTCCCGGTCCGCATAAAATCAACACCGAACAAGGTGAATAGTCGGCAACAATCTGCTCAACCACTACCTTGCCGGCATTTTCCATCAATTCAAGGCTAGAAATATTATATTTAAGCGCCAGCCTATCTGCCTTTGCCATTTGTTTTGGGGTTAAAAGGGCGTTTTTACTATTTATCTGCATGGGCATATTTTATGTCGCAAACAGAAAAATATCAACAAAAAGGCCTTCATTAAGAAGGCCTTGATTTTAGAGCTGCCATATTGAACTCACCTTATACCCTATCATCCTCTTCATCTTTTCTAATCATTTCTGCTAATTCTTCGCGCGTTACCTTTTTATCGGTTTTTTCTGCTAATTCCGCAATAAAGGCAACAACTTTATTTTCATAAAGGGGGGCACGAAGCCCGGCAATAGCTTCTGGATTTTTACTATAATAGTCATAAACTTCCTGCTCCTGACCCGGAAAACGGCGAACCTCGGCAATCAAAGCCTGTTGTAGTTCTTCATCGCTAACGCTTATTTCGTTCACATTACCAACTTCAGCCACAACCAGACCTAAACGAACACGACGTTCAGCTATTCTTTTATATTGCTCTTTTGCTTTTTCTTCCGTTGTGCCCTCATCTGCAAAAGATTTGCCATGTTCTTTAATTTCATGGGTAATTTTATCCCAAATTGAATTAAATTCGGCTTCAACCAATTGCTCTGGCACCGCAAATTTATGCCCCTCATCAAGCGCATCAAGAATTTGACGCTTAATTCTTTGCTGCCCCATATTTTCTAACGCATTACGCATTTGATCGCGAATAGCATTTTTAAGCGCTTCAAGATCATCTAAACCCAAAGATTTAGCAAATTCATCATCAGCCTTATCCGCCTTTGGGGCTTCAATTTGCAAAATTTCAACATCAAATGTTGCATCTTTACCGGCAAGATCTTTGTTTGAATATTCTTTAGGGAAAGTTACTTCAATAACCTTCTTTTCACCCTTTTTCATGCCAATCAATTTATCTTCAAAGCCCGGAATAAATTCACCTGAGCCAATAACCAGTTGGACATTTTCTCCTTTTCCACCAGCAAAAGGCTTGCCCTCAATTTTACCCTCAAAATTCAGTCTAACCCTATCTCCTTCGGCAACGGGCTCCTTTTCGTCCCTATCCCCATATGGACGCTGATTAAGAAATAATCTATTTAGTTCGCTTTCAACTTCCTCTTCTTCAATATCAACTATTGGATTATCAAGTTTAATTTTTTTGAAATCCATAAGTTCAATTTGCGGTAATATTTCATAGGAAATTTCAAATTCCAGATCTGCCTTACCATCCAGCACCCTATTAATTACAGCCTGATCATCGCTTAAATCCACCTTTGGCTGCATAGCGGCCTTTTCATCGCGCTCCTTAAGAACATCTTGAATAGAATCATTAATGGCCTTTTGCATGACTTCTGACATGGCAGAGCGACCATAAATTTTCTTCAAATATGAAATAGGCACTTTGCCGGGGCGAAACCCTTTAATATTAGCCTGCGCCTTTATTTCCTCTAATTTATCATCAAGCTGAGAGAGTAAATTATCTGCCTCAATAGTAATCGCAACTTTTCGTTTTAGGCCTTCATTGAGCAATTCGCTAGTTTTCATTAAATAATTCCATTATGTCTGATTTGATAATTTGACTTTTAAGCTATCTTTTCCTAGCCCTCTTTTCCTAATCCTCTTTCCCCTAAGCTATCTCCCCCTGAGTTACAAACTTTTCCCTAACCGTCTGGTGCGGGTGGAGGGACTTGAACCCCCACGCCTTGCGGCACAAGAACCTAAATCTTGCGTGTCTGCCAATTTCACCACACCCGCCAAGCAGTAAAGCAAAGCATTCTGGAGCAAGGGTCTAAACTAACTTTTGCTTACAGTCAAAGATTTATCGAAAAAAATAATAAATTTCTTCATAAAAAGTAAAAAAATGGCTATGCGTCAAGTTGTAAATAATAAATTTCAAAAATAAGCCAAGAAAAATCCAAAATTAATAAAAATAAAGATATAAAGAATAGCCTGAATGAGCGCAATTTTTTTGGCTTACAGGATTTATGCGTGCAGGAGTTATTTTTAGTTTTAGTGCAATCAAGACGATAGGAATAATAGTTCAAAATACCACTTAATGCGACCATAAATGTTGCAAAAATCAATAGGGGAATATGATATTGATTGACAAAATTATAAAATGGATTGCTTGCCAAAGCCGCTCCAAGCCCAATTGTTGTCCCAAGAGCAAGAAGGCTGGCAATAATTGGAATGCCGCAACAAAATAAGTGCGGCAAAAGAGCGATGAGGGTAAATAGGAAACCCGCCCCCTTCATATTTTCAGCATTTTTTGAAAACAATTTTCAACTCCTATCAGCTCCTCAGCACCGCTTCTTAGCGTCTATCACACCCACTATATATAATCACGTGAAATTATAATGCAACTATATGTAATTGAGCAAACATATCCATTATTTTAGATGAATTGAGCAAATTTTATCTTCTGCCTATTTTTTAGGCATGTTGCCAGAATTTTAACCACTTAACATCAATATAGTTTGTTTGTTGGATTAAATAAATAAACTATCTGCTTGATTCACCTAGAAAAAATGCAAATAAAAATAATTGGCACATTATATGCATATTAGTCAACATCAATCCATTGGAGCATATAATGAAAAAAATAGAAGCTATTGTTAAGCCGTTCAAATTGGATGAGGTGAAAGAGGCTTTACAAGAAGTTGGCCTACAGGGAATTACAGTCACTGAAGCCAAAGGATTTGGCAGACAAAAGGGACATACTGAACTTTATCGGGGAGCAGAATATGTGGTTGATTTTTTGCCAAAGGTAAAAATTGAAATAGTCTGCACCGATGAAATGGTAGATAGAGCCGTTGAAGCCATTCGCAACGCCGCTCAAACCGGGCGCATTGGCGATGGTAAAATATTCATTTATCCAATTGAGCAGGCAATTAGAATTCGCACCGGTGAAAGCGGTGATGATGCAATTTAACTAAATTGAACTAAATCTATTTTCAAAATAAAGGAAAAATAATGAGCACAGTTGAAGATATTCTGAAAAAAATTAAAGATGAAGACGTTAAATTTGTGGATCTTCGTTTTACCGATCCGCGCGGCAAATTGCAGCACGTTACGCTGGATGCAAATATTGTCAGTGAAGACACTTTTGAAGATGGGGCAATGTTTGATGGCTCTTCTATTGCCGGCTGGAAGGCAATTAATGAAAGCGATATGGTGCTAATGCCAGATGTCAGTTCTGCCTACATTGATCCCTTCTTTAATCAGACAACTATGTCAATAAATTGCGATATTTTAGAGCCAGCAACTTATCAGCCCTATAATCGCGATCCGCGCACAACTGCTAAAAAGGCTGAAAGCTATCTTAAATCACTTGGCGTTGGCGATGAAATTTATTTCGGGCCAGAGCCTGAATTTTTCATATTTGACGATGTCAAATATGCAACTTCTCCTTATAATACCGGATTTAAGCTCGATTCTTACGAATTACCCTCAAATAGCGACGCCGATTATGAAGCAGGAAATAGCGGCCATCATATTCAGCAAAAGGGCGGATATTTTCCCGTGCCACCGGTTGATAGTGCACAAGATATGCGCTCGGAAATGCTTAACATAATGTCAGAAATGGGCGTAGCAACCGAAAAACATCACCACGAAGTTGGTTCTGCTCAACATGAATTGGGTATGAAATTTGCCTCCATCATCAAATGTGCTGACAATGTGCAAATTTATAAATATGTGGTGCAGCAAGTAGCAAATGCCTACGGCAAAACAGCAACCTTTATGCCGAAACCAGTATTTGGCGATAATGGCACTGGAATGCACTGTAACCAGTCTATTTGGAAAGATGGCAAACCCCTTTTTGCTGGTGATGAATATGCTGGTCTTTCAAAAGAAGCTCTATATTATATTGGCGGCATAATTAAACATGCAAAAGCTATTAATGCTTTTACCAACCCATCAACCAACTCATATAAACGTTTGGTTCCTGGTTATGAGGCGCCAGTCTTATTAGCCTATTCAGCACGCAACCGCTCTGCTTCCGTGCGTATTCCTTTTGCCCAATCTGTTAATGCCAAGCGAATTGAGGTTCGCTTCCCAGATCCAATGGCTAACCCATATTTAGCATTTTCTGCCATGTTATTAGCCGGGCTTGATGGTATTAAAAATAAAATAGATCCGGGTGAGGCAATGGATAAAGATCTATATGAACTACCGCCAGAGGAACTAAAAGGAATCCCAACAGTGTGCGGTTCTTTGCGCGAAGCTCTTGAAGCGCTAGATAATGATCGTGATTTCCTTAAAGCCGGCGGAGCTTTTGACGATGATCAAATTAATGCCTATATTGAGCTTAAAATGGAAGAAGTAATTCGTTTTGAACATACTCCGCATCCGGTAGAATTTGAGCTATATTATTCAGCTTAAAATGTTCCCCAGCTAATTGATGGCTAATATTCCAGCCCTGCCCTTATTCCTAAGGGCGGGGTTATGATATATATTGGTAATGTTCTAATTATAGCTATGCACAATGTGAACATAATGTAGCAGGGATAATAATGGTAGCGGAGGAGAGACTTGAACTCCCGACACGCGGATTATGATTCCGCTGCTCTAACCAGCTGAGCTACTCCGCCATATATATAGTTTAACATGACAAGCTTAAATTAATCATGCAAAAGCCTATTTAGTTTCGCCCCAACTGCATGTCAAGCAACATTTAATGAGCGGCAAATATATTTTCTTTCATTCCAGCTAAAAATTCTGAAAACCCACTATTTCTAAGTGTTTTTTACTGATTTACATTATTCCTTCTGCTTGCCAAATAGGATTTGTTGGACACTCCGGCCGGGTCAGCCGGGCGGGGCGGCAAGTCAGGCGGGTCATTTTGACAGCCCAGAGTGCGGCTCGCTCGTGCAGGGCAACAAAAGAGCAATAGAAGGGAGGCAGGCAGCGACAGCAAGCGACGAGACGGGTGGCCGGGTGCAAAGCGGCGCGGGGTGGTTTGTGGCGGACTGCGGGTTAGGTTGCGTGGATTAGCTGCGGTTTGGCTGCGGGCTGGTTGGTTTATTTTACTGAGCTAGGTGTTTTTGTTCTACTATATAAATGGAGAATATTTTGAATAATAATTTAGTAAATTCATCTGCCCAGATGGTTTTGCAGGCAAGAGTGCAAAATGTAACACAAAATGTGACGCAAAATATTACAGCAAATAGCGATGAATTTGCAAATTCTATCTCTGAGAGGAAAAATGCAAATATTACCAATAATATTCCAGAAATTAAAAGTTGGAATCCCGGACTTAGCACTGAATTAGGAGATTTCAGCTCCAGCTTTAACAAGACTTTGGGAAAATCAATCGGCAATGGGTTAAATACCATTCAGACCGGAGGTGCTGCCATTGGTGATTTTGCGACTAATTATATATCAAACCCATCATTTCGCCAGCAAAGCAACCAAAATGCACTAAATTGGCTGGATGATAATTATGACAGCGTGACAAATTATATTTCTGCCTCAATTGACGATCCTGCTAAGCCTGTAAGGGATATCGTAGATTGGGGAGTAAAGAACGTCCAAAATGGTGTTAAAGCCGCTTCTAGCTGGTATGATGGCTTGCAGGAAGCAAAACAATTAGGAACTTCTTCAGAATATTTAGGTGAAAGTCTAGCCAGATCAGCGGGAACCGGAGCCGCAATTATTGCTTCTTTTACGCCCATAGGACGTAGCAGCAAAGCAATGCAGGAAGTTGCTGAAAGATTAAAAATTAGCGATGAGGGCATTTTAAGTTCAAAAGATGGAAGAATGATAATCGGCATTGGTAATCCTGACGCTCTTGAGGCAAGTGATTTCCCCATTTTGCGTGATTATGCCAAAGAAAATAGTGTAAGAAGGCTCGAAATACACGTAGATACGTATGAAAAATCACCAAGAGTTAGAGAATTTCTTGGCTTTATGGCTGATAGAGGATCTTCCCTATATGGCGAGGAAGTGTCAAGAAGCATTGCGGATAGAGAAAATGGCTTTAAGATAAGTTTTAATTTTAAGAAATCGCCATCTGATAGTGATAAGGGCAAATCAGAAATATCTACCATTGCAGAAAATCGCTCTACAGACGCTAAATCACCTTTTAGTGTCGTTTCCTCGAATTATTATAGGGTGGACAAAAAAGAAGATTTTGTAAGATTCAGCGCTAGCGATAATTCGCCAAATAATATTAGCGATGATAGGCAAAATAGAACCACAACAGCGAATGCCAACACAACATCATTTAACAAAAAATTTGAATTTAGCGCGCCCATAGATGGGATAAAGGCCGATTGGAGAACAGCAAAAGAGAGAGCAAATAGTGTTAACAGCACCTTTGATAGTGTAAAAATTATAAAAGATCCGAATGAAAGAACGGAATATTTGCTGGCAACAGTATCCGATAGGCCTATGACCGGTTCCCAAATGGCTGATTATGAAGGCAGAAAAAGTAGAGCCCTTGAAGAAGATATTCTTTTATTGATTGATTATGCCAGAAGGAAAGGCATAAAAAGTGTCAGAGTTCATGTTGACAGAAACGTTCTCTACGAAGAAATGAATAAAGGCCCTCTCCCATCGTTTGAAAGCAGTTTCTTCACAAATCCAAATAATAGCAAATATAGCTATGATAGTGGTGTTTATATTCCTGAAGAAGGATCAGGAGGCAAAGCAGCTACTATGTATGAAAGCGGAAGAATTACTGAAGATAATGATGGTAATTATATTATCACATTTAACCTGGATTCTGAAAACTAGCCAAATATGAACCTTTTGAACCAGGCAGAAATAGTCGGCTGTGAAGATTTCATCGCTCAGAAGTCGGGGGCGGAAATATATTAGTTTCAATTTGCGGAGCGGATGATGAGGGTGATAACAACTATTTCAAAGCCTTTGCTGTTACACTCGCACCACTCCCCATCGTCATTCCGGCCCCCGAGCCGGAATCCAGTAGCCCGTTGTCTAACGGGCTTGGGACTCATAAACGCACTATAGCGCTAGGCTCTAACATTTTTGGATTGCGGCTGTTTTGAGCACTCACGCCGCGCAGGCTGGCCCGCAATGATTTTTGAAAGGAGCAGCGTTGCCGGGAGCAGAAATCACAAAAATATCCATAATGCAAATTGCAAGAAAACTACACATAAATAGATAAAATCTTGCAATATTAAATGCCCGACAAGAGCAAAATATCAAGAAATATCAATATATTAAAATTCTTCAAGGAGGACGAAATGTCGCTCTATTTTGCTTGGTGTGGATGGATATTTACATGAGAATATATTCAGCACCCGTTTGCTGTTTGCTTATTTCCCACAGACGCTGCTGAATTTCTATATCATAACTTAAGGGGGAAGATTTAATCTGCTTTAATTTATAAAAATATTTACCGCTAATATTTTCTACCTCGCTAGAGCTGGCTAGAAAAATAGGCGTTTTAGCGCCCTCCTTAGCAGAAATAAAAAATGGTCTTAACAGAGAATCAATCCTTTGATAAAAAGGACTGATATTTTTTACAAATCCGGTTGCTACCACCCCCGGATGAAGACAATTTACGCTAATATTAATATTGCTTAAATGGCGCGCTAGACTATAGCTAAACATAATATTGGCTAATTTTGACTGCCCATATGCTTTCCACATTTTATATTTTTTTTCAGATTGTAAATCATCAAAATCAATTATTCCCCTTTTATGCGCACTAGAGGCAACATTTATAATTCTTGCTCCCTTGCTCAATCTCAACAGGGGCAATAATTCATCCGTTAGTAAAAAATAGCTAAGATGGTTTAATCCCCAACACATTTCAAAACCATCCTCGGTTACTTTCCTTTCTTTAGTCATGCCACCTGCATTATTTACCAAAATATCAAGAGAAGTTAGCTGCTTTCTTGCTTGTTGAGCCAAATTTTTTATCTGCTTAAATGAAGCAAAATCAGCAATCAAATAAGAAATATTCTCATTTTTGCTTATCTCTTTAATATTTATGGCTGCTTTTTTGGTGCGTTCCTCATCACGACCACAAATAATGGTTTTTGCTCCCATTCTTGCCAAACCTAAAGCAGTTTCATAACCAATCCCTTGCGAAGCTCCCGTAATAAGAGCGCTTTTTCCCTGCAATATTTTAGTCATTTTGGAAAATTTCTACCCAATTTATAATTTACATCTAAGCGGCAAAAATCTTAGGCATGGTTTTTTCAATATATCCCCCACCTAAAACCTCACTGGTTACACTATCATCGGCATAAAATACACAAGCCTGGCCAGGGGCAATACCATCTTCCCCATCAATAATAGTTACATAAATTTCGCCATTTATCATTTGGATAATTGCTGGCTTTGGTGCTCTGGTGGAGCGAACTTTGGCTTCAACCAAAAAACCATTGCCCGCAGCAATTTCACTTAATTTTCCCTCACCCAACCAATTTACATCGCGTAATTTCATTTGATAGCTTTTAAGCGCTTCACGACCTCCAACAATCACCCTATTATTTTCTACATCTAATTTAACCACATAAAGCGGCTCAGGAGCAGCAATCCCCAAACCCCTTCTTTGCCCTATTGTATAATTCATTATACCACTATGTTTACCTAAAATTTTACCATTAAGATGAACAATATCCCCTACCCTTTCAGCTTCAGGGTTTATTTTACGAATAACATCAATATATTTTCCCTTTGGCACAAAACAAATATCCTGACTATCATGCTTATCCGCAACTTTCAGACCCATTTTTTTCGCTAATTGACGCACTTTTATTTTGCTCATTCCACCCAAAGGAAAACGTAAAAATTCCAGCTGTTTTGGACTTATAGCAAATAAAAAATAACTCTGATCGCGTTCACTATCCACCGGTCTTAGCAAAGCCCGCCTTAATTTACCTCCCTCACCACTAACTAACTTACTCTGCACATAATGCCCGGTTGCCAAAATATCAGCGCCAAGCTCTTTTGCAACATTAAGTAAATCTTCAAATTTTACCGATTGATTGCAGGCAATACACGGAACCGGAGTTTCCCCACGCATGTAAGCATCGGCAAAGGGATGAATAACTGCTTCTGCAAAACGTTGTTCATAATCAAGCACATAATGAGGAATATTAAGCATTGCAGCAACATGTTTAGCATCATCAATATCCTGTCCCGAACAACAAGCACCCTTTCTATGCATTGCCTTCCCATGATCATAAAGCTGCAAAGTAACGCCAATTACTTCATATCCCTCCTGAGCCAATAATCCGGCCACAACCGAACTATCAACTCCTCCCGACATAGCAACAACAACGCGAGTTTGTTCAACTGGTTTATCAATATCAAGCGAATTTAGCATTTTCATTCCTCTGGATTAAAAGTCCAGCATCTTAAAATTATCTCAAACTAATTAGCCTAGCAAATGGTAGGCATTTTTTTCCCAATATATGGGGCAAAACTTCCTAACACAATAGATAGAACTATAAAAGAAAATATATTTCTTTCCTAAGCGCTTGAAAAATAAGAAAATATAATATTTTCACAAATTGGCAAAATTTTTGCATGAAGGGAAGCGGATATTAGTTAGGAATTATCTATGACTATTATGATGAATATTGCAGTGCCAAATGATAAAAGGGCTGATATTATCTTGCCCAATCAAACTGACAATATAAATAAAAATGCAAATAATAGTCTGGCTGATAAGAAAACTGATAAATCAACCGATTTTGCTTCACTCATAACCTTGTTGCTCGGCCTTTCTAATAGCCAGCAAACAGAAAATAAAAATATAAGCCAAAATATAAATGGGAAAGAGCTAAAACAAGAAACTAATCTGACATCATTAGGGATGGCAGCAAATAGTGCTACACAGAGTGAAATTAATAGCGCTTTTTTCAATATTGATAAATTAAAGCAAAATGAGGGTGAAGATATAATATCCGCCCTGTTGGATTTGTTAAATATTTTACAGCAGATCGGCAAATCAATTGAAAATAAAGAGAAAGTTGAACCAGAACTAATAGATAGAGCTGTTGGAGCGATAAATATTTTAGCAGATAAACTCAACCAAATTATGCCTACCCCCGCAGGAAGTGTAATAAAGGGTGCCAGCGATATTTATCTGGCTATAAATAATAATCAACCAGCTTCTTTGGCTTCCCTTGCTCTGTTGGGAATAAATAATTTACCCAAAGAGGGAATGGGTTTACAAAATATACAAAAAATTAAAACTATCACTGACGATATATTAGGCAAATTAAACCAAATAAGCGTTAAATTAGAGAGTTCAGCACCTCAACTTAGCGCTAAATTAAATAATTTAATCGCTCAATTAGGAAATAGTAATATTAGGGGGGAGAATAATAAATTTGCCCAAATTTTGGACGGGCAAAATAAGGCCACTTCCCCCCAACCATCAGTAATGCAAAATATGAAGGGGCAGGCAAATTTAGTTCAAGCAAATATAAATTGGCAAAATAATAATCTACAACCAAATTCACCCGGCACAAATTTAGCGCAAAATATTTTGCCATCAGATTCATCACTAAATAAAGCCCAAATAACAAATATAGAAAATGCCCGTTTAGATTCTATCAATTCCACAATTCAGCAGGGGAAAAATAATATAGTTAACGGGCAAAATATGATTTCCTCCAACCTATTGCAGGCAAAAACTGACATTAACATTACCCCCGAACCAGTTGTGGTCTTACAATCAAACGGCCAGCAGGCAATAATGAATGGAATAAATATTTTGCCCAAAACTATAAGCGTGCCGGCTCAACCAAATTTACAAAATCTCAATTTGCCTTATATCGCTTTTGAATTTGCCCGCAATTTACAAAATGGCGCCAGCAGATTTCAAATTCAGCTAGACCCACCAGAAATGGGCAGGATTGATGTCAGATTAGATTTAGATAAATCTAACAATCTAAATGCTAGGCTGAGTGTTGAACGTATAGAAACACTGGATCTTTTACAACGCGATGCCCGCGCGCTTGAAAGAGCATTAGCACAAGCCGGAATTGACAGTTCAAAGACTAATCTTGAATTTACACTAAAACAAAATCCCTTTGCAGGAAATGAGAACCAATATCCTGATAATAATGAGTTCGCAGGGAAACAAAAAGAAACTGACATAAAGTCAGACGCTCAGGAAACAGCAAATAGCAAAACAGATAGTGAAATAATTAATCTAAGGCCAAATGCGATTATTTATCATAATAGCGCTCGACAAGGCGGCCTAAATATTATCGCTTAGGAGACAAAATGACTATTGAAAATATTATAGCAACAGGCTCAACCCAATCATCATTAACTAATTCTAAAAAAACTATAGCCGAAAATTTTGATACTTTCTTGGCCTTATTAACAACGCAGCTTAAAAATCAAAATCCGCTTGAGCCGCTGGATACAAATCAGTTTACCCAGCAAATGGTGCAATTTACCTCAGTTGAGCAGCAATTAAAAACCAATGAATTTTTAGAGGCTTTGCTTTTGAGTTCAAAAAATGTTGAGGGAGGTAAATATGCAGCGGCCAATCAGGCCATTGGCATGATAGGAAAAACCATAACTGCACAAAGTTCGGTTTCTATATTAGAAAATGGCCAGGCAAACTGGACTTATACATTGGGACGTGATGCTCCAATTTCAGAAATTACCATCCGCAATGAAGATGGGGCTATTGTCTTTAGCAAACAGCTTTCGCTTTCTAAGGGAGAGGGAAGTTTTACATGGGATGGCAAAGATGCTTCGGGCCTACAATATCCAGATGGTAAATATTTTATGACAATCAACGCAAAAGATGCCAATGAAAAATCTGTTAGCGCTCTTATCCAAATTCAGGGAATTGTTGATTCAGTTGATTTGACAGGTGACATGCCTATATTGATGGTTAATGGCTCACCTATTAAATTGGATTCTGTTCTCTCCGTGAGAAATGGATAATCTATCCTTAGCGCAAAGCAATTTATACTTAACAAAATGATAAAATGGCTAAATTATTTATAATTAATTTTTTAGCTCTTTTTTAAGCTCATTATTGTAAGCTCGCATTATTATTGGTCAGGTAAATGTAAGAGAGTAAAATGACCGTGCAGATGCGTCCTAGAGTAAAATATGTAATTGGTCCAGATGGTTCACCTTTAACTGTTGCGGATCTTCCTCCCCCATCAACAAAACGTTGGGTTATTCGGCGAAAAGCCGAAGTAGTTGCCGCTGTTCGTGGCGGATTATTGAGCCTGGAAGAAGCGTGCAATCGTTATGCGCTAAGTGTTGATGAATTCTTAAATTGGCAGGCCTCAATTGATGAGCACGGATTAGCAGGGCTAAGAACCACCTGGATACAACATTATCGCGACTAGTCGATAATTTATCAATTTATTTGGCCATCCTGATAATTTATCGGGGTGGCCTTTGTCATTTTTCCCGATAAAAAACAAATTATGGCAAAAATATGCAAAATGAGAGAATTAATTAATAACTTATTTACCATGTGCTAGGTAAATTTTGCCCACTAGATGGTTGTGGGGGTCACATTCCATCAATATCAAATATTTGGCTATGCATAAATTTGGGTGCGCATGTGGAAAATATAGTTAGTATTTTTAATCGTTTTGGTATGGCCAGAATTGCGGCCATGTTCATTGTAGCGATTTTACTATTGGGATTTTTTGCTCTTATTACTTTTAGATTTTCATCGCCACAAATGGCTCCCCTATATTCGGGGCTTAATTTTGACGATAGCGCAGCTATTGTCAGTGAATTGCAGGCTCTTAATATAGATTATGAATTACGCTCAGATGGCGAAACTATTTTGGTTGATCGTAATAAAATAACACAAATCAGAATGGATTTGGCAAAAAGCGGTTTGCCTTCACGCGGTCAGGTTGGCTTTGAAATATTTGATAAACAAAGCAATTTAGGGGCTACATCTTTCGTGCAAAATATTAACCAAGTCAGAGCGCTTGAAGGGGAATTAGCACGCACAATTTCTTCTTTGGCGCGCATAAAGACTGCTCGCGTTCATCTGGTTTTACCAGAAAGAGAACTTTTTCGCCGAGAGAAAAAAGACCCTTCAGCCTCTATTGTCTTAGGGGTCAGGGGAGAATTATCATCTTCTGAAATTCGCGCTATTCAACATCTTGTTGCTTCTGCCATAGAGGGTCTTTCACCGAGCGGAGTTTCAATAATTGATGATAAAGGACGCTTATTAGCTTCTGGGGCTAGTGATGGCAACGAAATTGGAGCAATTGCCGGACAAATGGAGGAGCGCACATTAAATATTGAAAATCGTATTCGCACCCGTATTGAAAAAATGCTTGAGGATGTTTTAGGAGCTGGAAGAGTTCGGGTTCAGGTCAGCGCCGAACTGGATCTTAACCGCTCCACAAGCACTAAAGAAACTTATGATCCGGAAAGTCAGGTAGTTCGCTCAACTCAAATTAGAGAATTAGCCAATGAGGCAAGCGCTTCGGCATTGGGGGGTGGGGTTTCAATTGGCAATGAGCTTCCCGGCGCAACCAGCACACAAGGAACAAATGGAGGCACTTTAGAACAGTCCAAAACTACTGAAGAAATAACTAATTATGAGATTTCAAAAGTGGTGCAAACCGATATAAAAGAAGCCGGAGCAATAAAGCGGCTTTCAATCGCTGTGGTGGTGGATGGGCGTTATGTTCAGGACGATAATGGAGCAGTAACATATCAGGCTAGGAGTGAAGAGGAATTGGCTCAGCTAACTAATCTAGTCCGCTCCGCTGCTGGCTTTGACGCCCAAAGAGGTGACCAGATTGAAGTTGTTAATATGCAATTTACAGAGCGGGCAGAATTGACACAATTGGGCACCTCAGCGCCCGGACTGTTTGATTTTACCAAAGATGATTTATTAAATATTGCTGAAATGGCGGTTACTCTGCTTATTTCTTTAGCCCTTCTATTCTTTGTATTGCGCCCACTACTTAAAAGAGTTTTAGAGCCAGAAGAGGGGTTACTCTCCTCTGCTGGCGGAACAAATTCGCACCCAATGGGAGTAAATATTGAAGAAGGGCAAAATCTAACTAGCGAAGACGCAGACATGGATAATAATAACAATAATATTCCACAAATTAAGGCGCCCGAATGGATGGGACAGGCTAAACAAATGGGAGAAGCACAAGCCAAAGCCCTTACAGAAGTAGGTGAAGTTATCAAGGAAAATCCCAAACAATCAGCAATGATAGTTCGTAATTGGTTAGGTGAGGCAATTTAGATGCAAGGCACATCTTTAGAAAATATTTCTTCTTCTTCCGCAAAAAGATTGGTTGTTGGCGGAGATGCAACCCAAAGAGAACTTAAAGGTGATGAAAAAGCAGCTGTTCTATTATTGGCTCTTGGCCCAGATTATGGAAAACCAATTTGGGAAGAGCTTGACGAATTGGAAATACGCCAGCTTTCAAGAGCAATGGTGCGTTTAGGCTCTATAACACAAAAAATGCTTGATGAATTATTAATAGAATTTGTCACTAATGTCACTTCAACCGGCTCAATTTCCGGTAATCCAGACAGTACAGAGGCATTATTACTCTCCTTTTTACCGCCTGAAAGAGTTGATACTATAATGGAGGAAATTCGCGGGCCAGCAGGACGTAATATTTGGGAAAAACTGTCAAATGTGCAGGAAGATATTTTGGCCAACTATCTAAAAAATGAATATCCACAAACTATAGCCGTTATATTATCAAAACTCTCAACCGACCATGCAAGCCGGGTGCTTAGCGTAATGAATGAAGAGTTGGCTTTAGACGTTGTGCAAAGAATGCTAGATTTGGATTCGGTGCAAAAAGAAATATTAGAAAAAATTGAAGCAACTTTACGCACCGAATTTATGTCCACTCTCTCCCATACTCAGAGGCGTGATAGCCACGAACAAATGGCCGAAATTTTCAACTCATTTGACAGACAAACTGAAGCACGTTTCATGACCGCGCTTGAAGAACATAATAGGGAAAGCGCAGAGCGAATCAAAGAATTAATGTTTACATTTGATGATCTAACCCGTCTTGATAGTACCGGAATACAAACTCTACTGCAAACAGTGGACAAAAAAGATACTGCTTTAGCCCTTAAAGGGGCAAATGATAATGTGAAAGAATTTTTCTTCTCTAACATGTCTGCGCGAGCAGCCAAATTGCTCAAAGATGATATGGAAGCAATGGGGCCAGTCCGGCTTAAGGATGTTGATGAAGCACAGGCAAGAATTGTATCTTCTGCCAAAGATTTGGCCGCACGTGGCGAAATTATCATAGCTAAAAATAATGGAGCAGAGGAGATGATAATATGATGAATGCTCCTTTTGCAAAATTTACCTTTGACCTTGATATGAGCGATGGCTTAAACAAAAACGCATCCAATAATAAGCTGGATAAACAAATTGAGCAGGCAAGAGAACAAGCCTATAATGAAGGCTTTAGGGATGGTGAAGCTTCGGAACAATCCCGCCATAATCAAGCATTAGAGCAAGCGGTTATTAAATTAATAGATAAAGCGCTTATTATTGCCGCAGAACGTGAACAAACGCACAAGCAACTAATGGGGCAGGCAATAAAGCTAGCAAAATATATTGCCGTTAAATTAAGCGTCAATCTAATTAATAAACAGCCAGAAACCGAACTTAACGCATTATTGACGGAATGTCTCTCATCGCTTGATAATGTGCCCCATTTAGTAATTCATTGCCATCCGGAATTAGCACAAATTTGCGAACAAAAGGCCAAAGAACAAATAAAGGCCAGCAGATTTTCGGGTAATT
Organism: Hyphomicrobiales bacterium; assembly: GCA_015490455.1. Classification (GTDB taxonomy): domain Bacteria; phylum Pseudomonadota; class Alphaproteobacteria; order Rhizobiales; family Devosiaceae; genus S141-66. The sequence continues at coordinate 20,946 of WFXU01000044.1, forward strand.
TAGTGATTATGGCGGATGAGGAAATAGCGCTTGGCGATGGGAAAATTGAGTGGGTTGATGGTGGTTTAGTGCGCGATAGTTCGCAAATATTACAGCAAATTGATAGCGCCATAGAAAATTATATTAGTGCGCATAATTTGCCAGAAAATAATGAAATTGAAGAAGAAAAAATGAAAACAGCACCAAAAGCTGAAACAGCTTGAAGGAGAATATGATGAGTGATGAGCAAGATAAAGAAGTAAATGAAATTAATATTGATAAAATTGAATTTTCTCCCGCTGGCAGCAATGAAGAAACAAAAAACAATGCTGAAAATAAAACTGATTTAGGCGCTGAACTTGAGGAAATGAGTGTTAGTGATACCGCTATAGATGAAAGCAATTCAAGTAAAACGGCTGAAGATCTTGAGGCGGTATTTGATGTCCCTGTTCGGGTTTCTGTGGTGCTAGGCAAAGCAAAAATGCCAATATCCAGCCTATTAGCGATGGATGTTGGCACAGTCGTAGAACTAGATCGTCAGGTTGGTGAAGCAATAGATATTCACGTAAATGATAGATTAGTTGCACGTGGTGAAATTGTTCTGGTTGAGGACAGGCTAGGTGTAACAATGACCGAAATTATCAAAACAACTTAAAAGATAATTTCAATAAAGGAAAAGAAAATGCGCTTACTTATTATTGGAACTTTAGAAGGTCAATTAACTGAAGCAACAAAATTAGCAATGCAAGGGGGAGCAAAAGTTGCGCACGCAACCAATATTGATATTGCTTTGGCTTCCTTACGCTCGGGTAAGGGAGCGGACTTATTGCTGGTTGATGTTATGATAGATATTCCAGCCCTGATAAATGCGCTGGAGGCCGAGCGGATTCACATTCCACTTGTTGCTTGTGGAACACAAACAAATGCAGCGGCTGCTGTTAATGCCATTCGCGCGGGCGCCAAAGAATATATACCCCTGCCGCCAGATGCTGAACTTATTGCGGCAATAATTGCTGCCGTTGCCCGTGAAAATTCACAGTTTTTATATCGTGACCCGGCAATGGCAAAAATTGTCAAACTAGCCGAACAGGTTGCTAAATCCGATGCCAGCGTTCTCATTACAGGTGAAAGTGGCACTGGCAAAGAAGTTATGGCAAAATATTTGCACGCCAAATCTAAACGCGCTTCAAAACCCTTTATTTCCATTAATTGCGCGGCAATACCCGAAAATCTACTAGAATCAGAGCTTTTCGGCCATGAAAAAGGAGCTTTTACTGGCGCTGTGGCACGGCGCATTGGTAAATTTGAAGAAGCAAATGGCGGCACCTTATTGCTTGATGAAATTTCTGAAATGGATGTGCGCCTACAAGCAAAACTCTTAAGAGCTATTCAAGAACGTATGATTGATAGAGTAGGCGGAAAACAGTCAATTCCGGTAAATATAAGAATTATTGCCACTTCTAACCGTAATCTTGAAGAGGCGGTAGCCGAAGGTAATTTCCGCGAAGATCTCTTATTTAGATTAAATGTGGTAAATCTAAAAATCCCCCCCCTTAGACAAAGACAGGGTGATATTAGAGTTTTAGCCGATTATTTTGTTGATAAATATTCAAAATCCAATGGTCTAGCAAAAAGAAAACTATCGGAGGAAGCCTATCAGGAATTATGCGCTGCCCCATGGAAAGGCAATGTAAGAGAATTAGAAAATACCCTTCATCGCGCTGTGCTTTTATCAGAAAGTGAAATAATAACTCCAAGCGCAATTCGCATGCCAGATGGTAGTGAACTTTCAGAAATTTCACGCTCCAACTCAATTGCTTCTCAGGCAGCTCAGACTGCGCAAACCATGTCAAACCTTCTTGTTGGGCGCACAGTTGCCGATGTTGAACAAGATTTAATTTTAAGCACATTAGATCATTGTTTGGGCAATAGAACTCATGCTGCAAATATTTTAGGCATATCAATTCGCACTTTAAGAAATAAATTAAATCAATATAGCGAAGAGGGAATAAAAATCCCATCTCCCGGTGGACAAAAAAATAGCGCAGCATAGAACAAATGAGCGATATAGCAACAGATAGTAATAATAATATAGCGGCAGATAAAGTTAGTTCGCCTCCCTTTGGCGGCCTAAAGTCCCTGTTAAAACATACAGATATCACGCTCTCCATTGGCGTAATGGCAATAATTATTGTATTAATCATGCCTCTCCCTGCCATGCTGCTTGATATGTTATTAGCACTTTCTATTGTATTTTCTGTGCTAATTTTAATGACCGCTCTTTTTATTCACCGTGCATTAGAATTTTCTGCATTCCCAACTATTTTGCTTATTGCCACCATGATGAGACTGGCTCTTAACCTGGCCTCTACCAGGCTTATTCTTTCAGACGGGCATCAGGGGACAAATGCTGCCGGCAATGTTATTGAGGCTTTTGGCAGCTTTGTCATGCGGGGCAATTTTGTTATTGGGATAATTGTTTTTGGCATTCTGATAATTGTTAATTTCATAGTTATTACCAAAGGCTCAGGCAGAATAGCCGAAGTGGCTGCCCGTTTTACACTTGATGCTATGCCCGGAAAGCAAATGGCAATTGATGCAGATCTTTCCGCTGGCCTGATTGATGAAGATGAAGCGCGCGCTAGACGTAAAGAATTAGAGGATGAAAGTTCGTTTTTTGGGGCGATGGATGGTGCTTCAAAATTTGTGCGTGGCGATGCTATTGCCGGCATGTTAATCACCTTCATTAATATAGTTGGCGGTATTATTATTGGCGTGGCGCAAATGGGCATGGGATTTGCAGAAGCCGCCAATAATTATACTTTACTTACAGTTGGCGATGGTTTGGTTTCACAAATTCCGGCGCTTATTGTTTCAACTGCTGCGGGTCTATTAGTTTCAAAAGCCGGCATGAAAGGCAGCGCAAATGATGAATTAGCAAAACAATTTACCGGCTATCCAAGAGCTTTAGGCATGTCATCAGCGGTGATGATTATATTGGCAATCCTACCGGGAATGCCAAAAATTCCCTTTATTATTCTGGCAATATTTATGGCATTTTTAGCCTATCGCTCGGCTAAGAAAAAACAACTTATTGAACAGGAAGAGGAAGTAATTGCCGCTCAAAAAATTGCCGAAGAAAATGCCCCTGCAAAAGAAGAGTCAATTACTGACAGTTTGAAAATTGACGATCTAAAACTTGAATTGGGCTATGCTTTGTTAGATTTAGTTCGTGAAGAGGGTGGAAATAATGATAGATTAACCGATCAGATAAAGGCATTACGGCGCCAATTAGCGCTTGATTTAGGTTTTGTTATGCCGCCGGTGCGAATTTTGGATAATATGCAACTTGAACCAAATCAATATAAGGTCAAAATTAAAGAGGTGGAAGCAGGATCGGGAACTATTTATTCTAATCTTTTAATGGTGATGGATCCGATGGGTAACCCAATTGATTTGCCCGGCCAACAAACAGTTGAACCAACTTTTGGCCTGCCTGCAACCTGGATTGAACCAGCAATTCGTGATGAGGCCGAACTAAAGGGATATTCAATAATTGACCCATCAACAGTAATCTCAACCCATATTACCGAAATTATTAAAGCCAATGTTGCCGATTTATTATCTTATGCCAATGTGCAAACATTGCTAAAAGGCTTAAGCGAGGAACAACAAAAATTAATAGAGGATTTGGTGCCTGCGCAAATATCCATATCCTCGATACAGCGAGTGTTACAAATCTTGCTCTCTGAAAGGGTTTCAATTCGCGATCTACCAACCATTCTTGAAGGTATTGCACAAGTTGCAGGGCCTGGCGTTAGTCCCCAATTTATTGCTGAACATGTGCGCACCCGCCTCGCACGGCAAATTTGTGCAGCAAATCTAAACAGCTCAAACGCTCTACCTATTCTTACTCTTTCACCCCAATGGGAGCGTGATTTTGCTGAAAGCATGGTTGGAGAAGGCAATGATCGCCATTTGGCTATGGCTCCTTCGCGTTTACAAGAATTTATTGCTGCTGTGCAAAGCGCCTTTGAAAGTGCCGCACAAATGGGAGAAATACCAGTATTAATTACTTCACCAAATATACGCCCCCATGTGCGGGCTATAATTGAACGTTTTAGGCCGCAAACGGTCGTAATGAGTCAAAATGAGGTGCACCCACGTATAAAATTACAAACTATCGGCTCTATATAATAATTTTCTGACTTGCTTATTTATTATCAACAATTTAGTTTGCGCGCAAAAGGAATAAAAATAAATATGACTACTACTGGCGTTATTTTAGGTAAATTCATGCCGCCTCATTTGGGGCATGTGGCGCTAATTCGCACAGCCTCCCATTTGGTTGATAAGCTTACAATCATACTTTCAACCTCTGACAGTGATGAAATAGAGCCTGCAATCAGACAAGAATGGGTTGAGGCTTTATTTCCCCAAGCAAGGGTAATTGTTTGTAATAATGGGAAAAAACCTCTTCCTTCCGATGATAGAAAATGGGCAAAAATTATTCGCGGCTTTCACCCTGCACCAATTGACAGGGTAATAGGCTCTGAAGCCTATCTTGTTCGTCTTGCCAAAGATCTAAATGCACAGCATTTTATTTTAGATCCCATGTGGATGGCCTATCCCGCTAATTCTGAGGATATCAGAAAAGATCCTTTCGCCAACTGGGAATCAATTCCCGGCTATGTTCGCCCCTATTTTCAAAAAAGACTAACTATGGTCGGACCAGAAAGCACCGGTAAATCTTATATGGCAGATTTTTTAGCAAAAAAATTTGGTGGTCCCTATGTGCCAGAATATGGTCGCCCATATGAAAGATTTCGCAAAAAAGGCAAATATCGCGCAGAGGAATTACATTTTATTGCCGATGGACATGTAGCACACCGTAAAACTCTGGCAATGAAGGCCGGGCCAATTTTATTTGAAGATACAGATGTTTTACTAACCGCAGTTTGGGCTGAAATGTTGCTAGGAAAATCATTGCCAGACCTTGAAGAACGTATAGAACTGCCAGACCATTATCTGTTGCTTGACGCTGATGTTGAATGGGAGGAAGATCCTTTGCGCTATTATGCTAAACAGGAAATTCGCGAAGAATTTTTTGTCAAAATAAAGAGAAAATTAGATAAGTTTGGCGCCGATTATACGCTTATTTCCGGCGGTTGGAAAGAACGCGAAGAACAGGCTATAAAAGTGGTTAAAAAAATGCTTGCAACACCTAAAAAGCGAAAATAATTTATTCTGGCTGACATCTGGCTAACATTATGAAACCATTTTTAATTTTGCAATTACGTCCGGAAGATATAGCGGCAAATAGTGAATTTGCAGCTATTCTTGATAAGGCTGGCTTAAAGAAAAATGAAGTTTTACGTATTCGCCTTGATAAGGACCACAATATTAGCCAGCTAAATTTAGATAATTTTTCAGCCATTATTGTTGGCGGGGGGCCTGGTTGCGTCAGTGATCCTATAGAGACAAAGCCGCCTTTGGAAAAGAAAATAGAAGATTCTATTATGGAACTAATGAAACCCATTTGTGAAAAAGATATTCCCTTTTTGGGTTGTTGTTATGGAATTGGAATTTTAGCGCATTTTTTAGGTGGGGTGGTGAATAAGGAGAAATATAGCGAGCCTGTTGGCGCAACTGAATGCACTCTGACAAAGAATGGAGAAAAAGATGAATTATTAGCTGGGATGGCTAAAAATTTTCGCGCTTTTGTTGGGCATAAGGAGGCTGTGCAAGAACTTCCGGCCAATTGCACAAATTTAGTGACCTCAAAAACTTGTCCATTTCAGATGATAAAATATAAGTCTAATATTTATGCAACGCAATTTCATCCTGAGGCGGATAATAAAGAATTTGAATTACGCATAAAAATTTATAAAAATTATGGCTATTTTGCTCCCGACGAGGCCGAAAAATTGATAAAAATGGTCAGAGGAGAAAATGTCACTATACCCGAAAAATTATTAGCCAATTTTGTTAAGAAATATAAGGTAAGTGGCTAATATATGGCAGATATTGCCGCCTAGAGCATGTTATGTTCATTTACCTTTATGCAGCTGAACGTAATTTTATGCGATTTTTGATAAATATTTGAACAGTCGTCTGTGAAGATTTTTTAACATATTGATATTTGCGGAAATTAGAAGTCAGAAATCGCAAAAATTCCATCAAAATTGCAAGAAAACCACACATAAGGGAGTAAAATCTTGCAATATTAAATGCTCAATAAGGGAAAATATTGAAAAATATCAATAAAAATTCTTCACGGACGAGTAGCAAATTATTTGGGGATATCGCGCAATAATTTATAGTTGATTGCCTCATAAAGAGCCTCAAAAGAGGCGTCAATTATATTTGGCGAAACACCTATCGTCATCCACCTGTCACCTGCCCCATCGCGGCTTTCAATAAGCACTCTAGTTACCGCGCCAGTGCCACCATCAAGAATTCTCACCTTATAGTCAACCAATTCAAGATCGCTTATAATGTCGGTATATTTGCCAAGATCCTTGCGCATAGCTAAATCAAGAGCATTGACCGGGCCATTACCTTCGGCAACCGACATGAATAATTGCCCATCAATGCTAATTTTTACAACTGCCTCTGAGACAGTTACCAACTCACCACGCGCATTGTGGCGACGCTCAACCGAAGTCCTATAGCCTTCTACCTCAAAATAAGTTGGCAAAGTGCCAAGATGTTTATGCGCCAAAAGAGCAAAAGAAGCATCCGCACTATCATATGTGTAGCCGTGAGCTTCGCGTTCTTTTACTTCGTTTAATAGGCTATCCAAACGGAAATCATTTTTCTCAACTTTTATATTATGCCTTTTTAGGGCAACTAATAAGTTTGATTTTCCTGCCTGTTGCGACATTTTGATTGAGCGCTCATTACCAACCAATTCCGGCGCTATATGTTCGTAACATGAAACATCCTTCATCAGGGCAGAAGCATGAATGCCGGCCTTAGTCACAAAGGCAGATGAACCAACATAGGGAGATTGCGGGTTTGGCGCCCTATTTAGTAAATCATCAAATGCGCGCGAAATATGGGTCAGATTTTTTAGCTGTTTATCGCCTATAGCTAACTCAAATTTAGAAGCAAAATCTTCTTTCAACATGAGAGTAGGAATAAGACTTATCAAATCGGCATTGCCACATCTTTCGCCAATACCGTTTAACGTCCCCTGAATCTGGCGTACCCCCGCCCTAACTGCCGCTAGGGAATTAGCAATAGCATTGCCTGTATCATTATGGGCGTGAATGCCTAAACTTTCACTTGGGCATATTGTTAAAATATCATTGATTATTATTTCAATTTCGGCGGGCAAAGTGCCACCATTAGTATCGCATAAAATTACCCAACGCGCCCCCGCATCAAGTGCCGCTTTGACACAGGATTTTGCATAAACAGAATCGGCCTTATATCCGTCAAAAAAATGCTCACAATCAAGCATAACCTCTTTATTAGAATTAATAGCAGTCCTGATTGACTGTTCAATAGAATTAAGGTTTTCATCAAGGGAAATGCCAAGCGCTAATTTAACCTGATGATCCCACGCTTTAGCAACAAAGCAAATAGCATCGGATTTGCTTTGCAATATCGCTTGCAGACCACTATCATTTTCTACTGAACGCCCTGCCCTTTTTGTCATGCCAAATGCCGTAAAAACAGCATTTTTTGTGCGCCTTTTAGAAAAAAACTCACTATCAACCGGATTAGCGCCAGGATATCCACCCTCAATATAATCAACCCCCAGCTGCTCTAATAAAGAGACAATAGATAATTTATCCTCTATAGAAAAATCAATTCCAGCGGTTTGCGCCCCATCACGCAAAGTCGTATCATAAATATATAAACGCTCTTTTTCCATTAAACCGCCCTATTGTAATTTTGTTATGATAAAAATGATAATCCCTAAAACAACGATAATTTTCACTCCAATCCAAAAAATGAGCCAATTAGGGATTTTATGTTTTCTATGGCGCGTCATTTGATTTCTCTATTTGTTTTAGTTTACGGTTCTCATTTGGATATTGATAGGATTGCACTTTAGCTAAAAAATCAAGCCATTGTGGGCTAGGATTATTTTTAGCTGGCAAGCTAGTTAAATCATCAAAAAAAGCTAATTTATCATTTAGATTAACCTGAATAGTGGGCGCGACCTTTGTTGGGTCGTCAAATGCACCTATCGCAAATTCAAGCCCAAATTTTGTTTCATAAGTTAAGGGCGTGCCACAATGTTCGCAAAAGCCACGTTTTGCCATATTTGAACTTTGGAAATATTTTGGTAAGCCGGTAGTAAAACGAGCGTCTTTCACCTCAACTAGAGGACCAAAAAAACCACCAAACGCCTTTTGGCACATGCGGCAATGACAGATAGAAGCGCGCCCTATTTTGCTCACTTCAAAGCGCACTTTGCCGCATTGACAACCTCCCGTTAGAAGCTCACTCATTCTTTAATTCCCATTTTGTTATGCGCTCTCCTGTTTTCTCATCTTTACTATCTTTAAGCAAAATATTAATAAGAGCTAATTCATCTCTTATCCTATCAGCTTTGCTCCAATTCTTTTCTTTAATTGCCTGTAAACGTTCATTTATTTTGCTTTCAATTAAACCAATATCCAAATTATCTTTTTGCTTATTTTTCTTTTTTTGCCACTTTTGCATGCTTTCAAAATTGACCAAGCCAAGCAATTGTAGTGAGCCAAAAAGCCTTTTCGCATTATGTAATTTTTTACCCCCCGCATGGCGGTGAAGATGGCTAATAACGCCAGACATATTCATATCATCTGCCAAAGCGAATAATAATTTTGAGCAAGGCTCTAGTGCTTCAATCTCTTCTCTATTTTGTTCAGTAAAATCAAGCCCAAGCTCAATAATCCTATCTTTCCATTTTGTTAAAATAGTCTTGGCTTCCTTAAGCCTTTTGACAGAAAAATCTATCGGCTCTTTATAATTTGTCATTAACATTGCAAGGCGCAAAACATCACCTGCCCATTTTTGCCCGCCAAATTTTTCACTTTCCAGCAGTTCATTTATGGTGATAAAATTGCCCAAACTTTTGGACATTTTTTGCCCCTCAACCTGCAAAAAACCATTATGCAACCAGTAATTTGCCATTTTTTCATTATTGTTTGCAGAGCAAGATTGCGCTATTTCATTTTCATGATGGGGGAAAATTAAATCTATTCCCCCCCCGTGAATATCAAAAATATTTCCTAAAAGCGCCGCGCTCATTACAGAACATTCCAAATGCCAACCCGGGCGACCATATCCCCATTCACTATCCCAACCCGGCTCATCATCACCAGAAAGTTTCCACAAAACAAAATCTTCAGCATTTTTTTTATGTTCATCAACCTTAATACGCGCCCCTGCCTGTTGCTCGTCTAATTTTCTATTAGAAAGCCTGCCGTAATTTTTTATTGAACTAACATCAAATAAAATTTCATCTCCTGCTAAATAAGCATGTTTCTTCTCAAGCAAGTTTTTTATCATTTTTATCATGCCGGCAATATGTTCGGTTGCGCGCGGCTCAAATGTAGGATTAAGGCACATAAGTGCTTTGACATCTCTATGATATTGTTTGGTGGTTTTTTCGGTTAGTTTTTTTATCGCCTCATTAAGCGCTAAATTTGGATATTCATTTTTGGCGCGTATAATTATCTTATCATCAACATCGGTAATATTGCGCACATAAGTTACATGTTCCTTTCCATAAATATAACGCAATAGGCGAAATAAAACATCAAACACTATTGCCGGGCGGGCATTACCAATATGGGCATAATCATAAACAGTTGGGCCGCACACATAAAGGCGCACATTATTTTCATCAATTGGCTTAAAAATCTCTTTTTTGCGCGTTAAGCTATTATAGAGTTTAATATTTATCTTTTTCTGTGAAGTCATTTTTTGCCCTTGAAATAAATTTACTTTAGCAAGCTCGGCAAAAATAATATGAAACCGCGCCGCTAATTTCGCTTAGCGGATAATAATGCAACTAATAATAATTGTAGCCTTAACATGTTTCATGGTGCTAGTTTGACTAAGAGAGAAAAAAAATCAAGAAAAATATTATAAACAGCATAATAATTGCAAAATATTTTGCTAAAATAATAATGGTCAAATAAATTTAATATTTGAATTTATATATTATATTTTTAGAGAGCTAAATTGAAAAAACTTCAGGAGCATTTTTTGCAGTTAAAATCTATATTTTTGCTCTTAGCAGCCATTTTGCTTGCTATTTTTAGTATGCCCCTGTGGGTTAATGGGACTTTTGCTCAGGCAAATTCCTGCCAAAAATTAAGCTCAAATTTAAGATCGCTTGAAAGAAATAGGGATTATCGCTCTTATGAGCGAAATAGAGCAGCCTATCAAAAGGCCGCAAAGGAGTTAAAACAGCAAGAAAGCCTGTTTGTGCGCGGGGGCTGTCAGAGACAATTAAATGTCGGACAAAAACTATCTAGCCAATGTAGAACATTGGCTAGGCGAATCCTAAAGGCGCGCCCAAAAGTAGAAAAATTGAAAAATTCTGTTGGAACCGGGCAAATGATTGCTAAACAAAGAGAACAGATTTTACAGCAAATAGCAGCGCGTGGCTGCAATAATCGCAATTCAAATTCACGATTAACAATAACCAACAAGCAAAATAATCGGGGTCCTCAAACATTATTTGATATATTATTTGGCAATAAAGATATAGAAGTCAGAGCCGATGATGATTTTGCCATGCAGACTAACCTTTCAACAATACGTACTGTCTGTGTTCGCTCGTGCGATGGATTTTTTTGGCCGATAAGTTTTTCTACCATTCAAGAGTATCTTTATGAAGATGCAGAACAATGCCAAATAGAGGGTAAGGGCGCGGATGTTGAATTATATTATTATAAAAATCCGGGAGAAACTGTAGAAGAGATGGTTTCAATTTCAGGCGTTCCCTATAAATCCAGCCCCAACGCCTTTCGCTATAAAGATGAATATGACAGAAACTGCACAATTAAAAAACGCGCTAATCTTGGCTTTATAACTCTTGTGCAAAATGAAGCTAATGGAAAATCACGAATAATAGTAAATATTGAAGGAATAAGTTTTCCTATGCCATTGAAAGATCCTCGCCTTACGCAGGAATTAGCGGTTGCAAAAGCTAATTTTTTTCCCCTACCGCGCCCTCGCCCGCTTCGTGCAGGGGAAGAAAATATAAATAAAATTACTATTTCCAATACCCCAGCAGCAAATAGCGAACCATTACGGATAGTTTCCTGGCGGGGAAAAACAATCAGGATAGTCGGGCCAGACACTCCTTACGCCCAATTAATGGCAAAAGGGACTTAAGCTCAGGTCCATCTTCTCTGCCGGTTAGCGCCAGACGAAGGGGAAGAAATAATTCCCTTCCCTTTCTGTTGGTTTTTTCTTGCAAAATTGAAATCCATTTTTTCCAACTATTATCATCAAATGGTTCGGGTGGAAGATTTTTTGCAGCAATATTTATAAATTCCCTATCTTTTTCGCTAATAATAGGTTTAACCGGACCATAAATTAATTTTGCCCATTCACTAATATCCTGAAATTTTTGTAGATTTTCGCGTAATGCCAGCCATAGTTTTTCTCCCTTAAGGCCTAATTTTTCTAGCCTATTTTTGACACTTTCATAGGGTAAGTCATGCAAAATTCTGGCATTAAGTGAATTTAATTCACTTTCATCATAGCGAGCAGGCCCACGAGAAATGATTGAAAATTCAAATTTTTGCGCTAATTGCCCTAAATTTTCCATCGGCTCAATCGGCTCTGACGTGCCGCTAAGACTTGCCATAATAGCTATGGCTATTGGCTCATAACCCTCATTTTTTAATGATGAAATTGACAGAGAACCAAGCCGTTTTGATAATCCCCTTCCTTCAATATCGGTCAATAAATTATGATGGGCAAAAATTGGCACTTTACCTCCAAGCGCCTCAAATATTTCAACTTGCACACCAGAATTACTAACATGATCTTCACCGCGAATAATATGGCTAATAGCCAAATCAATATCATCAACTACTGAGGGTAGAGTATATAAATAGGATCCATCTTCGCGAATTAAGACCGGATCAGACATTGAGGCAGTATTTACCACTTGCTCCCCACGAACTAAATCATGAAAAATTATCGCCCTTCCATCAAGCTTAAAACGCCAATGCGGCCTTCTACCCTCTTTTTCATATTTTTCTTTTTCTTCTTTTGTCAAACTAAGCGCAGCCCTATCATAAATTGGCGGACGCCCAAGCGCGCGCGCACGCGCACGCCGCCTATCGAGCTCATCAGCAGTTTCATAACATGGATAAAGCCTACCCATCTTTATTAATTTATCGCGCGCTTCATCATATTTTGCCACTCTTTCTGACTGGCGCACAATTAAATCCGGCTTTATTCCCAGCCAATTTAGATCTTGCTCAATAATTTTTGCATATTCATCTTTAGATCGCTCAATATCAGTATCATCAAAGCGAAGAATAAATTGGCCATTATTTTTTTTTGCAAAAAAATAATTAAATAAGGCCGGACGAATATTTCCTAAATGTATCAAGCCGGTTGGCGAGGGGGCAAAACGGGTTCTTATCATTTTTAGCCTATTTGGTTTTATCACGATAGCCATTGGTAATAGGATATTTACGCCCAATACCAAAGGCTTTTTTAGTTAATTTTACACCGGGAGGCGCTTGTCGGCGCTTATATTCGGCGTTATAAACCATTTTTTCAACTCTTTTGACCATATTATAATCATATCCAAGCGCCACTATTTGCTTAATTGACATTTCCTTTTCAATAAGAGCTTCTAATATGCCATCAAGCAGCTCATAGGGGGGTAAACTATCCTGATCTAGCTGATTTTCACTAAGCTCAGCACTTGGCGCCCTATCAATAATTGTTTGCGGAATAATTTTACCGCTTTTTCCTAAAACATCATCGGGCAGATTATTATTACGCCAATTGGCAAAGTGATAGATTTGCATTTTACTCATATCTTTAATCGGATTAAAGCCGCCATTCATATCCCCATAAATTGTAGCATAACCTACCGCCATTTCGGATTTATTGCCGGTAGTAATCAACATTGAGCCAAACTTATTAGAAATAGCCATCAAAATTATGCCGCGTATTCTTGATTGTATATTTTCTTCGCTTACACCTTTTGGCAAGCCAGCAAAAAGAGAAAATAAATCACTATTCACTGCCTTAACTGACTGTTCTATTGGAATAATATCATATCTAACCCCAAGATTATCCGCTAATTGTTTTGCATCTCTTAGGCTCTCTTCAGAAGTATATTTATAGGGCATCATTACGCAATGAACATTATCTTTGCCAATTGCATCAACTGCCATAGTTGCAACTAGCGCCGAATCTATCCCGCCCGACAAACCAAGCACCGCTTTAGTAAAACCATTTTTATGTAAATAATCACGTAAACCCAATATGCAAGCGCGATATGGCGCTTCATCAACCGAAACAAGGCCTATATATTCACCCTCACTAAAATGCCAGCCATTTTTTTTGCGGAGCCATTTTGTTATGGCAAAATCTTCCTTAAATGAATGAGCCTCAAAGACTAATTCCCCCCTTTCATTCATGCCAAAAGAAGCTCCATCAAAAACCAATTCATCCTGACCGCCCACCTGATTTAGATATAATAGGGGAATAGAAGTTTCTTTAATTCTCTGACGAACCAATTTTTGTCTTAAATAATGTTTATTCTTCCAATAGGGTGAACCATTGGGACAAAGGAGCAATTCAGCTCCCCTTTGTGCTAAATATTTACACACCCTATCGTGCCAAATATCCTCACAAATTGGCAGGCCAATTTTGATCCCCTTAATAATGGCCGGCTTCTGTAAGGGTGGTTTAGAAAAATATCTTTTCTCGTAAAAAACATCATCATTGGGCAATTCATATTTGTAGCGAACAGCTCTTATCTTGCCATTTTCCGCTACAATAACGCCATTATAGAGTTTTTCATTTTCTTGCCAAATAGTTGGTAAAATCACGCTTAAACTTAAATTTTTGGTCAAACTGGCAAGCTCTTTTGCTTTTTCAATCGCATCTTTTACAAATTGCGGTTTCAATAATAAATCTTCTGGGAAATAACCCGTTAAAAATAATTCCGAAAATAATAAAATATCAACCTTATTTTGTTCGGCCTTTATAATGGTCTTTTTGGCCAACAAAAAATTGGCTTCTAACGCGCCAACCGTCGGATTTAGCTGTGCTAATGCTATGGTAAGATTATTTATCACTTTATTCGCCCAAATTAACTGGCACTCTCTTATAGTGAGTTTTCTAAACGGGCAAGATATTTATAAATTAATCGGCTAATTTTATCTCAGAAACGACCGGTTATCTCAACTAATCCACCATAGCGGAATAATTCCAAACCTGAAATATTGCTTATATAGCGTTGTTCATTCGTAGGATTGCCAACCTCTCTTGCTATATATTCCATAGTTGCGGAATTGCCTGTCAGATAATGTACGCGCCCGCCAACCCTGATGGTCAGATTATCAGTTGCATGAAATCCTAACATAGCTTCAGCACTTGCCCCATAAAGAGAGCCAGCCAAAATTCCAGCTGAGCCCTGCTCATAAGTGGTGCCAGAATCAACAAAATTGGGCAGAGAAAATGCCCCATAAGTTCCACCAATAGCGGCATAAGGAATTAGAGCGCCCTCAATATTTATGTCTAACTTGTCACCTAAATCGGCATTAATAACTCCACCAAGACGTAATTCGTGAATTTCGCTATTATTTACTTCGCTTTCACTACCACCGCTCGCAGTCACATAATTTTGTCGCCCCATATCCGGATTATCAGAATAATATTGATAACCAACAAAACCACCTAGTTGGAAATCTCCATTGCCAAATGGCATATAGCCAAAATCGGCACCCACATAAGCAACCTTGCCACCATTCATTGTTACATCACCACCGGTTGCCGGCGTTGAATATGTGCCCTCAATTACCGCTGAATACCCCCCCCACGCTTTTAGATAGGTTGAGGTTGAATTATCGTCTATGCGCCCCTGCAATTCTACTATATGGCTTTTATCGCTAGAGGAATAATTGCCGCCATTTACTGTCATAGCCGAACTGCCAATGGAATAAAAATAGCGCACACCAAATTCAAAATCCAGCGGATCACCATTATCGCTCATATCCCATTCGGTCGGGTAAGACCCTCGCAAATCAGTAAAATCATTACTTAAAATCTCAGCAGAAAATGCAGGAGAGCTAAATAACAGGGCAAAAATACTTATATTTGTAACTAAACGTGACATATTAACCTCAAAACCATCTCATTTATGAGTATTTTGAGTATTTATGACTTGTTAGGGTTAATGTTATGCTAAAACTTTGTCTTATTTTGAAAAAAAATAAAAAATGCTATATTTTCATCTCCCTAGCAATTAAAAATGCCAATTCTAGCGATTGAGAGGCGTTTAATCTGGGGTCACAATGTGTGTGATATCTATCGCAAAGCTCTTCTTCTGTGACTGAAGATACTCCCCCAACACATTCTGTAACGTCAGAGCCTGTCATTTCCACATGCACACCACCCGCATAGGTGCCCAAATTTTTATGAATTTCAAAAAATTTCTTAACCTCAGATAAAATTAAATCAAATGGGCGAGTTTTATAACCCCCATTTGTTTTAATTGTATTTCCATGCATAGGATCAGAACACCAAACAACCACATTGCCAGATTTTTTAACTGCCTCTATTAGGGGGGGTAAATATTGCTCAATTTTTTCTGCGCCAAAGCGGGTTATTAATGTAATTCGCCCAGCTTCATTTTGCGGATTAAGCTTATCCAATAATTTTAATAATTCCTCACTTGTTAAAGATGGTCCGCATTTTATGCCTATAGGATTTTTTATTCCCGAGAAATATTCAACATGCGCCCCATCGGGCTGGCGTGTCCTATCGCCAATCCATATCATATGGCCTGATGTTGCATAATAATTTTTACTAATAGAATCCTGACGCGTTAACGCTTCCTCATAGCCAAGCAATAAAGCCTCATGGCTAGTATAAAATCTGGTTTCCCTTAATTGCTGTGTATTATCAGCATTTATCCCCAGAGCGCGCATAAATTTAATCGCATTTTCAATTTTATTTACAACATCTTTATAGGCGGCATAAGCCTCACTATCTTTTAGAAAATCCGTAGTCCATTCATGCGCCCTTTCCAAATTAGCATAGCCGCCAGTGGCAAATGCGCGTAAAAGATTTAATGTTGCCGCCGATTGGCGATATGCCATTATCATACGATTTGGATCGGGAATTCTTGCTTTTTCGTCAAACTCAATGGAATTAATAATATCACCGCGATATGATGGTAATTCTAAATCGCCAATTTTTTCAAAATCGCTTGAACGCGGTTTAGCAAATTGCCCTGCTATTCGCCCCACCTTGACAACCGGTTTAGACGCACCATGTGTAAGGACAAGCGCCATTTGCAAAAATACGCGGAAAAAATCACGAATATGATCAGCTCCATGTTCGGCAAAACTTTCGGCGCAATCCCCCCCTTGAAGTAAAAATGCCCTACCTCTGGCGACCTCAGCCAAACTTGATTTTAACTCGCGTGCTTCGCCTGCAAATACAAGAGGAGGAAAAGAAGCCAATCTGGCTTCAGCCCTTTTTAGCTCCTCAATATCAGGATATTTAGGAACTTGAACTATTTTCCTTTTTCGCCAACTAGCTGGAGTCCATTTACTCATTTTTCTACTCACTAATATTTTTACTTATGCGGCTAAAAACTCTATCTAGCAGGAAATTTTTATTTTGAATATAGTAATCTTGCCGATTCTTACAAAATGACTTCTAAAGAAAGATAGTTTAATGGATCATTCACACGAACCAGATGCAATAAGCGCTAGGCTTGATGAAGGGCCAAAGGCTAATTATTTACGGGATTGGATCTATGGTGGAATAGATGGCGCTATTACCACCTTTGCGATTGTAGCGGGGGTTGTGGGGGCAAATTTATCATCCGGAGTTGTGCTTATTTTGGGTTTAGCTAATTTGGTTGCCGATGGCTTTTCTATGGCCGCGTCAAATTATTCGGGCACAAAGTCCGAACATGATGATTATGAAAGAATTAAAGCAATTGAATTGCGCCATATTCGCACCTATCCTGAAGGGGAAAGAGAAGAAATTAGACAAATTTATGCGCGTAAAGGATTTTCTGGCGCCGAATTAGAAAAAATGGTTGAACTAATCACCGCCAAAGAAGATGTCTGGCTTGATAATATGCTTAAAGAGGAATATTCCATCTCTCCAATTCAACGATCTCCCATTCTTGCAGCCTTAGCAACCTTTGTTGCCTTTTTTATCTGCGGAGCAGTGCCGCTTATCCCATTTTTACTTGGCTTAGAGGCCAGTCCCATTATTGCTACCATAATGACTGCAATGGTATTTTTGGCTATAGGGGCAGCAAAATCTCTATGGTCAATGCAAAGTTGGTGGGGCAGCGCAATTGAAACATTTCTTATTGGTATGTTAGCCGCCGGCTTTGCTTATGCTATTGGCTTAGGATTAAAATTTTTAATTCCCGTTTAGACTAAATAGTTTTAGCTAGCTTCTGAATAAATTTTCAATTTTTTCTTTTTTTCGTGCACAGCGGCTAGCGCGTCCATTGTGCGCGATTTTGGAAAAGTTGCTATAGTTTCGGTGCCAAAACGAAGTTTTGAGAATAGATCAAACCTACCCTGGTGTAAATCCATAATTCTTTGCACAATAGCCAGGCCTAAACCGGCGCCTTGCTCGGCGCTTTTACGCGCCAATGAACCCTGTCCGAAAGAACTAAGAACAGTTTCAATTTCATCTTGCGGAATGCCTGGACCATTATCCCTTACCGAAATAAATTGTCCCCCGTCAGAATTTCTACGCACACTTAGCTCAATTTTGCCTCCCTGTGGGGTAAATTTAATAGCGTTTGAAAGCAGATTAAGAATAACCTGCCTAATAGCCCTTCCATCACCCCAAAGAGAGGGTAAATTCTCATCATAGTTAAATATAATTTCTATTGATTTTGCCTTTGCTCTTATATCCAACATTCTACGGCAATCATCAGCTATGTCTATCAAACTAACAGCTTCTTCATTTAACTCATATTTCCCTGCTTCAATTCGGCTTAAATCAAGCAATTCATTTATTAAATTTAATAAATGTTGCCCACTTTCAAGAATATCAGAAGCATATTCCTTATATTGGGGAACTTGGTGAGGGCCTAAAAGTTCGGTCTTTAAAACTTCTGAAAAACCAATTATAGCATTAAGAGGTGTTCTTAATTCGTGGCTCATTGTTGCCAAAAATTGTGATTTTGCCAAATTTGCCTGCTCGGCCTGTCTACGTGCCTCTTCAGAATTGTTCCGCGCTTCACGTAACTCAGAAATAAAAGCATCTTTTTCTGCCCTATGCTCTAAAGCAACAATTTCTGAAACCAATAATTGTCTGGCAAGATATATAAAGAATAATTCACCTCCCAGCGCCAAAGCAGCAAGGGCATAGCTGAGCGAACCGCCATAAGATATTAAAATTATGCAGATGGAAATAGCAATAGGCAAAGTGCTAGCCAAAGTGGCATTGGGCAATGTGCGGCTTAAAAAAGCATTTGCAGCAATTCCCACTATGGACATGGCAAACATTATCACTATGAGATTTTCTTCCTGCGAAGAAAAAATAAAAAATGCCAAAAATGACCAGCTGACACCATAAATAGTTTCTGCAAAAATAAATTTATTGCTCCATTTACGAATATTAATATTATTCTTGTCGCTTTTTTGATATTTTTTGCATAAATAAAGAACAAACATATTGGAAAGAGCAACAGCTATTGCCCAGCTAAGAGAGTAAATAAGGGGAACCCAAATTAAAGAGAGCGCAACCAGAATAACCAGCATTATTGGCAAAGCAAGAGAGCCTGCCAGGCGTAAATTTGTATATTCAAATAATAATTCCTTATCAAAGGAAATATTAGTGCCGGTCAATGAAGTCAGACGTTGACGCGCCTCAAATGCCGCCCGCTTGGCGTTTCTTACATTCTTATGGGGAGAAATATTCTCGCTGCCTATATCAGCCTGACCTTTATCAGCTTGCGCAGTTTGCATAATATTACTCTTTACTAAATCCAATAAACTGCTCTCAAAACTAATTATTGCAACCAGCTGCCCGGAACTCAATAATTATTAAATCCATATTGTGCCCTATTTCAGTTAACTAAGAGTTGAATTTATGCGCTAAAAGGAAGAATTAGAAAATATAGCTTAAAAAAAGAGGTTGATCTTAAATATATGCAATTATTTTGAAGCAATAATCATAAATTCAATATAGCCAGAGTGAGCAAAATAGCTTTCCAGCTAAAGAAAATAATATGGTTAGTAGTTTAATTTTATAAAATTAGAATTATTTGCTTTATTTTAATAAATAAAATAAAATTATTCGTAAAGTAAGATAAATCTTAATAAATAATAGAATTTTTTTCTAATTTTAGGATATTTACATGAAGTTAGATAGAATTGATAGAAAAATACTTGAACTATTACAAAAGGATGTAACAATATCTGTTGCCGAAATTGGTAAAAAAATTGGTCTTTCTACCACCCCGTGCTGGCGACGCATTCAAAGATTAGAAGAAGAAGGAGTAATTATTGCTAAAAGAGCGATTATTGATCCAAAAAAAATAAATGTAGGGGTCAATGTTTTTGTATCAATCCGCACTAGCGAACATTCCGATGCCTGGATGAAAAAATTTTCTAAAGTTATTGAAGAATTTGATGAAGTGGTTGAATTTTATCGCATGAGTGGAGAGGTGGATTATTTATTACGGGTTGTTGTTCCTGACATTGAGGCTTTTGATGATTTTTATAGAAAGATGATAGCAAAAATCGCCCTAAATGATGTCAGCTCCGCTTTTGCAATGAGCCAAATTAAATATACAACTGAACTTCCTCTCAACTATATTAAAATTGAGGATTAGAGCTTTTCCTAATTAGATTGGATTTTTCAGAGAAGTTACATAATAGACCCCCCGCCCCCTCCCCCGCAAAAGGTAAATTGCAATTAGCAAATAAACAAAAGAGCGAAAAAATAATAAAATAGTAGATAATATGGCGCCGATTTATTTTACTTTTAATTTCTGATTTGGCCTTACGTCGGTATAATCTTTTGTTACTGGCCTTCCCAACAAAGTAACGGAAATATAGTTTAACACATATTTACCAGCGGTTGAAAATACTCCCTCATGCTGCAATCTTCTGCCCGAAGTAAACATTGGTAACTTAAAAGTCCATTTAACCGCGCCAATCTTACTTAAGCGAACAGCAATATCTGTATCTTCCCCATAAAAACTAATTGAAGTATCATATCCACCCGCCTTTATCCAGGCAGAGCGCTTAATAACAAAATTACCCCCCTGAATCATTGAACCAATCCGAAAGACAAAGCGATTTAATAAATAGGAAATATAGGCAAGAACATAAAAGCCTCGCACCAAAAAGCGATTCCATAAAGAAAGATCATAATAAATATATGGACCACTAAGGGCGACTAGATTTTTATTTTCGCCAAACTCCCTTAGAACTTTTTCTATCCAGCCATCGGGTAATATTGTATCCGCATCAATATTGGCTATCAATTCGGCCTTTGTCGCATTAAATCCTGCGCGCCTGGCATAGACCAGACCTTTTTGCTTTTCTTTGACTAATTTGACGCCCTCATATGATTTTACAATCTGCGCAGTTCTGTCGGTTGAAGCATTATCAACAACGACAATTTCAGCCTCAATATTAGATTTTTTAACCTGTTTAAGAACAGATTCAATTGATTTACCTATTAGTTCTTCTTCGTTAAAAGCAGGAATAACAAAAGCGAGCTGCATTAATATTCTCCATACGCGAACACTCTAACATAGTTATCCGGTATAATAGTTGAACTTATTTTTTTACACAATATAAAGATTAAAATAGACCGCGAAGAAAATCTTCGCGGCCGGCATGGAAACACGCCACTTCCCATTTGAGGGCTTAGGGGGGAAGTAGTGGCGGTGTTTCTCTCGTACCCCTGCATGGGACGCTGCAAATGGTACGCTATATAAATAAGTATTTATTTTGACAAAAAAAGTGCCACTCACAAAAAAGTGAAAAATTTCAGATGGATTAATATTAAATTATTGCCATTCTTTTTCTAATCTGTCATTTTCTAAAGAATGAAAATATTATATCCGGAAAAATTTGCGAAAAAATCATTCACCGACCCTTATAAGGTTTGGGAATATGTCAGAGAAATATATTTGCGAAATATTAATTTTATTCGCAGCCACTTGATTGAGCTGGCTAATGGAAAAACACCAAAATATAAAATTAGGGCCTGTTATCCGCAGGTAACAGTAATATCAAACAGCCATAAGAAAGTTGATTCGCGCTTACCTTATGGATTTTTACACTCACCCGGAACTTATCAAACAAGTTTGACAAATCCTGATTTTTTCAAATTTTATTTGATTGAGCAATTTTCTTTAATTTTGAAAAATCATGGCGGCTCTATTGAAGTTAGCGAATCCAACACCCCTATTCCGCTCCATTATGTGTTAGATCCCGCCCAAAATATTGATGTTAGCTCTATTCGAAAAATGGACAAGCCTTTGCGCGATCTATTTGATGTTCCTGATTTGAGCAATACTGATGATGAAATTGCCAATGGCACCTATGTGACCAAAAAGGGAGAACCATTCCCCCTTGCAGCCTTTAGAGCTCCAAGAATTGATTATTCATTGCACAGACTGTTTCACTATACAGCGACCGATCCAAATTATTTTCAAAATTTTGTAATTTTTACCAATTACGCTTTCTATATTGATGAATTTTGCCGCATTGCAAAGGAATATATGGCAAACGGACATAAGGATTATGATAGTTTTGTTGAGCCGGGTAATGTTGTTACTATGAATAAGCGGCTTGGCGGAGAAGTTAGCGGAATCCCGCCCAAACGAGCTCCACAAATGCCGGCATATCATCTAACGACTGGTAAAAAGCGCGGAATAACAATGGTTAATATTGGAGTTGGCCCCTCTAATGCCAAGACGATAACCGACCATATTGCAGTTATTCGCCCCCATGCCTGGCTCATGCTTGGCCATTGTGCTGGTTTAAGAAGCACGCAAAATCTTGGCGATTATGTTTTAGCCCATGCTTATGTGCGTGAAGACCACGTGCTTGACGCTGATTTACCTCTTTCCGTTCCTATCCCTGCTCTTGCCGAAGTTCAACTGGCACTTGAAGAAGCTGTTGCCGAAATTACGCAATTGGAGGGTCTGGAAGTGAAACGGGTTATGCGCACGGGCACCGTTGCTACTTTTGACAATAGAAATTGGGAATTGCGTAACCAAATTGAAATTACCCGCCGCTTAAGCCAATCAAGAGCAATTGCTTTGGATATGGAAAGTGCAACTATTGCCGCCAATGGTTTTCGCTTTCGTGTCCCTTACGGCACTCTACTTTGCGTCTCAGATAAGCCTTTGCATGGAGAGATTAAATTACCCGGCATGGCTTCTGATTTTTATTCCACTCAGATAAAAAGACATTTATTGATTGGCTTGCGCGCAATGGAAATTTTACGTGATCAGCCAGCAGAAAATATCCATTCGCGCAAACTTCGCTCCTTCGCAGAAACAGCCTTTCAATA